>CAZSOV010000071.1:0-29133 GCA_964608505.1 uncultured Verrucomicrobiota bacterium
CTTCGAAACCATCGACGCCGGCGATCCGCACCCCAACACCTACCGGCTGACCCTGGCGAACGCGCGGGAACGCCGGACGCTCGTCGCCATCTCCACCGGCGGCGGCATGATCGAGGTGCTGGCCATCGACGGCGTGCCGCTCTCCATGGACGGCGGCTGGCACGAGACGCTGGTCTGGCTTCAGCCCGATCAACCGGTGCCTCCGGACCTCGTGCCGCCGGAGGAAGCCTCGCGTCATGCCGGGATCGGCTTCCAACTGCTCCGCATCCAATCCGCTGCCTTCGTTCCCGAGGCCCGACTGTCGGCCTTGCACCCGCTGGCGGTCCGCCGGCTGCATCCCGTGCTGCCCGTGCCCTCGCGCCGGAACCTGACCCTGCCCTTCGCCACCGCCGCCGAATTGCTGCGGCACGACGGCGAGCGCCGGACGCCGTTGTGGGAACTCGCGGTCGAATACGAGAAGGCCCGCAGCGGCTTCGACGAGCCCGCGATCCTCGAAGCCATGCGGCGCATCGTTCGAATCCTGCGCCGTTCCATCCAGCAGGGTCTGGCCGGCACCTCGTACGAGGACCGCGTGCTGGGCTTCCAGAGCGGGCGTTTCCGGGAGCGCCTGGACGCCGGCGGTCTGCTCGACGCCGGCGCGTTGAACCGGATCATCCTCTACGTCACCGCCATGATGGAGGTGAAGAGCTCCATGGGGGTCATCGTCGCCGCCCCCACCGCCGGGGCCTGCGCCGCGCTGCCGGGCGCCGTCCTTGGAATGGCGGAGGTCCTCGGCCGGTCCGAGGACGACATGGCCCGCGCCCTGCTCGCGAGCGGGCTGATCGGCGCCTTCATCGCCGGCCAGTGGACCTTCGCCGCCGAAGTCGGCGGCTGCCAGGCCGAGGGCGGTTCCGCGTCCGCCATGTCCGCGGCGGCGCTCGTCACCCTGGCCGGCGGCACGCGCGATCAGGCCCTGGCCGCCGCCTCCATGGCGCTCCAGTCGATGCTCGGGCTCATCTGCGATCCCATCGCCAACCGGGTCGAAGCCCCCTGCCTCGGCAAGAACGTCATGGCCGCCGCCAACGCCCTCTCCTGCGCGAACATGGCATTGGCGGGATTCGATCCCCTGATTCCCTTCGACGAGGTGGTGGACGCCGCGAAGCGCGTTTCGGCCCTCATGCCTCGCGAACATCGCTGCACCTCCCTCGGCGGCCTCGCGACGACGCCGACCTCCCTCGCCATCGAACGCCGCCTCGCCGCGCTCCCAAGGGGCTCCGCGTCCGGCTGCTGTGCCATGGGAGGCTGCAGCCATCCCCCGGGCTGAGGACACACGCCAAGCCCGACCGCTTCGCCCGCTGCAACCGGATCGGGGTTCGCAGCGGGAACCAAGGGGGGAACCGGACGCGGTCGGATGCGAACGCAACCGCTCGGGTTGCCGTCCCACTTCATCCGGCGCGCAACCACTCCAGCCACGAGTCCATCCCGAGCCCGGTGCGCGCGGACAGTTCGAAGACGGACGTCCCGGGAGCCACCACGGCTTGCACCTGCCGACGGAGCAGGTCGAGATCGACGCCGCAGACCTCCGCGAGATCCATCTTCGACAGCACCACGGCGTGGGCGGCGCGAAACATCGGCGGATACTTCAGGGGCTTGTCCTCGCCTTCCGTAACCGAGAGCACCACGACGCGCCGGTCCTCCCCGAGATCGAAATCCGCCGGACACACCAGATTCCCGACGTTCTCGAGGAAGAGCAGCCGGCATCCGGCGAGGTCGAGGTTCTCGATGCCGCGGGCGACCATCTCGGCATCGAGATGGCACACCGTCCCGGTGGTGATCTGCACCACCCGCCCCCCGGCGGCGACCAGTCGCCGGGCGTCGTTCGCCGTCGCGAGGTCCCCCACCACGACCGCCACCGGGGCTTCGTGATGCAGACTTCGGAGCGTTCGTTCCAGCAACGTGGTCTTTCCCGCGCCGGGCGACGACATCATGTTCAAGGCGCGGATCCTCGACGCCCTCAGGTACCCACGGTTCCGTTCCGCCAGACGCGCGTTCCTCCCGAGAATGGCCTGCTGGATTTCGAGGGTCTTCCGCCCGCCGGACTCCGGCCCGGCACCCGCGGAAACCTCGACGGAGTCCGTCCCCGGCGCGGCTACCGGACGCGCCCCGTGCTCTTGGCCGTGCTCTTGGCCGTGCTCTTGGCCGTGCTCGTGGCCGTGCTCATGGCCGTGCTCATGGCCGTGCTCGTGGCTGTGCTCGTGGCCGTGCTCGTGCTCGATGGCGTGTTCGTGCCGATGTTCGTGGGCATGCCAGTACCGGGTGCCATCCTCCCGGGTATGCCAGTGTCCGGCCTCGACCGGGACGGGTCGATCCTCGGCCCGGATCAGCCGGGCCAATCGATCCGGCGTCGGCTGCATGGGTTGTACCCCGAAGCGCTGCACCTCGCCGCACCCGCAACTTTCGCACATGACGCGTGGCTCCTTTCCTGCGGGGAAAACCCTCCGTCACCCCGCGCCCGGTGCCAAGGTTCGAGGGACGGGAAACTTGGATTCGACGCCGTCCGGCAAACCCGACATCGTCGGCCCGTGAATTCCCGCGCCCTTCGCCTGCCCGCGCTGGTCCTTGCGCTCGCTGCAACCGCCTTCCTCGCCACCGCTTCGGAACCGCCGCCCAATACGCTGACGGCGGAGGAAAAGGCAGGCGGCTGGCGGCTGTTGTTCGACGGCCAGACTCCGACGGCTTGGCGCGCCTTCAAAAAGTCCGAGTTTCCCGCCCAGGGTTGGGCCGTGGTGGACGGTACGCTGCGGCACCTGCCCAAGGGCGGTGGGGGCGACATCGTCACCGTCGAAAAATTCAACGACTACGAATTCGCCTTTGAATGGTGGGTGAATGCGGGTGGGAACGGCGGGGTAAAATACTTCATCACGGAGGAGCGCCCCAGCGCCATTGGTCACGAGTACCAACTCCTCGGCGAACGGAACCTTGCCGAGGTCACCCGCGATCGTCGGCATGCGACCGGCTCGTTCTACGAGGTCATCCCCGTGGCGTCCGACCTCCCCCTCCGCCCGCCGGAAACCTGGAACCAGTCCCGCATCGTCGTCCGCGGCCAGCGGGTGGAGCACTGGTTGAACGGGAGCAAGGTGGTGAGCTACGAACTGGGAAGCGAGGAGGTGAAGCAGGGAATCGCCACCAGCAAGTTCAAAAACATCAGTGGCTTCGGCACCAAGTTTCCCCACCACCTCCTCCTGCAGGACCACGGTGGCGACGTCCGCTTCCGCAATCTGAAGATCCGCCCCCTCTGAAGTTGCCCGGGCTGCCGCCCGGGCTGCATCCCGTGGCCGTCGTAGCCGTCGTCAGTCGGCGGGGCGGAGTGGGGCGGGGTGAAGCGAAGCGTGGCGAAAGCGTTCTGCACGACCGGCCCGGGTTGGACCGCGGCTTTCCGATCCAGGGCCGGAAAACGGTGCGGATCGTGCCCCGAACCCGCGAGGGCCGTTGTCCATCGCCTCCCGGAAGACCCGCTAGAAAAAGAAGTGGTGCTTGCCGGTTGTAGTTGAGCGATTGCGTGGGGGGGGACCCATGCGGCTACCGACAAGCACCACACGAATAACGCGGGATTTCGGGATTTCTTACAAAGTTTCTTACGAAAATTTTTCCGCGCCCAAAAGGAAACGAGGCAGGGCGGAGCCCTGCCTCGTCAATCGCCTGAAAACCAATGGGTTACTTGCTCTCGGGAGCGTCCGTCTTGGGCGCGGGACGCTCGATTCGAGGCCCACGGCGGGTGCGGTCCGGGCGTCCACCCAAGCCGTCCTTGCCCGCCCGCGGGGCTTCTTCGACCTTCGGAGGCGGCGGCGTCGTGCTCTCGACATGGACCTTCAGCTGGACCACGACATCCGAGTGCAGACGCAGCTCGACTTCGTGGTCGCCGACGGTCCGGATCGGATGCTCGAGGTGGATCTTTTTCTTGTCCACGATGGCGTCGAACTGATTGCGCAGTTCGTCGGCAATCAGGCCGGACGTCACCCCGCCAAACATCTTGCCGTCGTCGCCGGTCTTGACCTTGAGCTGCAGGGTCAGCTTCGAAAGGCTTCGGCCCAACTCGCTCATGGCATTGAGTTCGTGCGCTTCGCGCTCGGCTCGCCGCTGCTTCAAGACCTCGAGGCGCCGCTTGTTGGCGGACGTCAACGAAATGGCCAAGCCCTGTGGAATCAGGTAGTTGCGGGCGTACCCGGGGGCAACCTTGACGTGGTCGGTCTCGCCGCCGAGTCCGACGACGTTCTTGATCAGGATGACTTCTGTCTTCGACATGGATTCAGGAGGTTGGAAATGGAATCGGGAAAAAGGACCTGCCCGGCAGGCGCCGGATCGCATTAAAACGGAACATCATCGACCTCGCCCGGCGGAGCCTCACTGGGCCCGCCGTCCGGCGGGGAGGAGGACGGGGCACGAGCGGGCCTGGAAACCGTGGGACCGGGTCCGGTGGGAGCGCCACCCCCCATGGAACCGCCACCACCGCCACCACCGCCACCCTCGGCACCCCGGGGAGCCCCGACGAACTGGAAATTCTCGAGATGCACCCGGAGCTTGCTCACCTTCTGGCCGGTGTTCTTGTCGTCCCACTGATCGAGCTTGAGGCGCCCCTCGACGAAAAGCGGACTCCCCTTCTTGCAATATTGTCCGATCAGTTCGGCCTGTTTGCCCCATGCATCGATGTCGATGAACGTGACTTCCTCGCGGGACTCGCCGGTTTCCAAGGTATACTTCCGGTTCACCGCCAACCCCAACCGCGCCACGGCGGAGCCTTTCGGGGTGTAGCGGAGTTCCGGGTCCCGGGTAAGGTTCCCGAGCAGGATGACCTTGTTGTAACTGGCCATGGCCTGGGGTTCGCGCGCGGGGTTCTCAGCAAGGCCGTGCTTCAGGCCGCCTTGACGGCGGCTTCGGGCACGGCGGACGCTTCGGTGAACACCACGCGGAAGATGTCCTCGTTCAGGCGGAACTTGCCGCGCAGACCGGCCAGCACGCCCGGTTCGCTCTGAAAGATGAAGTTGACGTAGAAACCGGATTGAGCGGCCTTGTCGGCCACCCGCGCAAACGCGCGTTTGTCCATCTTCTGGACGGTTTCGACGCGACCCCCGGCGGTCGTGATGTCAGCCGAGATATGATCGATGACGTCCTTGACGCCATCTTCCTTCCCCGTCGTGTTCAGGATGAACAAGCCTTCGTACCGTTTCACTGCGATTCCTTCTCTTGCTCGGCAGCCCGATTATATCGAGCCATCGCCTTTTCGATGCCTTCTTCCAGCCAGCAGGTCACCTGCGACACGCCATGTCGCAGAACCCGCCCGAAAACGTCCGCCTCGTCGGCGGTAAACCGGCCCAAAACATGCCCGGTAATCTGCCGGACCCCGCGGTCGGTCCGTCCGATTCCCAGCCGCAGTCGGGGGTATTGCCGGGTCCCCAACTGACTCTCGACCGACTCCAAGCCGTGATGCCCGCCCGGACTCCCGTCGGGGCGCATGCGCACGGCCCCGAGCGGCAGATCCGCGTCGTCCACCACGACCAACAACCTGGCCGGGGGTACGCGGTAGTACCGCACCAACGCACCCACCGACTCGCCGCTGGCGTTCATGAACGTCAGCGGCCGTGCCAACCACACCGTCTCTCCCCCGCGGGAAACCTTGGCCAGGGACGCCGTGAACCGGCGTTCCTCCCGCCACTCCGCCCGCCACGCCTCCGCCAGGGCCTCCACCAGCAGAAACCCGGCGTTGTGCCGGGTCCGGGCATACTCGGTTCCGGGATTTCCCAGCCCCGCGATCAGGAACGGCGCGACGCTCACTGATCAGCCTCGGACGGCAGCGCGATCCTCCCGCTCGGACCCGCGCCCCAGGGCGCCAAGCCAGGCCGGAGAACCGCGCCGACATGCTACTTCTTCGCCGGCTTGTCCGCCTTCTCCGCCTTCTCGGGCTTCTTCGCGGCGTCGGGCTTCTTCGCCGCGTCGGGCGCGCCGTCTTCCTTCTTCTCCTTGATCATCTCGACCTCGCCGGCGCCCGGGGCCGCGGCGGCGGCGGCATCGGTCGCGGTTTCCTCGGCCTCGGTGCGCGGTGCGGCCACGGCGAGCACCGGCACGCCCTTGTCGCCCAGGATCTCGACATTGGCCGGCACGGGGATTTCGCCGAGGTGCAGCGATTTGCCCAGCGCCAACTGGGAGACGTCGACCTCAAGCACCACGGGGAGATCGGCGGGCAGGGCGCGGACGCGGACCTTGAAGAGCACGTGCTCCAGCACGCCGCCGTCCTTCACGCCGACGGGCGTGCCCACGGCTTCGAGCGGCACGGAGATGGTGACCTTCTCGTCAGCGCGGACCTCATGGAAATCGATGTGCAGGACCTTGCCGGTGAGCGGGTCGTGCTGGACGTCCTGCACCAGGGCCAGGCGCTGCGGGCGGGAATCGCCCTCGACGGAGAGGTCGACGAGGATGTTCTCCGAGGCGGCATGGGACATGAGCTTGTCCAGCTCGCGCTGAACGAGTTCAAGTTTCTGGGAGGCGTGTTCGCGGCCGTAGATCACCGTGGGGATCCGCCCGGCGGCACGCAACCGATTGACGGCATTTCGGCCATCGACATTCCGCGTATAAGCGTTCAAAGGAACCGATTTCATCGCGATCGCAAATTCTGCACTGTCCACTACCGCTCTCGGGCACCCCGGCAGCTCTTAGCCGCCCTGACCGCCCTTGAACTCGAATAACGACGTCACCGACGAATTGCTATGAATCCGTTTGATGGCTTCGCCCAACAACCCGGCCACGGACAGCGTGACCAGATTGATGCCGCTATACGCGGGGCGGGGGACCGTATCAGTGGTGATCAGTTCGTCAATATTCGATTTCTGAAGGCGCTCCACCGCGAGGTCGTTCAGCAGCGCGTGCGAGACGCAGGCGAGGATCTGTTTCGCGCCCTTGGACTGCAGCAGCCGGGCCGCGGAAGTCAGGGTTCCCGCGGTCTCCGTCAGATCGTCCACCATCAGCACCGACTTACCCTGGATGTCGCCGATCACGGTCATGGATTCGACCTCGGTCGCGCTCTTGCGGCGCTTGGCGACGATGGCGAGTTCGGCGTTGAGCACCTGGGAATAGGCGTGCGCCATCTTGATGCCGCCGGCATCGGGACTGACGACCACCAGGTTCTCGAGCTTTTTCGAGCGCAGGTAATCGTACATCACCGGGGCGGCGTAGAGATGATCGACCGGGATGTCGAAGAAGCCCTGGATCTGCTGGGCATGGAGATCCATGGTCAGCACCCGGTTCGCTCCCGCGGCCACGATCAGGTTGGCGACGAGCTTGGCGGTGATCGGCACGCGCGGCTGGTCCTTTCGATCCTGGCGGGCATAGCCGTAGAACGGTATCACCGCCGTGATCCGCGACGCGCTCGCCCGCCGCAGCGCGTCGATCATGATGAACATCTCCATCAGATTGTGATTCGTGGGCGGGCACGTCGACTGCACCACGAACACGTCCTCCCCGCGGACGTTGTCCTCGATCTTGACGAACGTCTCGCCGTCCGGGAACTGGTTGCAAAGGGAGCGTCCCAGGGGTTCGCCGATGCTCTGGCAGATCGCCTCGGCGAGCATGCGGTTGGAGTTGCCGCAGAAAATCTTCACGGGTGGCGGAATGGAATGGGGTTGGGAACGGGGTTGAGGGTGGTGGACTCGGGATGGGATCGGTACCGGTGCGGAAGCGGAACCGCGCCCGCCGGAACTGCACCCCGCGACCACCGGAGGCGCACCGCGACGCTAAGCCTGCCGCTCCCACCGGCCAAGCTGTTTCCGGTCCGTCGTCCGTCAGCTGCAGGGCCGTTGACAAAGTCCTGCGTGGAACGGCGACGTGGGGCCGGCGACTGCCAAGTCGCCGGCTTCGCCTCTCGATTCGCCTGCTTTGATCGCCCCGCGACCCGGCGGTCGCGGGCCCCCATCGACCTTGTCAATCGCCCTGCGTCAGCTGTGGACCGGAACCGCCAGCAGCGGGCAGGGCGCGTCCCGGAGCACCTGCTCGGTCGAGGTGCCCCGCAGGGAATCCATGAAATTCTCGCGCCCCGAGGTCGCCATCGCGATGAGGTCCGCCCCCAGCTCGTCGCATTCCGCGAGGATCGTCTCGACCACCTTCCCCTCCCGACACACCTGCTGGAACTCCCAGCCCTTGCGAGTCGGCAGCTTGACCTCCGGCTGATCCAGATCCTCCCCCACGTACAGCAGGCGGAACACCACCGGCTCCCGGGTCAGGATGGCGGCCAGACTGCCCGCGACCTCCAGCGCCCGCTCGAACGGGGGATTCTCCGCGATGGGAACGAGAATGTTCCGAAGCCGGGTCGCCCCCGTGGCCTCGTCGACGAAACCTTCGGCCTCGCGCGGGACGAACAGCACGGGCTTGTTCACGAGGCGCGCGATGCTTTCCGCCAGGGGCTTCTTCACGAGCCGCGTCAACCCCCGCGGTTGATGCGTCGCCAGCACCAACAGGTCCGTCCCGTCCTTCCGCACCTCTCCCGCGATCTCCTTCGGAATGTCATGCCCCTTCCGCAGGCTCTTGCGGATGTTCAACCCCGTGTTGAGAACATCCGTATGCGACGCATCCGGCTGCACCACCCCCCATTCCGCCAGCACGTCGCGCGTCCGCGGGTACTCCGACCAGTCCACCCGATCCCCCCGCGGCACCACGTGCACCAAGGTCAGCTTCGCCCGACTCTCCAACGCGACCTTCAGGGCGTGCACCACCGCGAGGTGGTCGGAGTCCGAAAAATCGGTGGGATGCAGAATGGACGAGAAGCGAAAGAGTTCCATGGCGCTGGGCTACCGCGTCGGCTCGCCAAGGGTTTACGGACCTCGTCGCCAATCGTCCAATCCAAAGGAGCAAAGCATTTCCCTTGCAGTGGCCCCGGACGACCCCCACCCCCACCCCGCCCCAAGGAGGGGACGGGCGCCCCGCGGCACCCGTCCCGATCCCGAACCCGCTCAACGCTTGGAGGCCTTCGTCTCGTCCACCACCACGAACCGATTCGCGCCGTCCCGCCAGACCTTGAGCAGGATGCGGGCATTGGTCAGATCCTGGGCGGCCTCGATGGCGCCCTCGGCGTCGCGAACCGGTTGCCGGTTCATCTCCCGGATCACGTCGCCCGGGCGCAACCCGGCTTCCCACGCCGCCGACTCCTCGTCGACCTCGGTGACGACGGCACCCTGGGCCTCGCGCGGCAGGCCGAACTGCTGGCGCACCTGGGGCGTGACGTCGCTGACCACCACGCCCTGCAATCCGCCCGAGTCCTCCTTCCGGCCCCAGCCACCCCCGCCCCCACCGCGCCGCATGCCCTGGGCCTTGGAATCGTCGGACAACTCCCGGGGCACGACCGTGAGGCTCTTCGGCTTGCCCTCGCGGAGGAGCGCCACCGGAACCTCCTTGTCCGGAGTGGCCTGGCCGACGATCAGCTTGAGGTGGCGGCTGTCCTTGACCTCCCGCCCGTCGAATTTCGTGATCACGTCGCCGCTCTGGATCCCGCCCTTCTCGGCGGGGCTGCGAGGCGTGACCTCGGCCACCAGCGCGCCCGCCGATTCCTTCAGCCCGAATTCCTGGGCCAGCCCGGGCGTGACGTCCTGGATGTTCACCCCGAGGAACCCGCGCACGACCCGTCCGTGCTCCACGATGCTTTCCATGACCGACCGGGCGAGGTTGACCGGAACCGCGAACCCGATGCCGTTGCTGCCCCCGCCGCGCGTCACGATCGCCGTGTTCACTCCGATCAATCGCCCCTGCGAATCCACCAAGGCCCCGCCCGAGTTGCCCGGGTTGATCGCGGCGTCGGTCTGGATGAAGTCCTCGTACTCGAGACCGACCTGCGGCCCGAACACCGCCCGGCTCGTGGCACCAACGATGCCCATCGTCACGGATTGCCCCACGCCGAACGGATTGCCCACGGCCAGGACCACGTCCCCGACCTCCACCGCGTCGCTGTTGCCCAGCCGGATCGGCACCAAGCCCTCGGCCTCGATCTTCAGGACCGCGATGTCGGACTTCGGATCGCGCCCGACCACCTTGGCCTCGTACTTCTTGCCTTCGGGGTTGAGGGCGACCCGGATGCTGTCCGCCTCCTCCACCACATGGTTGTTGGTGAGAATGTAGCCGTCCTCGGTGACGATCACGCCCGATCCCTGCCCTTCCTGGCGGGGAGCCCTCCCGCCTCTCCCGGGTCCGCCCTCGCCGAAGAAGTCGCGGAAGAACGGGTGAATGCCCGGGCCGCGCGGATCGACCTGGAATCCCTTGGATTCGATGCTCGTGAAGACGCTCACGACGCTGGGCGACACCTCCCGGATGATCGGGGAGAAGCTCGCCTTCAACTGCACCTCCCGCTGCACGGGAACGTCGTCGACTTTCAGCTTCAGATCGCGGGCGCGCATGCCGTCCCTGGCCGACGCCGACTGGCTCAGGATCGTTCCGGTGGCGGCCAGCAGGATCACGCCGGCCAGCAGTGCCAGCCGCGTCTTCACGTCGAGGCCGCCTGTTCCGATGCGTGGTTCGTTCATGGTCTTCATGCTCCGTTCCAAGGTTTGCGTTGGGATGTCTTGCATACGGGCTCAATCTGCCGTGCCCACCTTGGCGCGACCTTTCCCAACCATTACAAAACGGTAAGGTTCACCCCGAAATCGACATTGCCCGCCCCTCCGTGGCAGGCCTAGTTTTCCCCCGATGTCCCCGCTGCGTTCCCTTCCCCTCCGTTCCAGGATTCTGGCCATCGCCTGCCTGGCAAGTTGCCGTCTCGCCGCCGGCGCGTCCGGTGTCGAGGTCCAGTCCCTAACCGACCGCATCACCGTCCGCATCGACGGCGAGCTCCTCACCGAACTGCGGTTCGCCGAGACCCCGAAACCCTACTTCTATCCCCTGCTCGGTCCCGGCGGCGTGCCCGTGACCCGCAATTACCCGATGCGCACGGACGCCACCGACGAGGACCAGGACCATCCCCACCACCGCTCGCTGTGGTTCACCCACGGCGACGTGAACGGCATCGACTTCTGGGCGGAAGGCCCGACCCGCGGACGCATCGTCCAGAAACAGGTGCTCGAGGCCAGGGGCGGCCCCGACTCGGGCGTCGTCCGCACCGCCAACCAATGGGTCACGTCCGATGGCAAACCGGTGCTGACCGACGAGACCCGCTTTCAGGTCCGGCGCCACGCCGCGGGGCGGGTCTTCGACTACGCGATCACGTTGAAGGCCTCGGAGGGCGTCGATCTGACCTTCGGGGACACCAAGGAGGGCACCTTCGGCCTGCGCCTCGCCGAGAGCATGCGCCTCAAGCCGAACAAGCACCACGCCGGCAAGCCGGTGGGTCATATCCTCCAGGATACCGGCGTCCGGGACGGCGCCACCTGGGGCAAGCGCGCCAAGTGGTGCGCCTACTGGGGCCCCGTCGGCGACCGCACCATGGGCGTCGTCGTCTTCGATCATCCCGCGAATCCGCGATACCCGACCTGGTGGCACGTGCGTGACTACGGTCTCTTCGCCGCCAATCCGTTTGGCATCCATGACTTCGAGAAAAAGGAAAAGGGCGCGGGCAACCTGGTGGTCAAAGCCGGCGAGCAGATCACGTTCCGGTACCGGGTGCTGCTGCATGCGGGCGAATCGCGTCCCGACGAGCTGGAGAAAATCGCCGGCCAGTTCGCGCGGGAATAATTTGGTTTGTCCCGCGCCGGTCCCGAACGGAATACTGTCCCCACCCCAACGCAACGAACGCAACGAGACGCCTCGGTCCCATCGCCAGGGCTTCCCGTGGCTCCATCACCCTCCCTGCATGTGCATGAACCTGAACCGCCCACGGCAACCGCGCCGCCCGGTGAGGGCATGGGGCCTACCCGGTGTAGGCCGCGTGCCCCCACGCGGCGCAGTGCCGTCCGCGGTTCATGGTCCCAACGCGTGTCCCAAATCCGGAAACCTCGACTTCCCATGAAAAACCCCCCGCCTACCCGCCGTTCGTTCCTCAAGACCACCACCCTCGGCACGGCCGCGCTGTCCGCCGCCTCCTGGCAACGCGTCCAGGGCGCCAATGACGCCCTGCGCGTGGCCGTCGTCGGTTTCAAGGGCCGCGGCGGCGATCACATCAGCGGGTTCCTCAAGCAGAACGGCGTCCGCATGGCCGCCCTGTGCGACGTCGACTCACGCGTCCTCGACGGTGCCGTCAAGAAGCTGAAGGACGGAGGCCACGACGTGAAGGGGTACAAGGACGTGCGCGAGGTGCTCGAGGACAAGAACATCGACATCATCTCCACCGCGACGCCCAACCACTGGCACGCCCTGATCACCGTCTGGGCCTGCCAGGCCAACAAGGATGTGTATTGCGAGAAGCCCGTTTCCCACAATGTCTGGGAAGGCCGCAAGGCGGTGGAGGCCGCCCGCAAGTACAAGCGCATCGTCCAGACCGGCACCCAGAGCCGCTCCAGCCAGGCCATCAAGGAGGCCGTGGCCTGGGTCCGGGCCGGCAACCTCGGCAAGATCCTCGTCTCCCGCGGCCTCTGCTACAAACCGCGCCAGAGCATCGGCCTCTGCGGCGGTCCGCAGCCGATCCCCGCGGGCGTGGATTACAACCTCTGGTGCGGCCCGGCGCCGATGGCTCCCCTGACCCGCAAGAACCTGCATTACGACTGGCACTGGGTCTGGGACACCGGCAACGGCGACCTCGGCAACCAGGGCATCCACCAGATGGACATCGCCCGCTGGTTCCTGGGCGAACAGGAACTCTCGCCCCGCGTCCTCAGCGCCGGCGGACGCCTCGGCTACCGGGACGACGCCACCACCCCGAACACCCAGATCATCTGGCACGGGTACGAGAAGGCCCCCCTCATCTTCGAGGTCCGCGGTCTGCCCGCCAGCAAGGCCGGCCAGGCCGAATGGGGCAAGAGCATGGACAAGTTCATGGGCGGACAGATCTCGGTGATCGTCCATTGCGAAGGCGGGCATGTCCTCGTTCCCAACTACTCGAGCGCCGTCGCCTTCGATAAGGAGGGCAAGGAAATCAAGCGCTGGAGCGGCGCCAGCGATCACTACGAGAACTTCATCAAGGCCGTCCGCACCCGGCAGATCGAGGACCTGAACGCGGACATCCTGCAGGGCCACCTCTCGAGCGCCCTTTGCCACACCGGCAACATCTCCTACCGCCTCGGACGAAAACAGGGCGCGTTCAACGCCAAGGAGGAGATCAAGAACATCCCCGACCTCCAGGATGGCTACGAGCGCATGGTCGAACACCTGATGCGCAACGACGTCAACCTCGACGTCGATCAACTCACCCTCGGCGTCGGGCTCCGGATGAACCCCGCCACCGAGCAGTTCCTCGACAACAAGGACGCCAGCGCCCTCCTGACCCGCGACTACCGCAAGCCCTTCGTCGTGCCGGAAACGGTGTGACCCGGGCAACCCCGAGATCGCGTGGCTGGGTTCCCACCGGGCCTCGCCGCTTTGCCTCTCCTGCGGGGCTGGCGACGTCCGAGTCGCCCGCTTCGCACCAGCCGATCCGCCCTTCCGCCACTTGCGCGAACAGGGCGTCCCCCACCCACCCACCGGGTCCGTTGTCCTGCCGCGGGCCACGAGTCCGGATTTGGGAAGTTGACACCCCTCGGCCCGTTCCCCCATAAGTGCAGCCCGCGTGCCGGCCCAGGGAAAGCCATATATGCTTGCAGTCAAGGAACTAACAAATCCAACCCAGGCCTGCTTCCGCGGCGGCAACGGTGCTGGCGGACGCGAAATGGCGGGCTTCAGGCGCCCTTCGGCACGGCGGGTTAAGGGCGGGGGCTCCCCCGCCGCGCGCTGAATCATGGCCGATCGTTCAGGCTTCTCGATGCGGATCGCCCTGCTCTCCTCCGGATTGGGCATCGTCCGTCGTGGCATCGAGGTCTGGATGGAGGACCTGGCCCACTGGATGCCCAAGGACGTGGAGGTCGAACTCTGGTGCGGGGGCCCGGCACCCCGGTCCCCGGGAAGAATCTCGCGCACGGTGCGGGCGTGGTCCCGGGATTCCCGCTGGCTGAGCCGGCTGACCTGGCATCGGCGTTACCACCTGGAACAGCTTTCCGCGCTTCCCGGAACCCTGTTCCACGCCCGCCGGCGCGGCATCGACCTGATCTACTGCGGAGATCCCGCCCTGGCGTGGCAACTGAAGAAGCGCCAGTCTTGGCACGGCGCCCGGGTGGTCTTCATGAATGGCATGCGCCTTTCGCCGCGTTGGGCCTGCCATTTCGACGGCGTCCATCTCCTGGCCCCTCCGTATCTCCAGGAGGCGCGGAGCGAAGTGGGGGAGGACGCGGCCAGGCGGTTCTTTGCGGTACCCCATTGCGTTTCCGGGGAGGTATTCCGCCCCGCCACCGACGAGGAACGCCGCGCCGCCCGCCGTGCGTGGGGCATCCCGGACGAGGCGTTCGTCGTGTTGACCGTGGGGCCGGTGGGATCCGTCAGCGGCAAGCGCCTCGAGTGGCTGGCGGGCGAGGTCGCCGCCCTGGGCGAAGGCGCGGTGCTGGTCTCCGCCGGCGTGGAGGAGGACGGAGCCGACGAGGTGCGCGCCAAGTCCCGTGGCGCGCTGGGCAACCGCTTCCTGCCCTTGGGACCGGTCGAACGCCGAAACATGGGCGCCCTGTACCATGCCTCCGATGTCTATTCCCTGGGCTCCCTCGCGGAACCGTTCTCCATCGCGATCCTCGAGGCGCTGGCCAGCGGGTTGCCCGTGGTCCACCATCCGGACACGGTCATGCAATGGCAGACCGGCGCCGGCGGACGAGCGGCGTCCATGACCGTCCCCGGGGAAGCCGCGCGCGCCCTGCGGGCTTTGCGGGACGACGCCGAACTGCGGCGCGCGACCTGTCACGGCGCCCGGAGCCTCGCGCTGGACCGGTATTCCCCCACCGTGGTCTGCCGCGCGTTGGCGGACGAACTCGTCCGGGTCCTGGCCCGGGAAAAGGCGCGCCCGTGAAGGAATCCAACCCGGATCCATCCGTCAGCGTCGTCATCCCCACCCGGAATCGGGCGGGCCTCATCATGGACGCGGTCCACTCCGCCCTGGCGCAAGGTCCCGTCGTCGGAGAGGTCATCGTGGTGGACGACGGTTCGACGGACGAGACCCCCGCCCTGCTGGCGCGCGTCGCCGATGGACGCCTGCGCGTGTTCCGGGAGGGGGGAAATGGACCCGCCGCCGCCCGAAACCGGGGGTGGCGGGCGGCCCGAGGCCCCTGGATTCAGTTTCTCGACTCCGACGACATGTTGAGTCCGGGAGCTCTGGATGCCCTGCTGGCGCTCGCCCGCGCCCACCCCGGACGCATCCCCTTCGGGATGGCCAGCGTGCAGGGCCTCAAGGATGCCGGCCCCTTGTACACCTTCTCCATCGCTCATCGCAGCGGAAACCTGGTTCGGGAACTCGCCTCCTATCAGGCCGGAACCATCCTGTCCTGCCTCCTCCCCAAATCGGTCCTCGAGGAACTCGAGGGCTTCAGTTGCACGCCGGAAACCCACTGGTGCGAGGACTTCGACCTGGCGCTGCGACTGGCGGTCCGGCACCGGTTCGAATTCCACCCCGAGGTGACCTACCGGATTCGCATGCATGCCGACAACCGGCACCGTCCCAACCGACTTCAGGTCTGGCAGGCTTCGGTGGTGACGTTGGATCGCTGCCTGGGTTCGCATCCCCGCTACTGGCACATCCGACACCGGGCCAAGGCCTTCTTCCTGGGGCTGATCGCCGACGACCATCTCGCCGAAGGCAACCCCCGGGAAGCACGCCGCGGCTACCTGCGTTGCCTGCGGTGTTGGCCTGCCAAATTGGGAGCGTGGCGGGGCCTTCTCCGCACGCTGCGTCCGACGCGGGCCATCGCCCCCGCCGCCCCCTCCGACTCCTGACGCGGAGCCCGGCGAACGACGAGCGGCCCGACCGCGACCCCGCGACCCGGACCGAACCGCTCCTCCCCCCCCGCTTGCCCACCTCGGCGGGCGCCTCAACTCAACCGCGGGTCTCTCCGGCGTCCGCCCCCTCCGGAACCCCTCCCGGCCCGGGGCACCGCTCCAGCACCCGCCCCACCACCCCTCTCCACCGTCCGTCGAACGCGAGTCCGGCAAAGCCCCGAGCCCGCCCCGAGTGGTACGACCGTCGCAGGAGCGCCGCCACCCGCTCGTTCGCGCCTCCCACGCTCCGCGCTGTCCGGGCCTCGGACCACGCGGCGCGCCGATGAAACCAGGCCCGGCGAAGGTACCAGAGGAATCCCCAGTCGCGCCGGAACCCGCCGTAAAGTTCGATGGAACAGGACGCCACCCCGAATCCGAACTGGAGTCGCGAAAGGTAGTCCAATTGCAGGCGGCCCGGGGGAATCAGATGCTCGAGTCGCAGGGCCCCGTCGTACCAGCTTTCCCAGCCCAGGGTGGCCATGCGCACGATCAACTCCGTATCCCCCCCCGAGCTCAACCGCGCCCCCTTCCGGTCTTCGAGCAGCAACGGCGTCGCCAACGCCTGACGGAGCGCGGACGTCCGCACCGCCAACCCCGCCCCCGCCAGCGACACGCCATCCTTGCCCGTCAACCGTCGCGCCGCAGGACCCAGATCACGGAGGGCCAGGCTTTCCCACACCAACTCCACCCACTCCGGCGGAGCCGCCTGGAACCGCGGTCGACTGACCCCGCCGACCACCCCCGCCCCCGGACTCTCCGCGAACCGCCGCGACACCCTCGCCGCATAGTCCCGTTCGAGGAAGTTGTCGTCGTCCACGAACACGATCACGGCTCCCCCCGCCTCGCGGGCCGCCCGCGCCCGCGCGTGGCTCAGTCCGAGCCGGTCCTCGCGAACCAGCCGGCACGGATACGGAAAATCGTCCAGCCCCAGCCCGCCCGTCGACAGGGCGGGCGCGGAGGCATTGTCGATCAACAGCAGCTCCAGGCCCTCGTCCGGCACCACCAGCGCACGCAGACGCTCGAGGCACTCGCCGATCACTTCCCCCCTGGGACTATGGGTGCAAACGCAGACCGAAATCATGATTTCGCGCGTATTGGAATTGGAATCCCCCAGATCGGCAAGGTCACCGGTCCGGAGCCGCATGTTTGCCAAACCGATCCAGAAGGCGCTTGGCAAACGCCTCTGCCGGATTCGGCGGAACGCCGCGCCGCGCCGCACGGGCCGCCGCCGCCCCGATTCCCGCCAGGTCATGTCGGGACCTCCAGAACGCCTCCATCGCCACCCCCAGTGCCTCCACCGTGGCCCCTTCGGCCACGAACCCATCCACCCCATGCTCGATCAGCTCCGCGTTCCCGGCCACCCGCGTGACCACGCAGGGACGTCCGCAGAGCATCGCTTCGACCACCACCAGGGGTAGACCTTCGTAGCGGGACGGCAATACCAGCGCGTGGTGCTCCTGCCAAATCGACGCGACCGATTCCACATGCCCCCGAAATGCCACCCTTTTCACGCCCAGCAGGTCCGCGAGGGCCCGCAACGACGCCTCGTTCGGACCCGTCCCGAAGAAGCTCAACTCGACCGGACGCGAACGCCACACCTCCCGCGCCAAGACGCGCAACAGCAAATCCTGCCCTTTCGAGGCCGGATGCAGGCGTCCGACGGACGCCAGGCGCAGCGTGCCCTCGGCATCCACCTGCGGCCACGGAAGCAATGCTCCGTGGTCGACTTGGAACGGATTCCGGACCACCTCCGCCTGCGGAAGCTTGACCGCCAGTTGGGACTCGACCAACGCCAAGTTCTCCCTCGCCACGAAATACGCGCCGTGCGCCTCTTCGTAGCGGGCCCGCCATTCCTTCGCCTCCTCGTCCCGCGGCCAGCAATGCTCCAATCCCGCTTGAACGATCACGCCGTAGGGCAACCCGGCAAGCCGACAGGCATCCATCCACAACGCGCCCTCGAACTGGTACCCTTGGGAAATGACGACCCACTCCGGACGAATCCGCTCCAGGCAGGTCCGTGCTGGAGTGGGTGCCGGTCGCAACCGGCTCAGCCACCGCCGCCACCGCGGCCGCGGCCGCGGCCCGAGCTCCCGCCGGTGCACTCGCACACCCGCCGCCGCGAGCGCCTCGACGCCACGGGGCACCGCTTCCCAACCGGGAACGGAGGCGTGCACCTCGTGCCCCAGCGAAGCCAAATGCAGCGCCGTGTGGCTCCAGAGCACCTCGCTCCCGCCCCACGGGGCTCCCTCCTGAGTCGTGACGAAAAGAACGCGCATGCCGTTCCCCTTCAATCCACTCCCGTCGTCGACGGGCCGCCGGATGCGGGTTCGCCTCCTCGCAAGCGCAACCAACGTCGCGCCTTGCACACCCGCGCAAGAAACCACGGATCAACCCGCATCGCCGTGCCAAGATCACGCAGACTCCCCCGAGGCCTCCATTGACCGGTCTCGATCAAGGCCTCGGCCCACTTCATGGCGAGCCGTCCCCTCGAGTCCTTCAACGCCGCGGAATCCGCCTTCGCCAACCCGAGGATCGTGCGCACCACCCGATAGCTTTCCGTCACCGCCAGCATCCGCCGATCGGTCCGGCTGCGGACCGACGCTGGATGACACCGATACCGATTCAACGCCCGGGCGGAGTATCGCACGTCCGATTCCCCCAGCAGCCGAACCCAAAAATCCCAATCGCCCGTCAGGCGGTACGTGGGGTCGGCGCCTCCCACGCGTTCAGCGATCTCGCGCCGGAACACGACCGCGCTGGCGTTCACGATGAAATTCCGCCGCACCAGCCAGCGCCCGATCTCATCCCGGCCCCGTGATCGATAGTCGCCCGCCCACCGGGCCCGGTGAGGCTGGTACCATGCCCCCAGATCCACCGAACGCCCGATCTCGTCGATTCCATTCGACCAACAGTAGGCCAGTCCCGCGCCCTCGTCGGCATCAAGCCCTCCCGCCAGCGTCTCCAAAAGTTCCGGTTCCGCCGCGTCGTCCGACTCGGCGATCCAGACGTAACGCCCCCGCGCCAGGCCCAGCCCCTTGTTCCACTGCCGGAACGTCGAACCGCTGTTCCGTTCGTTGTACTCGATCCGGATCCGCGGATCGCCCCGGTAACGCTCGATCACCGACCGGCTGTCGTCGGGAGAGCAATCGTCGAGCAGGATCACCTCAAAATCCTGACGCGTCTGTCCCAGCACGCTCCGGATCCGTTCGTCCAGGTACCGGGCGTGATTGTAGTTCGGGATGATGACGCTGATTTCTGGCATCGCTTGGATCGGATTCTTTGGGTGTGGCCCTCCCGGAGCCCGACGGGCGGCGAGGATCGTCGAATCCGACCTGACCGCCGTCAGACGGCTCCGCGCACGGTGGCAACGACGTGGTCGATCTGCTCCGGGGAAAAGTGGGGCCCGCAGGGCAGACTCAGGACGGTCTTCGCGATTTCCTCCGAAATCGGAAACGAGCCGGCAGGGTGACCCGCCTCCGCGTAGGCCTTCGAGAGGTGCGGGGGAACCGGATAATGAATCAGCGTCCCGATGCCCGCCGCGGCGAGGCTCGCCTGCAGACGGTCGCGCTCCGGATGCCTCACCACGAAGAGGTGCCATACCGGCTCGGTTCCCGGCAGCACCGCGGGAAGGACCAACCCGGCAAGCCCGGAGAGACCCTCCAGGTACCGCCCAGCCACGGCTCGACGCCGGGCATTCCAGTCGTCCAAACGCGCCAGCTTCACGCGCAGAAAGGCCGACTGAAGCTCGTCCAGACGCGAATTCATCCCGACGTGGTCGTGGTAATACTTCCGGCGCGACCCGTAGTTTCTAAGCTCCCGAACACGCTGCGCCAGCTCGTCATCATTGGTCGTGACGGCCCCACCGTCGCCAAACGCCCCGAGGTTCTTTCCAGGATAGAAACTGTGCGCGGCTGCATGTCCCAGCGCGCCCACGGGCCGGGAGCGATAGGCACCGCCCTGGGCCTGCGCGGCGTCCTCCAGCACTTTCAGCCCATGGGCCTCGGCCACCTCCAGGATCGGATCCATGTCCGCCGGTTGGCCATAAAGGTGGACCGGAATGACCGCCCGGGTCCGACTCGTGATCGCCGCGCGAAGACGTCCGGGATCCAGGTTGTAGGTGACCGGGTTCACCTCCACGGGCACCGGGGTGGCCTCGGAAAACGTCACCGCCAGCCAGGTGGCCACGAAGGTGTGGGCGGGGACGATCACTTCGTCGCCCGGACCGACGCCCCAGGCCCGAAGCGTCAGATGCAACGCGTCCAACCCGGAACCGACCCCCACCGCGTGCGCCGTCCGGCACCGGGCGGCGTACTCCCGCTCGAAGGCCTCGAGTTCGGCTCCCAGCAGGAACCACCCCGACTCCATGACGCGGCGATACGCCGCGTCCATTTCCTCCCGCACCTCCGTATAGGTGGGGAGCAGCTCCAGAAACGGGATTTTCATTGCGGCTGGGCGATGGCGTTCAGGAACTCGCTGTAGTCGCGATAGTAGTCCGCCGGATCGTACAGGTGCGAGGCCAGGACGAGACACACCGCGCCCGACGAAAAATTGTCGATCTCCCGCCAGATCATCGGACAAACGTAAAGTCCCACGTACGATCGGTTCAGGTTCTGGCGACGCTTCCGTCTGCCGTCGTCGAGCAGCAGATCGAAGCTGCCGGAGATCGCGATGATCAGTTGGTGCAACTCGCGATGGGCGTGGCCTCCACGCTCGGCCCCTCCGGGCACGTCATAAAGATAATAGACCCGTCGAATCTCGAACGGAACATGCCGCTGTCCCTCCACGAACGTCAGGTTGCCCCTCGGATCGCTGATCTTGGGCAACTGCACCAGGCGGCAGTCCTCGATCGATCCTCGCCCCGGCCTCGAATCGCCAACCGGATCGGTCCGCGCCCGGTCACTGGACTGGTTCATGAAATCGCTCATCGGCGTCGCCCGTCTGGCCGCTTACTTCCCGACGCAGCTCAACCCACCGTTCTCGAGCCGGCAGACGAGGCTTGCGTACTGGCCCAGCACCTCGCTCATGCGCGGCCAATCGCTTCGAGTGGCCTGAAACTCGATCATCCCGACCTCCCGCCCACCGATCCTGGTCGTCTCCTGGCACCGGCCCATCTCCTGGTAGCCAATGCGCCGGTGAAACGAGAGCACCGGCCCGTTCGTCTCCACCACCCGCCCGCGAACCGTCCCAAGCCGCAGAACGTCGAAGCACACATGCAAGGCCATCCACGCGCTCGCCGCGGCGGCAGGCACCCCCGGGACGACCACCCAGCGGCCCCATTCCCCCACCTCGCCATCGATCCCGTAGACTCCCAGCATGCCCACCGGCTTCGCATCCGCCGACCGCTCGATGATGAAGCAGTAATCTCCCTGGCGAGCGTAGTACCCTTCCAGCCAAGCCTCCTGATCCTCCACCGTACGGGCGCTGTCGCCGATTCGCCCGAGCGCGTGGGAACCGTTCCTCAACTCGACGATGAACCCGGCATCCGAGCGCTGCACCGGCCTGAGCCCGAATCCATACCGTTCGACGCGGAGTGTGTGATGCACGGACGATCCTCCTCGGCCTCCAAGGCCTAGCCGTAGACCAGATACGCGGCGGCCCCCCGAAACGGCGAATGCACCAGCGTGAACCGTCCCAGTCCCAGCACTTCGCGGATCGCCACCGTCTCGCCCGGAAAATCCGCCAGATTGACCTCGTCGAAGGCCAGGATCGCGCCCTTGTTCAGATAGGGCAGGATCGCCTCCAGACAGGCCTTGGTCGGCTTGTAGATGTCGAAATCGAAATACGCCAGCGCGATCAGGGTCTCCGGGTGCGCCTTGAGATAACGGGGCACCGTGCTGCTGGCATCGCCCTTCACGAGCTCGAACCGCCGCAGATTCTCCAGAGGACCCATGCCTTCGTGAAGGGCCATCACCTCGCCCAAAAACTTCTCGTAACCCGGCGGCACGGCATAGTCTCCGGCCTTGCTCCCGGGATCCCGGGCGGGGTCCACCCCCGCGAACCCCTCGAACGTGTCGAAACCCACGATCCTGCGATTCGGATTCAACGGCTCGTACACGCCTCGAAGGCTCTGCAGCAACGCCAGATTCGGGCCGTACCGAACGCCGAGTTCGAAGATCGATCCGTGCACATGCAGGATCCGCTGATAGATTTCGTTGGCATACAGGATGCGCGAGATCGCCCTTCGGTCCTGAAACAACGGGAGACTGTTCAAAAGCTCCGGCTTCGGGATGCACCCCTCCAGCATCTTCGCATGCAGACGCTCCCGGACATCGGAGTCCAAAGGGTTCATGCGGCGAATCATGTCCGCGTCCGCGTTGATGTCCGAACCGACCGTTTTGCGTGCCTTCATGTCCGTAAACCGTGCACTTGCTGGACGCCCTTAGGTTCCGCCACAGCAGGAATCGCGCCAGTTCGCGCCCCCCGCGACGGCAGTTCCTTCCCAACAGCTTCAACCGATCTCGAACGTGCTGTACAGAAAACACTGGCGCCAGAAATCCTCGCCGTCCCACAGGGGACCAAAGTGATGCATCCTCGAGACGGGTACGACGCGCCTCACGCGAGTCCTCGCCATGAGCCCGATCCATGCCGGATCCCTCGGATTGGCAAACGCGCAACCGATGGTCTGAATGTTCCCCGGCAAGGTCGCGACCGCCTCCTCCCGCGTGCCCCACACGACGCCGAGGGCACGCATGCCCTCCATGGCCGGACTCGAAATCGAGGCGGACGCGAACACCACGCCCGAATCCGGTGCGAGCCTCGACGCCCACCCTTTCGCGGCCGCCCATTGGTGCGCCAGGATGTTCTCGCTGGCCTGGTGCATCGCGACGCGACCGGGCCGCATTCGAATCCAGGCGTCGACCAACCGATCCCTCAAGCGCTCCGCCTCCTCCGCCGTCCCTCCGATCAGCACCACGCGTCGCGGCGAGGTGCAGCCGGCCGCACCGTAGATCGCGAACACCCGAACCAGCTCCCCGAGGACCTGGTCCGTGCAGGCCGCCGGTTCAAGCCACGCTTCGGACCGGCGATCGACGAACGAAAACCCGACGCTTCCCGCGGGATGGTCCATCGCGTGGACCGAGGCGGCTGCCTCCCTCGTTCCAAAGACGATCCGTACGTCGGCCTCGGCTGCCATTTCCCGGTTGCGGGGATCCCCGCGTTCGAACACGTCGTGTCGGACTTCGCGGGAGAGGTAAGCCCGGAGTGGTCCTTCCCCCAGATGACTCAGCGCGAACTCGAGCAACTGACCGGTGAGGTCCTGAGCCCGGGATCCTCCCTTGAACCGCACCGCGTTTCCGGTCAGCCCGAGAAGGATCAGCGTGAGCGGCCCGAGCAGACTGACATTGCTGGGCAACCACACGGCCACCCGACCCCGAGGCCGCGCAAGACGTCCGATGCTGGCGGACGGTAACGCCACCCGAAGCCCGAAGCTCGACTCGAAGACACGCGCCAAAGCCTCCGGGTCCAGGAAGGCGATGAGGTAGGCCCACTCGTCCCGAGTGAACGCCTCGGGCTTCCTTCGAATCATCACCGAACGCAGGCCGGCCCAATCCCGGACGAGGTCCTCCAACGGAAACGGCAGCACCAACGCCGTGCCTTCGACCGGGGTCTGGAAAAAATGTAGGTGATCAGACATTCCCGCATCCTCGTATCTCCGCCTTCGGAACCCTCCCGAGAAGCTCGAATCTCGATCCCGAACGCCCGCACGGGCAGGGGCCCGCTGCAATCCGTCCGATGTCCTCGGTAAGCACGCTGTGGTACGGCGACCCCCAGGGCAGCACGTTGAGCAGCTGGAGCAGCCCGGACTCCCCTTCCGCCGCCGGACGGAGCGAGTAAGGGTCACGCACCAACAGGTCCGCCCACACCGGCACATGCCGGAAGCCATGCGCGCACTCCGGATAGACGACCCCCACCTGCTCCACCAGCCCGTAGAAGTCCAGGACGGACGAGGCCGGACCCACGCCGGCGAGGAGTCGCGCGTCAAAATCCGCCCGATCCACGCGCAGGGCCTCGAGCTTCTTCCACCCGCCGCTGTGGACGAAACGAATGCTCCGACCCGCAAGCAGACGGGAGATCGAATCGGGCATGGCGCGCCCCACCCACGCCTGCCAGAGCATCCACGTGAACCCGTAGACTATGGCCTCGGTCTCCGCCTCGAGGGCGGACGCCAGCCGGTTCCAGTTGAGACTCGAGGGATCCTCCGCGTCGTCGAGGAGGAACACGACATTGCTGGCCAGGGGCCGCAGACTCATCGCGGCCGCCAGGCGGGCGCTCACCTCGCCGCGGGCCAGAAGGGACTTCGAGGAGTCGAGCACCAGCAGCGGACGGCGCCGCGATCCCAGGAAGTCCGCGAGGATCAGGCTGACGCTCCGTCCCTGCAACTGGCTGCTCCGCTCGTCCAGTGCGATCAGGCTGGCGTCCCTTCCCGTGGTGGAGGACGACTTCAGCGTGCGCTGGAAGGTGATGCCCGGTGCCGTGGTCCGGAGGTCGATTCGCTTGAAAAGACCGACGTGCAGATAGGGAAGGTCCGCGAGTCGGTCGGCCCCCCTCCAGTCGGGCCAGATTCGCGCGTACGCGGGACAGCCATCCAGGTGGTGCCGGGTCAGGATGCCCAGTTCGGCGACCAGCGCCGCCGGGTCGCGTGGGCCGTAGGGCGGGCGCTCGAGCAGCAGACTCATCGACGGATTCCCGGAAGGATGGACTCGAGCGTCGCGGCACGCACCAACGATGAGTTCGTGCGGGTGCAAGGATCCCGAAGGATGGCGGGCCAGTGCGACTCCAGGAGAGGGGCGATTTCGGCGAATCGGGCGGCATCGTGGAGCTCCGTCAGCGTTGCCATGATCCGATCTCCATCCAGATCGTGCTGACGCATCAGGTCGCTCCACTTGGAGGACGCCCGCGCGTTGAAACGCATCACCGGCTCGAGGCAGATCGAGCAGAGCTCGGCATGGCTCCACGCCCCGGCAGGCCCCCCGGCTGCCAGGATCGGCTCCAGGGTGTGGGCGATTCCGTGCACCAAACCCACCCCCGCCCTGGCCTGACACGCGCACGCGAGGGCACTGAACTCGAACCACGCCGCGGACTTCACCAACCCCACCTCGAGCATGGCACGCATCAACCCGGCGATGCGCGACCGGAGCTCCGGGGTGCCGAGGGGAGACAGGAACGCCTCGAGGGCGTGAGCCCACACGTCCCCGCAGCCGAACTTCGCGGTGCGGGCCGGCAGGGTCTCGGCGAGTTCCGGCCAGACCGCGCGCGCGTCGGGCAGCAGGCCCGCCTCGACACGCACCACCTTGCGCCCTCCGCGATTCAACACCGCGATCGGCGACGCCTCGGCTCCGCTGCCCCAAAGCGACGGAATGGCCACCAATTGAGGCCTCGCGGATTGCTCCAGTCGCCATGCCTTTGCCTCGTCGATCAGCGTGCCCCCGCCGACGACCACGAGCGTCGAGGCATTCCCGATCGATTCAAGCGGCCTCCCCAGCGGATGCGGGAACCGGGCCGCCACGCGACCGCGCACGGATGGAACGGACCACACGACGGTGGAATCCGGCGACAGTCCGGCTACCTCCTCGAGGCCGATCTTTCTCGGTTCAAGCATCGAAGTGGATGCCCTTGCCCTCGAGCAGGCGCATGATGTCGGGCACGCTCTTGATGGACATGGCCTCCTCGGCCGTGCAGTGGTAGCCGAATCCCTCGTGAAGGCCGACGGCCAGCGCGACGGTCCCGAGGGAGTCCCAGCTTGGGATGTCGTCCCGGGTCAAATCGAAGCGGAAATCCTCCTCGCCGAGGATGAATATATCCATCAGCAACCGCCTGAGTTTTTCTCGGTTGTTCATCTAGTAGATCTGGTTCCAGAGGACCTTGGCGTCGGCGTGCCGGGCCAAGGCATCCCGGTCGGTTTTTCCGTTGCTCAGGAGAGGCCATTGCGGGAGGCCTTCGACGCGCAGCGGCCAGTGGGGGCGGGGAAAGCGTCCGCTCAGCGCCCTCAACAGGCGGCGCGCGTCCTCGGCGGTGGCTGCGGGGGATAGCACGAGCACGTACCCGTCCTCGCCCTTCCGGTCCGTCTCCCGATAACAGTCCGCCATGCCCGCCCATCCCTCCCGAATCACCCCGAGCACCTGGAGCAACGAGATCTTCTCCCCGTACCGCTTGAAGACCTCGCCCTGCCTTCCCAGCAGTTCCCAGTGTCCGTCTTCTGCCAGCTGGCCCAGATCGCCCGTGAACATCCATTCCTCGGAACCCACGGCCCGGAATCCCCCGTCGTCGACCACCGCCACGGCGCCGTGCGCGCTCCTGAACTGGAGGCGCCCGGCCTCGTCCGCCTTCAGTTCCACTCCGGAAATCGGCCAGCCGATGTGGTGCGCGGCCTCCCCATCCGCGGCCCGGCGCAGCGTGAGCCTGGGCATGGCCTCGGCGCATCCGTAGTTGTTGAAGACCACGGCGTTCGGAAACAGCCGTGCCAGCAGACCCAGCCGTTCCTGCGGGAATCGCCCGCCCGCAAAATGCAGGCGGATCACCCCGGGGAACGTTTCTCCGGAAAAATACATCTCCAGAAGGCCGACGTGTGCCCCCACCAGGCAAAGCATCGCGCACCTTGCCTCGCGGAGGGCCGCCCCGAGACGGTCGGGCTGGGAGAAACCCTCGGTGGCCACCAACCGCCGCCCGTGAACGCTCGACCAAAGCCACTGATTCACGAAGGCATAGGAGTAGCTCAAGGGCAGCGCGAGAACGCATTCTCGGACCTCCTCGCCGTCCTGGGCGGAATGCAGCACGCGAGCCAATCCCTCCGCCCTCGCCTTGAGGCCAACCACGCATTTCGGAGTCCCCGTGCTGCCGGAAGTCAACAGCACGAAATGGTCCCGGCGATACGCCTCGGGCAGGAGCGACAGGCGCCGCTCCATCCACTCCAGAACCTCGCTGCCCCGATTCGGCAGGAAGGCGAAGGTCTCGGGCGACGCCCAAGCCCGCGCAAGGTTCGCCAGCGTCGCCTGTGCCTCCCCTTCCGTGATCACGGGAATGTTCGACGCGCTACTCATGGCCGCCCGATCTCGCGAGGGTGCCGCCGATTCCCGACTCCGCCTCGAAACGGCGCGGAGGACGACGACGCAGTCCGGTCGCGGCGTGCCCGTGACCACGGCGACATCCCCATGTTTCAGCCGAGATATTCATCGAACATGGGATCCATCCAGACCTACACCCCCGGCTCGCAGGGGTCCGGAGCGACCTCCTGGGTCCAGTCCAGGAGGGGCCGCATCGGACCGGGAGCCTCGCGCAGGTTGCGCCCACGACCCGTGGCGGTGTTTTCGACGTCGAACGCCACGACCTCGTCCATGCCGAAGATCCGATAGCATTGGTCGCGTCCGAATTGCACGCTCAGCATGAAACGGCCCGTGTTGAGAAAATGCGGCGGGATACGCCCCCGGACCCGGTAATGGCCCCGGACGCTGTCCTGGTTCGAGCTGACTATCCGACCCGATTCGAACAGAATCATCCCCTCGTTGGTTTTCACGTGCACCGTGCAGTCGAGATTGATGCCGGCTTGGGCGTTGAAAAACCCGATCTCGAGGATGGCCCCGGAGTCAATCGTGATGGCGGGGTTCCCACCGGGCGCCACCACCCGGACGAACTCCATCCGGACGTGCTCGTTGCCGGGGGCCTCCACGCCCTCCCCCCACTCGCGGGAGTTAGGAACGTGCTCGCCAGCCTCCATGTAGGCATCAATGACCGAGTCGACGCTCCCGGACTTTTCCACCTCCCCGCCGCTCAACAGCACCGCGGAGGAGCAAAGGACACGAATCGCGGCCATGTTGTGACTGACGAAAAGCACCGTCCGACCGCCCCCCGCGACGTCCTTCATCTTGCCAAGGCACTTCCGCTGGAACTGCGCGTCACCCACGGCCAGCACCTCGTCCACGATGAGGATCTCGGGCTCGAGGTGCGCCGCCACGGCGAAGGCCAACCGCACGTACATGCCGCTGGAATACCGCTTCACGGGGGTGTCGATGAAATCATCGATATCCGCGAAATCGACGATCTGCTCGAATTTCGCGCGGATCTCGCTTCGCGACATGCCCAGAATGGTCCCGTTGAGATAAACGTTCTCGCGTCCGGTGAGCTCCGGATGAAATCCCGTTCCGACCTCAAGCAGGCTGGCGATTCGTCCCCGCACACGCACGCGCCCCTTCGTCGGCCCCGTTACTCTGGACAGGATCTTCAGCAGGGTGCTCTTGCCCGCGCCGTTGCGTCCGATGATGCCCAGAACCTCGCCCTTGCGGACCTGGAAGTTCACGTCCTGGAGTGCCCAGTACACCCCTGCTTCGTTTCGCTCGTGATGCTCCTGCCCGACGCGAAGAAGCGGATCCGGCCGGCCCCGTAGTTTCGCCCAGTACCGCGAGAGGTCGCCCCGTAGCGTCCCACCGCCGATCACGCCGAGCCGGTAGGCCTTCGAAAGATGCTCGATGGAGATGACCAGGGACATGGCTTGTGTGTAGGGAAAGGAGCCTCCGCCAAGGGCTGTATCAGACCGAGTCCATGAAGGTCCGCTCCACCCTCGAGAACAGCATCAAGCCCGTGACCAGGATCACGGCGAGACATCCCAGGCTGTAGACCACGTGCAGCGGATCGACTCCGGGTCCCCCCAGAAACCCGTGACGAAACCCCTCGATGATCGGGGTCAGCGGATTGGCCCACGAAATCCAGCGGTATTTCTCGGGGACCGCCGAGAGGGGGTAGATGACCGGGGTGGCGTACATCAGCAGCTGGGCACCAAACCCGACCACGAAGGCCAGATCCCGGTACCTCGTCGTCAACGCCGAAATGACCACTCCGCCGCCGAAGCCGAACCCGGCGATCATGAGAATCCACAGCGGGGCGAGGCAGGCGGAGGGACCGATCGAAATGGGGGTTCCCCGCAGGCCGTACCAAGCCAGGAATCCGGCAAACAGGACGAACTGGATCGCGAAGGAAATCAGAGCCGAAATCGTGATCGCCACGGGGATCGCCAGGCGGTGGAAATAGACCTTTCCCAGCAGCGGCGCATTACGAACGAACGTCGCGGAGACGTTCGTCAGGCACGCGGAGAAATAGGCCCACACCAGATTGCCGGCCATGTAGAACAGGAACGGCGGGGCGCCGTCCGTGGGCAGTCCGGCGACCCGCCCGAAGATCACGGTGAACGTGATGGTCGTCAGCAACGGCTGGATGATATGCCAC
>CAZSOV010000072.1:0-29091 GCA_964608505.1 uncultured Verrucomicrobiota bacterium
TCCGCCCCCTATCTGACGATCTCCTTCGGTGTCATTTTTCCGTGAGGCAACGCGGCATGGGCAGGGCGATTGACAAAGTCTGGTGTGGAACCGCGTTGTGGGGCCGGCGACTGCCGAGTCGCCGGTTTCCCCTCTGGTTTCGCCTGCTTCGATCGCCCCGCGATTGGGCCCGCCGTCGCGCGGACGCTATGGCGGGGAACCGGTCGCCGGCCCCAATCGACTTTGTCAATCGCCCTGGGCATGACCTGGCCCGCCCTGCCTATTGTCTTGTCGCTGATGCGCGATGGGACACCGTTCCGCCCGTCATGAAGCGAACGTTCTCATTGCTCGGCGCCGCCTTCCT
Source organism: uncultured Verrucomicrobiota bacterium (assembly GCA_964608505.1). Classification (GTDB taxonomy): domain Bacteria; phylum Verrucomicrobiota; class Verrucomicrobiia; order Limisphaerales; family CAIMTB01; genus CAIMTB01. The sequence goes on from CAZSOV010000072.1 coordinate 344, forward strand.
CTCCCTCCTGCCCTCGCCGGCCGCCGAATGGTCCAAGGAGGTCGTCTTTCGCGCCCCGTTCGACGGCTCGCCCGACGCGCGGATCGCCGGCGGGGACCCGAAGCTGTACCACGCTCCCAGCTACAAACCCGACGCTCCCGCCGTTGCCGGACTCGACGGCACGCAGGTCCGCCTGGCGCGGGGCGAGGGTCGCACCGGCGACGCCCTGCACTTCACCCGGAAAAACACCCAGGCCGTCTTCTTCAAGGCCCAGGGCAACGTCCCCTTCACCTCCGCCGGGGGCTCCGGGACCCTCAGCTTCTGGCTCAGGCTCGACCCCGATCGGGACCTCGAGCCGGGATGGTGCGATCCGCTCCAGCTGACCGACAAGGCCTACAACGATTGCGCGATCTGGGTCGACTTCACCAAGGACGACAAACCCCGACATTTCCGACTCGGCGTGTTCGGGGCGCTCCGGGCGTGGGATCCCACGAACAAAGGCTCGGACGGCAATCCGGTCTTCGACGGTCGCCTGGTGCGGGTGACGCGTCCGCCCTTCAGCCGGGATCGCTGGACCCACGTGGCGATCACCCTTCACCGGATCGGCGGCGGCGCGGGCGTCGCGGAACTCTTCGTCGACGGCCAGTCGCGGGGCGCCGCCCGCGACATTGCCGAGCCGTTCCCATGGGAGATCGCCAAGGCGACCCTCCGCCTCGGCATCGATTACGTGGGGTACCTCGATGACCTCTGCGTGTTCCGTCGCGTGCTGACCGCCTCGGAGATCGCCGCCCTCGCGGCGGCCGGGGAGTGGTGACCGCGTCATCGGGGTCGAGCCGCTGCGGGCTGCCCGTCGCCATTCCGCGCCGGAGAAAAGGGTTCGTCGACGTTTTCGGCGGTGCGGACGCCGCGCGCTCCTCGTCCGTGAGCCGAGCGAATCCATCCGGTGACCTGGATAGGCTGTGTCGTGGGCGGTCCTTCGTCCCGGAGGGACGACGGACGGTAGCCGGTGGGCGAGCCCGCGTGGCGCGGGCGCTGCCACCGGATCCGACCCGCGATGCGCATCCCGCCCCGGAGGTGGCGGGGGAAACGGTTCTCCCACCCTCGAGGCGACGCGACCTGCATGAATTGACGGAGCGCGGACCACGGTTCCCGCGCCCCTGCCGGGGCGCCTCGGCCACGGGCCTGGGAAACCGGCGGCTGCGCCCACGCCGCGTGGGCTTGCCGCCGGCTACCCTCCCCTGTCCCTCCGGGACCGAGGCATTCGTGGAGGTCGCTGCTTTCCGGGCACGGGATTGCAGGCGGTTCCCCTGGTCGCTGCCTGCAACGGAATGGCAGGGGGCACGTCCCGCCACCCTTGCCTGCGGACCGCGCAACCCTGCACGGCTTGGACAGGCCGGATCGGTCCACCGAAGACGTCGAGGAACCGAGAAAATTCCCCCGGAAATCCCGGAAGAACCGATTTCTGAAGATCGGAGGTGTGACCCCGTCCCGTCCGAACGGGAGGTTCCGCCGAGGATTTCGGGTGGCCGGACGGAGCGTACCGGCCGGCTTCATGGCTCCGGGTCCCGGGGGCAAGGGCAATGCCGGGTCGCGATGGTTCGTCCCTCGGTCGCGCGCGGGCGTTCTCCGGAACCAGGACCCGATCCCGCGGGGACGGGACGTCGCGGTTCATGGCCTGCCCATGGAAGACGCATGGAAGACGACTTCGGTGTTCGGACCGGCGTCCGGCCCGTCCCCGATCCCTTGCCGCTCTCCGGCCTCGACCCCGAGCATGGGCGCGTGGGCACGCCTGCCGAGAGTGCCGGAACTGCCGCGACGCACACGCGGTCCCGTGCCGGTCGGGCCCCGATGTTCCGTTCACGGCCACGGGCTCGCGCGAGCTTCGGCTTGCCCGCCCCGTGTCGTCCGCCGGCGGAGCGAAGCCCGATGAGAACCCGTGCCGCCTGCTCATGATCCCGCCATCACGCCGGTCCGCCGCGATCCGGGGAAGACGGCTGTCGTCCGTCGCTTTCCTGCTCGCCCTCGTCGGCCTTCTGCCCGCCGCGTCCGTCCGGTCGGCGCCCGCGGCGGGGAACCCCCGGGCGCGGGCGCTCGAGCAGATCGTCATCGTCTACAAGACTCATTTCGACATCGGCTACACCGCGCTGGCCCGCGACGTGTGTCACCAATACCGCACGGAGATGGCCGACAAGGTTCTCGCGGCCATCGAGCGCAACGCCGGCCAGCCGAAGGACAGGCAGTTCGTCTGGACGCTCTCCGGCTATCCGCTGAGCCAGATGCTCGGCCCGGAGCAAGCCCCGGATCGGCGGGAGCGAATCTCCCGGGCCCTGCGCGCCGGGAACCTGGCCGTCCACGCCCTGGCGTTCTCGATGCACGACGAGACGTTCGAGTTGGAGGACTTCGTGCGTTCCCTCGGTTATTCCTCCGCGCTGGCGCGGGAGCACGGACTGCCCCTGCCGCGGGACGCCAAGACCACCGACGTGCCCGGCCATTCGTGGCTCCTCCCGACCGCGCTGACGCACGCCGGGGTGAAGTTCTTCCAGATGGGCGGGCCCCTCGTGAACAAGGCCTTCGGCCTGCCGCGCCTGTTCTGGTGGGAGGGTCCCGACGGCTCGCGCCTGCTCACGTTGTACCGCAACGACTACGGCACCGAGCGGCTGCCGCCCGAAGGCTGGCCGAGTTCGGCGTGGCTGTTCCTGCACATGACGGCCGACAACGAGGGCCCGCCGCCGCCCGACGTCGTGGAGGCCGACCTGAAGTACTACCGGCAGCACGCGCCCGGGGTCCGGGTGCGCGTCGGCAGGATGGAGGACTTCGCGGATCTCGTGCTCGCGGAGAGACCCGACCTGCCCGTGGTCCGAAGCGACCTGCCCGATCCATGGATTCACGGCATCCTCAGCCATCCCGATGCGACGCGCCTCGCGCACAACCTCCGGCCCTCGCTGCCCACGCTGGACGCGCTGACCACCCTGGCCAACGCCTGGGGCGTCCACCGGCCGAGCGTCGGGGCCGCGCTTGCGGAGGCGTACCGCAACAGCGCGCTCTACGGCGAGCACACCTGGGGCCTGGCGACGCAGCACTACATCCGTCAACTCCACGGCCCGCCCTGGGAGGAAATGCTCCTGCGCGGCTGGAGTCCGGTCTACGAGACCCTCGAGGAATCCAATCGCGAGCATGACGACTACCTCCTCCGCGCCCGCCTCGCCGTGGAGAATCCGCTGGCCAACGCGCTCTCCTCGGTCGCCGATCACGTCCGGCTCCGCGGCCCGCGGATCGTCGTCTTCAACCCCTTGCCGTGGCCGCGCGACGGACTGGTGCAGGTGAACGCCCACACCCTGCCGTCGGCCAACGGCGTCCGTTGTGCCGACACCGGGCAGCGCGCCCGCGTGGCCTGGTCCGACGGCCCCGCGCTGGAAGGCCCGCCGAAGATCGCCACGTTCGTCGCCCGGGACATCCCCCCGCTCGGCTATCGCACGTATGTCCTGGAAGGCATCCCGACCGCCGATCCGGAGCCGCCGCTCTCTGTGTCGGCAACGAACCGCACGATCGAGAGCCCCTTCTTCCGGGCCGTTCTCGATGCACGGAACGGCTGCATCGCCAGCCTCCTGGACAAGCGAGCGAACCACGAACTCGTGGACGCGGAGGCCCCGCAGGGATTCGGGCAGTACTGGTACGAGCGCTTTGGACGCAGGGAGGTCGTGGACTACCTCGACACGGCCCTGTACCCGCAATACACCGCGCACCGCAACATCATGGCGAAGGGCGACCTGCCGGAGAGCGTCCACGCCTCGGCCCGTCCGAGGAATCTCGAGATCCGCTTCGAGACGAACGCCGTGGCCGCGAGCGCCGTCCTGTATGGCACGGTATCCGGCGCCGGCCCCGCGCAGAGCGTCGCGATGCGACTCACGCTCTACGCCGACCTGCCCGTGGCCGACGTCGAGGTTCGCTGCCAGAAGCCCCTCGACGCCTGGCCCGAAGCCGGCTGGCTCTGTCTGCCGTTCCAACTCGACCGCCCCACGTTCCGGCTCGGCAAGCTCGGCGGCGATCTCGATTTCGCCAGGGACATCACCGTGGACTGGTGCAATCGCCGTCAGTTGTGGCTCAACACCGGCGCGGCGATCCATGAGCCGTCGGGTTACGGCGTCGGCGTCTGCCCGCTGGATTCGCCGCTGGTCAGCCTCGGGGAACCGGGCCTGCACAAGGCCGGCGCCACCTACCGCCCGGGGACCTCGCGGCTCTACGTCAACCTCTACAACAACCAATGGCAGACGAACTTCCGGAACTGGACCGGCGGCACGATGGTCTCCCGCGTGCGCCTGTGGACCTTCGATCGTTTCGCCTCCGAGTCCGCGCTCTACACCCCCGCGATGGAGGCGCGCGTGCCGCTCCGCGTGGCCCGCAGCCATCAACCCGGAGGACATCTTCCCGCGAGCCAGCCCGGTCTCGTGCTCTCCCGCAAGGGCGTCATGGTGACGGCGTTCGGCGAGGATCCCGACGGCCATCCCGGCACCCTGCTGCGCCTGTGGGAACAAGGGGGAATCGGCGGTCCGCTCGTGGTCACGCTGCCCGCCGGTTTGAAGGCGACCACGGCCCTGCCCGTGAACCTGCGCGGCGAGCAAACCGGACCGCCCATCGCCATCGCCGATCGCCGACTGAGTCTGGCGCTTCCGGCCTACGCGCCGGCGAGCTTCATCCTTCGGCCCGAATAAGGAACCCACCCCCACCATGTGCTCCAACACTTCCCGCGGCCTCCCGGCGGAGCGTCGCCCATCGGATTCACGCAGGCACGGCGCGCCGGTTGGACGGGGCGTCGCCGCCCGGCGTCCGGGGAGGGTGCTGGCAGCCCTGGCCGCGTTCCTCGCCCTGGCCGTCGCCCCTGGCGCACCGGGGTGGGAGATCGTCTGCCCGCCCGATGCACCGGCCAACGTGAGGCTCGCCGCGAAGGAGATCCGCCGCTACGCCTACCTGCGCACCGGCCGGCTGCTGTCCATCGCCGCGACCGGCGACGGCATCGCCTTGAAGGTGGATCCCGCCCTCGCCGCCCAGCAATACCGCCTGAAATCCGATGGCCGGGTCCTGGTCATCTCCGGAGGCACGGACGTGGCGGTGCTTTATGGAGCCTACGCGTTCGCGGAGAGGCTCGGAGTGAGGTTCTTCCTGGACGGCGACGTGATTCCCGACGGTCGGGTTCGGCTCGCGCTCCCGCCGCTGGACGAGACGCACGCGCCCCTGTTCGAGATCCGCGGCATCCAGCCGTTCCACGATTTCATGGATGGTCCCGATTGGTGGAACGCGGACGACTATCTCGCGGTCCTGTCCCAACTGGCGAAACTGCGGATGAACTTCCTCGGCCTGCACTGTTATCCCGAGGGCGGGGTGGGACCCGAGCCGCTCGTTTGGATGGGCCTCACCAACGATCTCGCGGCGGACGGACGGGTGGAATCCAGCTACCCCTCCGCCTGGGCGAACACGGTCAAGGGCACGTGGGGCTACGCGCCCATGAAGACCGGCGAGTACGCCGGGGGTGCGGCGCGGGTGTTCGCCACGGACGATCATGGCCCCGACGTGATGGCCGGCCTCATGCCGCGCCCGGCCTCGCCCGAGCAGTGCAACGAGCTGTTCAACCGGGTGGGGAACCAACTGCGCCTCGTCTTTGCCAACGCCCGCCGGCTGGGCATCCAGACCTGCCTGGGCACGGAAACGCCCCTCACCCTGCCCCGTTCGCTGCGCGAGCGACTCGAGCGGAAAGGTCTGGATCCGTCCGACCCCGGGACCGTCCGCGCCGTGTACACCGGCATGTTCCGGCGCATCGCGCAGGTGCATCCGGCGGACTACTACTGGCTCTGGACGCCCGAGGACTGGACCTGGGGCGGCAATCGGGCGGGGCAGTACGAGGCCACCACGCGCGACCTGCAGGCCGCGCTCGACGCGCTCCGCGACCTGGGTCATCCCTTCACCCTGGCGACCTCCGGCTGGGTCCTCGGCCCCGCTCACAACCGCGCGGCGCTCGACGAGTTCCTGCCGCGGAACTCGCCCATGAGCTGCATCAACCGGCAGGTTGGCCATGAGGGCGTGGAACCCGCCTTCGCCAACATCCTCGGCCGGCCCAAGTGGGCCATCCCGTGGATGGAAAACGATCCCAACATGGTCGGGCCGCAACCCTGGGTGGGGCGGATGCGGCAGGACGCCGTGGACGCGCGACGCTACGGCTGCACCGGGTTGCTGGGCATTCATTGGCGCACCAAGGCGCTGGCCCCGAACGTCGCCGCCCTGGCGGGCGCCGCCTGGGACCAGTCGTGGGTGCCCGCGAACGTCGACACCCGGCTCGTGCCGCCCTCCCCCGTCGGCGAGGGCGCGCTGGGCGGGAGCGTGGCGCGCTTCACGGCTCCGATGCTCGACGCCGCCGTGCCGTCGGTCTACCAGGACGTGCGCTACAACCTCGCGGGCTATACGCTCGGGGTGCCCGACGGCGAGTATGCCGTCACCCTGCAGTGCGTCGAACCCGCCTATGCGGCGGCAGGCCAACGGGTCTTCGGCGCCCGAATCCAGGGGGTGCAGGTCCTCACCCATCTGGATGTTTACGCGCGCGTGGGACGGAACCGCGCGCTGGACCTCACCTTCGAGGCGGTGACCGTCACGAACGGCACGCTCCGCATCGAGTTCACCCCGGAAGTCGAATTTCCGTGCATCGCCGGCATCGTCATCGCCGGCCGGACCAGGGCGATCAACCAGATCCCCGCCGAACCCTTCACCCGCAAGATCAACTGCGGCGGGGATCGGGTGGCCGATTACGAGGCGGATCGCGTCACCCACGGCGCCGGGACCCCGTCGCCACGCGAGCGCGCCATGCCGGTCGACGCGTTCTACATCGACTTCGCCCGGGCCAGCTTCGGCGGGCCCGTGGCCGGGGCGGCGGGAAGGCTCATGGCCCGGATGGACGGGGTTGCGATGCCGCAGGCGAGCGACTGGAAGAACGGGCCCGGGAATCTCGTTCCGAACCCCAGGCCGTGGAGCCAGGAGCGGGCTCGGTACGCGTTCGTGGAGGAGCTCGCGGCGCTGCGCCCCCAGGTGAAGGGGGCCGGGAACCGGGAGCGCTTCGACTACTGGCTGACCACCTGGCGCGGCGCCGCCGCGATGGCGGAGGCCTCCTGCGTACGCGGGCAGCTCGACCAGGCCATGGCCGCGACGAACCACCCCGCTGCTCTGGCGGCCCGACTCGACCTGGCCCGCGTCTGGGAGCGGTTGATGTCGTTGCAGACCGCCCTGGTCAGCACCCCCGGGGAGCTGGGCACGCTCGCCAACCTCGAGCAGCACACGCGCCGGGAGTCGCGTTTCCTCGAGGCGCACGACGCCGCGCTGATCCAGGCGCTGGGCAGGCCGCTACCGCCGGAGGCCCAACCGTCGCCGCGTTACGAGGGCCCGACGCGACTGATCGTGCCCACCGTGCGAACCGCGGTCCGAACCGGCGAGGCGCTGGCGCTCCGGATCATCGTCCTCGATAACCACGCCCCTCGCCGCGTGCGCTTGCTCCATCGCCCCCTGGGCCGGGGCAGCTGGCGCGAATGTCCCGTCCGGGCCGTCGGCCGGGGGGTGCATGCCGCGACTCTTCCCGCCGCGACCGAGGACTTCGAATACCACGTCACCGCCACGACCGCCGGTGGCGCGGACCTGGCCTGGCCCGCCACGGCACCGCGGCGGAACCAGACCGTGGTGGTCCATGACTGAGCGCGTTGACTCGGATGCCGGGGGTCAAACCATGGCCGTCGGGTCCCTTTGAGGCGGCGGAACTGGACCTCCCTTGCTCCGGGGGTGGAGCTTCATGACGGCACTCTGGCGCGTGCCCAGCCGAGCCGGCGTGCGATCCAACTCACGTTGAGCGTCATCTCCCCGAGCCATCGCGCGGCCACGGCGGTTTGTCCGGATCACGGGCTGAACATTATGCCCCACAGGTGTTTCAGGTGCCGGACGGGGTTGGGCTTGGGCTATCCCAACGGATCCAACGGATCCAACGGATCCGATGGCCGCGAATCACCTTCTATTGGACGCCGTTGGATGCCAGCCTGTGCTTGACCCTGCCACCCGGGCAAACGCCGCCGGAAAGCCGGCGTCGGAGGCGATCCTCGAGGCACAACTCGAACACTGGCCGCCGCACATGAACTCGAACCCTCACCCCGGAGGAGCGGGACGCACTGCCTCCACACCCGCAGCCTTGCCCGGTCGGTTCGCGGGTCGATGGATGGCTGTGGCCTATGCCGCGCTGGCCGGCACCATCGTCGGCGGCGCCGGCTTCTATCTGCGCGAGCAACGCGGCGACGTGCGGCGCGGCGCGGAATCGCAGTTGAGCGCCATTGCGGATCTCAAGGTGCAGCAGATCGTCGACTGGCGGCGGGAACGGTTGGGGGACGCGCGGTTTTTCAGCCAGGCGGCCTTCGTGCCGCGCGACGTGCAGGCGTTCTTCGATAACCCCTCGCCGGCGTCGGAATCGGAGCTGATTCGCTGGCTGACGTTGCTCAAGAGCGACCGCTATGCCCGTGTCGCGTTGTTCGACGCCAGGGGCGAGTTGCGTCTCGGCTTGCCGGACGACCAGCGTCCCCTCGGACAGGTTTTGCGCGGCCACGTCGCCGACGTTCTGCGCGACCCGCGCATCCGGATGTCGGACCTGTACCGTGGCGACACCGGTGCGATCCAACTCGACCTCGCCATCCCGGTTTTCGCGCCCGGCACCCTCGCCGCTGACTCCCCTCGGCCTTCTTCGCTCCTTGCCATCATCCTGCTCGAACTCGACCCGCACCGGTTCCTCTACCCGCTCATCCAATCGTGGCCGATACCGAGCCGGACGGCCGAAACGTTGCTGGTGCGGCGCGACGGCGACGCGGTGCTCCTTCTGAACGAACTGCGTTCCTTCACCAACACCGCGTTGTCGTTGCGGGTGCCGCTGACGCGAACCAATCTGCCGACCGTGCGCGCTGCCCTCGGCGAGGTCGGGGTGGGCGAGGGAGTGGATTACCGTGATGCGCCCGTGCTGGCGGCGATGCGCCCCGTGCCGGAGATGCCTTGGTTCATGGTCTTCAAGCTGGATGCCGCGGAGATCCAGGCACCGTTGCGGCAGCGGGCATGGGCGGTGGGCCTGGTGGCCACGCTGCTCGCGCTGGCGGGCGGGCTGGCCCTGGCATTGCTCTGGCGCCGGCGAGACGCGGAGTTGCTGCGCCGGGACCTGACCTTTCGCGAGCACGCCGAGGCGGAACTGCACAGGTTCAACCGCGCCCTCCGGGTCATTGGCGAATGCAACCAACTCCTCGCGCGGGCCACGACCGAGGAACGGTTGCTCCGGCGAATTTGCGACCTGCTCGTGGAGGACGGTGGCTACCGCATGGCGTGGGTTGGGCTTGCGGAACACGACGAGGCCAGGTCCGTCCGCCCGGTCGCCCAGGCCGGTTTCGAGGAGGGCTACCTCCGGACCGTCAACATCACCTGGGCCGATACCGAACGGGGACGCGGCCCTACCGGCACGGCCATTCGCACCGGGCAGTCCGTCATCGCCCGCCAAATTCCGGATGATCCCGCGTACGACCCGTGGCGCGAGGCAGCGGTCCAGCGGGGCTACGCCTCGTCCATCGCGCTTCCGTTGAATGGCGACGACCGCGCGTTCGGCGCGCTGATGATCTACTCGGCCCAGTCCGACGCGTTCGACGCGGCGGAGGTCGGGTTGCTGGCCGAACTCGCGGGCGACCTGGCGTATGGCCTCAAGGCGCTGCGCACGCAGGCCAGCCTGCAGCAGGAGCAGCGGTTCCTGGCCGCGTTGTTCGACAACCTCGGCGAGGCAGTCGTCTCGTGCGATGCGCAGGGGCGGTTGGCACGCTTCAACCGTACCGCTCGCGTGCTGCACGATCTTCCCGAGCAACCCATCCTTCCCGAACCCTGGGCGACACACTACGACCATTACGCGTCGGACGGACAAACGCTCCTGGGCAAGGAGGCCATCCCGCTCTTTCGCGCGCTCCAAGGCGAACAGGTCCGGGGTTTCGAGATGGTGGTTTCCGCCAAACACGGTTCACCGCGCCGGTTGATGGCCAGCGGTCAGCCCCTGCGCGATGGGGCCGGCCAAATCATCGGCGCGGTCGCGACCATGCACGACATCACGGAGCGCAGGCAGGTGGAGGAAGCCGTGCTTCGCGAGCGCGATTTTTCCGAGGCGGTCCTCAACAGCCTGCCCGGTGTGGTCTATTGCTACGATCAGGACTTCCGGTTTCTGCGCTGGAACAAGAACCTCGAGCGCGTTCTGGGCTGCACCGCCGCCGAGATCGCGCGCATGAATCCGCTGGATTTCTTCGCCGACCCGGACCAGGGACACGTGGCGGCGTGGATTCAAGCGGTGTTTGAGGAAGGCACGTCGGAAGTGGAGGCTGACTTGGTAGCCACGGACGGCACGCGCACGCCCTACTACTTCACCGGCCTGCGAGTCGAGATCGACGGACGGCCACACCTCGTCGGGGTGGGGATCGACATCACCGAGCCGAAACGGGTCGAGCAGGAACGGCAGAAGTTCTTCATTCTGGCCGAAAGCAGCGCCGAATTCATCGGCATATGCGACCTCGACCTGAAGCCGCTTTATGTGAATCCGGCCGGCATGCGGATGGTCGGCCTGCCCGACAAGGCTGCCGCCTGCCGCGTCCAGGTGCAGGACTACTTCTTCCCGGAGGACCAGCGGTTCATCGCGGAGGAATTCTTCCCGCGCGTGCTCCAGGAGGGTCACGGCGACGTGGAAATCCGACTGCGCCATTTCCAGACCGGTGAGCCGATCTGGATGTTCTACTACCTCTTCAGCGTCCGCGACAACAGCGGCACGCCCGTCGGCTGGGCGACCGTGAGCCGGGACATCACCGAGCGCAGGCGTGCGCAAGCGGAGTTGCGAGACAGCGAGGAACGTCTGCGGCTGGCATTGGACGCCGCCCACCTGGGCACCTTCGATTGGGATGTGCCACGCAATCGAATCGTCTGGTCGCGCCGGCACGAGGAATTGTGGGGCGTCGAACCAGGCGAGTTCGGTGGCACCTATGAAGCCTTCTCGCAGCGCGTGCATCCGGAGGACCTGCCCGCCATCAACGCGGCGGTGGCCCGCTCCGTGGCCGACGCCGTGCCGCTTCGGAGCGAGTTTCGAGTCGTCTGGCCTGACGCCAGCGTGCATTGGATTCTATGGGCAGGCGAGTTCACCTTCGGCTCCGGCGGCGAGCCGCTGCGAATGCGCGGGGCGGTCATGGAAATCACCGCCCGGCGGCAGGCCGAGGAGGAAGCGCGTCGTTCCCAGGAACAACTGCGAGCCCTGGCTGCTCACGTGGAGGCCATTCGGGAGGAGGAGCGCACCCGGATCTCCCGGGAGATCCACGATGAACTGGGCCAAATGCTCACCGGCATCAGGATGGACCTCCGCTGGATCGAGCACCGCCTGGACGACTTCGGCGACGATCGCCGGCTCAACCCAATCCTGGACAAGCTGGTCGCCGCCGCCGAGCTGACCGACGCCACCGTCAGGACCGTGCAGCGTATCGCCGCGGAGCTGCGGCCCGGCATTCTCGACAAGCTGGGCCTTAGCATGGCCCTCCAATTCGAGGTGTCGCGGTTTGAGCAGCGTACGGGCGCACCCTGCAGCCTGATGCTACCCGGCGAGGACCCCCCGCTGTCATCCCAGGCCGCCACCACCTTCTTCCGGATCCTGCAGGAGGCCCTGACCAACGTGAGCCGCCACGCGCAGGCCACCGCCGTGGAAGTCGAGCTGCGCCGGGAGGCCGAGTTCTGTCGACTGGACATAAGGGACAACGGACGCGGCATTTCCGAGGTCGGACTCTCCGACCCGAAGTCCCTCGGCCTGCTCGGCATGCGGGAGCGGGCGCAACTCCTGGGCGGCGAAGTGGTCTTTACGCCGCGCCCGGGCGGGGGCACGGTCGTTTCCGTCCTGATTCCGGTTCCGCCAAATACCCGGAGCGGCGTATGACGCGAGTATTGATTGTCGACGATCATGAACTCCTCCGATGCGGCCTGAGCGACATCCTCACGACCCGCCTGGGCAAGGTCGCTTTGGGTGAAGCCCCCAATGCCGCCGAAGCCATCCGCCTCCTGATCGAGGAGGACTGGGATCTCGCTCTGCTTGATATCAATTTGCCCGGGCGCAACGGACTCGAGGTTCTGGAGGAAGCGAGACGGCTTCGCCCCAAAACTCCCGTGTTGGTGCTCACCTCGTATCCCGAGGAACAATTCGCCGTGCGCGCCTTCAAGCTCGGCGCGGCCGGTTACATCACGAAGGGCGAAGTCAGCGAGCAACTCATCACCGCCGTCCGGCGCATCCTGGCAGGTGGCAAATTCGTGACTGCATCCCTCGCCGAGAAGCTCGCCTCCAGCCTGGGGGAGAACCAGGCGGAGGCGCCCCACGAAGCCCTTTCGCATCGCGAACTCCAGGTCCTCCGTTCCATCGCCGTCGGCAGGACCATGAAGGAGATCGCCGAGGAACTTTCCCTGAGCGAGAAGACGGTGGCCACCTACCGCCGGCGCATCTCGGAGAAGACCGGCCTGAAATCCGGCGTGGACATCGCCCGCTACGCCCTCAAGCAGGGGTTGGTGGAGTAGTCCGTTGGGACCGGTCGTGACGAGCGAGGGTGCCTTCCACGGCTCGGCAACCATGCCTCGGCGTCCTCTTCCCGATGGCCTGGACGCGCCTCAGCAGACCCAAATCGGTTCCTGAATCGAGTTGATCCTCGCGAAGTTGCGGATCTTCTCCAGCAGCACCGCCGTCATCCGGCTGCCCGCCACCGCAAAGAGCATGCCGTCGCGGGTCACCAAATCCGACCTAAGCAGGTGCCCGACCCTCAATTCCGCCAGGCTGACGGCGCGAGGGGCATCCGATTCGGAAGCCATGACGGGTTGCGGCTCGCCGAAGCATTCGCAGGCGGCGCCCAGAATCCTGTCATCATACCGCCCCTTGCGACGCCGCAGTTCCGCGAGCGCGATGGTTCTGGGCCTGCCTTGCGACTCCAGGTCCTGGAGATCGGTCAGGATCTTCAGAATTCGGGCCGCGATCGGAATCGCCTCCCCCGAGACTCCGTCGTGGGGGAAGCCGGAGCCGTCAAAACCCTTCTGCTGATAGAGGAGAATGCGTGCGACCCCTTCGAGCCGGGGAATGCTGGCCAGCAGGTTGCTGCCCGCCGCGGGTATCCGTACGACCATGTCCCTTTCGGTGGGTTGGAGCGCTTCACCCTTCCGCGCCTTGGCCAGCACGGGCCCCGGTACGGTCACGCTTCCGATCTGCGAGAGGAGGGCGGCCACTTCGCATTCCCACGTCACGGGACGGTCCATGAGCCACAACACCCGGCGCATCCCGTCCCGCAGAAGCTCGCCCCGGCCGAACGACGCCGGATCCACGGAGGCCAGAATCTCCGTGAGGACCCGCACGCTGCCCTGAAGCGTGTTCTCGAGCAGGTCCCGCTCGGACTCCGCGGCATGGTATTGCTGCACGCCGGCATCCAGAGCGAGCGCGAGCATCTCCGGGGGGCAGGGTTTGCTCAGGAACCGGTAGACATTCCCCTGGTTGACGGCGTCCGCCGCGGTCCGCTGGTCGGCGTTCCCGGTAAGCATGATCCGCACGGTCTCGGGGGCGTTCTGTTGCACCTGCATCAGGAACTCCAGACCGTTCATTCGAGGCATCTGCATGTCCGCCACCACGACCGCGTAGGGACCGTTCACGCCGAGCATGCGCAGTCCTTCCTCGCCTCCAGGCGCCGTGTGCAGTTCGAACAGAAGCTCCAGGTTCCGCCGGTAGGCCGTCAGGACGCGCGGATCGTCGTCCACGCAAAGGATGCGCTTGTTCATCGGGATGTCGCCGGTTCCAGGGTGTCGCGGACCACGCTCCGCCAGGCGGGCAGGCGCTTCAGCCAACCCCCCCGTTCAAGAAACGCCCGGTCCAGACCCGGCTCCAGGGAATCCGGGTCGGCATGGGTCGGGCAGCGGACGAGGACGTTGGCGGCATGCACCGCCACCAGAGGACGGAAGGCGGCGTCCGGGGCGACGTCGGGCTCGTGATGCAGGGCAATCGCCTCGACCAGCGGCGCCGGAAGGCCCCAGAGGCCGAGCAGGTAGCCACCCACCTCGGCATGTGTCGCCTGGAAGATGCGCCGTTCCGCGTCCATGAACGGGATGTTCTCTCTCCTGGCCAGGGACAGGACCGCGGAAAAGTCCTCGGGAAGATTGTAGGCCAGCACGAGCTTCCCCGTGTCGTGGAGGAGGCCGGCGGCAAAGGAGGCCTCCTGCAGATCGCTCCCGGCGCCCTCCGCCCGGGAGATGGCCTTCGCGGCGGACGCGGTTTGCAGGCTGTGGATCCAGAGTTCATCCATCGAAAACCCGGGGATTCCGACCGCTCCGAATCGGGAAAACGTGGGGAGGCCGAGCACCAGGGATCGGATGGTGTCGATTCCGAGATACGAGATCGCCGTGGGCAGATCCGAGACCGCACGCCCGATCCCGAAGAAGGCCGAGTTGACCAGCTTCAGGACCTTTGCGGACATGCCAATGTCCCGCGCGATGATCTTCGCGATGTCGTCCAGGGGGGCTTCGGGGTCCTTGGCCTTTTCGAGCACCTCCAGATAGAGGGAGGGGATGCTGGGGAGCAACTGCAGGCGGGAAAGCAGTCGCCGCAGCGGCCCGCTGTGCAGCGTCTCCACCATGGTTGTTGCTCGGTCGATGACCCGGGCCAGGGCATCCGGGTCGCAGGGCTTGGAAAGGAACTGGTGCGCGGTTCCCACGCAGCTGTGGATCAGTTGGCCGTCGGCATGCCCGGAAAGCACCAGCCGGACCGTCTGGGGGTGGAGCTCCATGACCCGGGCGAGGAGCTCCGAGCCGTTCATGCCCGGCATGCGCATGTCGGTCACCACGACGTCGAAACTTCGGGCAGCCATCAGCTCGAGTGCACTCCTGCCGTCCTCGACGAAGACCATCTCCCAGGCATCGCGCATCCGGTAGAACGATCGCTCCAATCCGCGGAGAACACGCGGTTCGTCGTCGACGAAGAGAATCCGTTTCATGCCGCCTGGCCTGCCTTGGTCGTGCCCGCGGGGCCGAGGGGCAGTCGCACGATGAAGGTCGTTCCCTGCCCCGTCCGCGTTTCGAAGTCGATGGTACCCCCATGCCGCTCCACCACGATGGATCGGGCGAGCATCAACCCCTGGCCGGTGCCCTTGCCGACCTCCTTGGTCGTGAAGAACGGCTCGAAGACATGCCCGCGGACGTGCTCGGGGATTCCGGTCCCGGTGTCTGTGATTCGTATCTCCACCCAACCATCTCCGGCGCGTGTCCGGACGGTGATCCTTCCCCTCTCTTCGCCCCCCGCTTGGACCACGTCGCCGATGGCATGGGCGGCGTTGACGAGGAGGTTGAGGATGACCTGATTGAATTCCCCGGGCAGACAGGGAACGGGCGGCAGGTCGGGGTCCAGATCCGGCACTACCTCGGCGACGTACTTCCACTCGTTGCGCGAGACCGTGATGGTGCTCTCGATCAGGCGATTCAGATCCACTTCCGTCTTCTCCTCGGTTCCGGGATGCGAAAAGTCCTTCATGGCGCGCAGGATCTTCTGCACGCGGGCCACCCCTTCCGCGGCATCGTCCACGCACGCCGGCACCTCGTGCAGGAGGAAGGCAACATTCACCGGAGCCGCGGGCTCGAGGATCTCGTCGAGATCACCGGACATGCGGTGGTTTTCCTTGAGCGTCTGGACCAGGCGGGCGTGGCATTCGAGCACCGTCGCGAGCTGCTCGAAGGCGGTACGGAAGAAGCGGACGTTGTCTCCGACGTACTGCATCGGGGTGTTGATCTCGTGCGCGATCCCGGCGGACAGACGCCCGATGGATTCGAGCTTCTGAGCCTGATGGAGCTGGGATTCGAGAATGGCGTGCTGCTGCTGCGCGAGTTTCCGTTCGGTGATGTCTTCCTTGACCGCGACAAAGTGGGTCACCTTGCCGGTTTCGTCGACGATCCCGGAGATGGAAGCCTGCTCCCAGAACAACTCCCCGTGCTTGCGACGGTTTTGGAACTCCCCGCGCCACTCCCCTCCGGATGCAATCGTTTGCCAGAGACGCCGATATTCCGTGTCCGTGGTTTCCCCCGACTTCAGAACCCTCGGGTTCCGGCCCATGACCTCCTCCGCGGTATAGCCGGTGACCTGCGTGAACTTCGGGTTCACGTACTCGATGGCGCCGTGGGTGTCGGTCATCACGATGGACACCGGACATTGCTCCAGAGCCCTCGACATCCGTCGGAGTCGGTCCTCCGATTCGCGCTGCGCCGTCAAGTCCCGGGCGATGATGGCAAAGTGGCGAACACCGCCCGCGGCATCTCGCTCGGCCAGCAATTGGCGCGACACCTGGATCTCCTGGCCACCGCAGGTCATGAACACGGACTCCTCGACGCAGATTCCCCGGCGTTCGGCCTCGCGGACCGAGTGCAGGCGGAAGTGTTCCGTGGCTGCGGGAGGCATCACCCGGACCAGCGGAAGACCACCCGGAGGCAACGGGTGCTCCATCCGCAAGGACTCGATCGCCGTTCGGTTCGCGTACTGGATGGTCCGGGCCGAGGGATCGGTGACCATCACGATATCGGCCGATGCCTCCAGGATCGCCGCCAGCCGGGATTCAAGCTCGGTGGCTTCCCGGCGAGTCTGCTCGTGCCGCGCCAAGCGGGCAGCCACCGCCGCCAGCAGGGTCTGATCCGTGCAAGGTTTGCGCAGGAAGTCGTCGGCCCCGAGCTCCATGCCGTGACGTTGGACCTCCGCCTCCCCTTCCCCGGTGATGAGGATACAGGGCAGGGACGCCGTGGCCCGCTCCACCCGCAGTGCGGAGAGGAGCTCGAACCCGTCCTTCCCGGGCAAATGCACGTCGCAAAGCACGAGGTCGGGCAGCTTCCTCCGGATCTCCGCCGCCCCGCCTTCGGCGTCCTCCGCCTCCCGCACGCTCATGCCCCGCGACCGCAGGGTCGCCCCGAACGCCAGCCGAACCTGCGGATCGTCGTCAATGATCAGAATGTCGTTCATAGTCGTCGTCGAACGGCCGATCCCGCGCCCCGCGGCCACCACCATCCGTCCTCGTGTCCATCGGCAGTTCCCCGGATCGAAGGAATCGGCAAAATGCCGATGCCCTCACTCCTGAACGAGGCCATGTCGCAGGGCATACCGAACCAGCATGGCGGGAGTCCCGAGACTCAGCTTCCTCTGGATGTGCTGTTTGTGACTGTCGACGGTCTTCGAGCTGATCCCCAGCGTCCCGGCGATCATCTTCGAGTTGTCGCCATGGGCGAGATGGCGAAGGACGACCATCTCACGCGGGGACAAGACCGCCGGTCCGGGCGCCGACTCGGCGAGCCCTGGTCCCGGCGCAACGCGGTCCAGCGCGCGCCGGGACTCGTCGCAAAGAAAGCGTTCACCACGGACCACGGTCTCCACGGCCAGGCAGAGGGTCTCCCCTGCGCAACCCTTCGCCACGAATCCAACCGCACCGCCACGAAGCGCCTGATCGATGGCCCACGGATCCGCGTCCGCCGCGATCATCAACACCCTCATGGTCTGCCGATGGACGCGGAGTCGCGGCAAAAGGTCCAAGCCGCTCAGGCCCGGGAGGCGCACGTCCAGCAGGACGACATCCGGCACTTCGTGCCGGATCCTTTCCAACGCCTCGCCTGCGGTTCGGGCCTCCCGAATGCGGACCTCCGGAAAGCGCGGCACGAGGGTCATGCGCATTCCGGCGAGGACCAGGGGATGGTCATCCACGAGGAGGATCCGGTGTGGCAGCGGCCGCGCGCTCATGTCGTGGAATCTCCCATGCCCCCGGCTTCCGGCGTGCCCAGGAGCTCCCCGAGCGCTTCCAGTACGAGGTCGGCGGTGTGCGGCTTCTGCAGAACGCGCAGGGCCTTGAACTCCGCGGCCATCCTTGTCGACTCCCGCCCCGGCATCCCTTGCAGCTCGCCGGTCGAGACGATCAGCGGGATGTCCGGTGCAATGGCCCGCAACGCACGGCACAAGGCGGAGCCATCCATCCTGGGCATCATGATGTCCGTCAGCACCGCCCGGATCTCCCCCCGGCGTTCCACGAAGCGGGCCAGGCCATCACTGCCGTCGTGGGCGAGCAGCACGGCATAGCCGTGGCTCTCCAAGGCGCGCTTGGCCGTCTCGCGGATGGCCGGCTCATCATCCACCACCAGAATGAGCTCTCCTCGACCGGTACGGGCCGGTTTGGGAGGCCCGCCGATCAGGGTCGCGCCCGGCGCATCGGGAGCTGCCGGCAGGAATACGGCAAAGGTCGTACCCTGGTTGAGGACGGTCTGGAAGGTGACGAAGCCTCCATGTTGCCTGGCGATGCCAGCCACGGTGGCGAGGCCCAGCCCGGTGCCGGCACCTTCCGCCTTGGTGGTGAAGAACGGCTCGAACATGTGCTCCCGGGCCGTTTCGGGAATCCCCGTGCCGGTATCCTCCACCTCGATCCGTACATACAGACCCTTCGTGGCACCCGGGTGCATGGCGGCAAAGTGCTCGTCGACCTCCACATTGGAGGCACGCAGTTTCAACCGCCCCCCGTCGGGCATGGCGTCGCGGGCATTGACGCACAGGTTGAGAAGGATCTGATGGAACTGAGTGGCATCCCCCAGCACCGGCGGAAGGCCGGCAGCGACCACATCGGTAACCTGAATGCTCCTCGGTAGGGTCTCGCGCATCATCCCGGCCACTTCACGAATCAGGCTGCGCAGCTGCACCGGGGCTCGCTTGCCCTCGCTGCCTCGAACGAAGACGAGCAGCTGACGCATCATGCCCACGGCGCGCTCGGCGCTGGCGCGCATCGTCTCCGCGAGGGTGGATCGCTCCTGGGACGTCAGCTCTTCTCCCATCAGCGGAGCACACATGACGATCGGCGCCAGGATGTTGTTGAGATCGTGGGCGATGCCGCCAATCAGGTGGCCCAGGCTTTCGACTCGCTGAGCCCTCAGCACCCTCGCCTCGGAGTCCTTCCTCTCGGTGATGTTCTCCTTGACCGCGATGAAATGCGTGATTTCGCCGTCCGCATCCCGGACGGCCGAGATCGAGGCGCTTTCCCAGTAGAGTGTTCCGTCCTTCCGCCGGTTGCGAAACTCCCCGCGCCACTCGCGTCCTGCGCTTATCTCCGCCCAGAGCTGCCGGTAGGTCTCGGGATTCGCTTCCCCAGACTGATAGACGCGCGGATTCCGTCCCTTGACCTCCTCGAAGGTGTATCCGGAGGTCTCGACGCATTTGGGATTCACGAACTCGATCTCACCCTTATGGTTCGTGATGAGGATCGCGGCAGGAGACTGTTCGACGGCTCGGACCATCATTCTCAATTCCATCTCGGCACGTCGGCGCCGCGTGATGTCCCAGGAGATGCCCTGGACGCCGACCACATCCCCGTCGGCGTTGCGCAACGGTGTCTTGATCGCGGTCATCCACATCGAGGCTCCGTTTCCGCCCGGCCCCTCCTCCTCCTCCTCGACGGTTTCCCCATGCTCGATCACCCGCAGATCATCGGCGCGATACTTGCTGGCGTACGGTTCGGGAAACAGATCGCAATCCTGGTATCCGATGATCTCGCCACGAGGACGGCCCACGGTCCGGCAGAAGACGTCGTTGACGAAGGTGAACCGGCCCTCGCGGTCCTTGCGGTAGACCAGGTGCGGGATGTTCTGCACCAGGGACTGGAACAGGGCCTCGGAGTCCCGCAACTCCTGTTGGGTCCGACGCCGCTGGGTGATGTCCTCGTGCGCCACCACCAGCCGCATCTGGTCGTCGCCGTCGATCCGCGTGGCGCTCAGGCTGAACCACCGCTGGCGGTCCGGGGAATGGCACGGGTACTCGCAGGCGTACTCGGGCAGCCTTCCCCCCAGCACGTCCCGCATCCGGGCGGCGACTTCCCTGGCTTGCGGTGCGTCCTTCCCGTGGACCCCATCGCAGACGGTCAGATAATTGGCCCCGATCCAGGCCTCGCAGGGCGCCGGCGGATTCGCTGCCGCGAACTCGCGCCAGGCACGATTGACCCCGAGAATCACCCCTTCGGAATCCAGAACGCAGATGTGGGCGCGCAAGGCATCCATGGTGCCCTGGTAGAACAACATCCAACCCCGCGCCCGCGCCTCGCTGGACTGCAGCTGGGCAGTGCGTTCGCGCACCAGGTCTTCCAGGCCCTCGCGGTGGCGGCGGTTCTCCGCCTCCAGTCCGCGTTTCGCATCCTCCAGGCCCCTCAGCCGCATGGCATTGGCCACCGCCCGCTGGATGCCGTCCTTGTTGATCGGTTTTACCAGGTAATCGACCGCCCCAAGCCGGATCGAGTCCCGTGCCGTCTCGAGCGTGGGATTCCCCGTCATCATCACGACCGGGATCTCGGGCACGATCTTCCGGATTCGCATGAGCAGCTCGACACCCGAAACCCGCGGCAGGACGACGTCCGTCACCACCACGCCGATGCCCCCTGCAGAAACGCGGCTCCAGGCGCTCTCCACATCGTCCGCCTCGGCGACGTCGTAGTGCAGCTCCCGCAGGAACTCCCCGAGGGTGCGACGAACGCTGCGTTCGTCGTCCACGATGAGGACCGTTCCCCGAAGCGGTTGGCCGTTAGTGCTCATGATGGTACGGGGGCAGGTCCAGCAGCGCGCGGGTGAAGCGCCCCGGCTCGGACTCGAAATTGAGGCGGGCACCATGCTCCTTCGCGATCCCGCGGCTGATGGAGAGCCCGAGCCCCGTGCCTCGATCCAGGGGCTTGGTGGTGAAGAAGGGGTCGAACATCCGTTCGCGCACGTCGGGGGCGATGCCGGTGCCTTGGTCCTCGACGGCCACGCGAATCCAGGTCGCGCCTTCGTGCTGGATCCGGCTGGCGATGATCGCCAGGCATTTGTCGGGATGGTGTCCCGGGTAACGCTCGTTCAGGGCATCGCGCGCGTTGGTCACCAGGTTCATGACCACCTGTTGGATCTGGGTGCTCTGGCACCTCACCTCGGGCAGATCGGGTTGCAGGTCGACACGAAGATCAATCTGGTCCTGGCGAATCACCGCTCGGACCAGGGAGAGGGTTTCCTCGACGATGTCGCTGATCCGCGCCGGTCCGTAGGTCGGTTGTTCGGTTCGGGCGAAGGCCAGCAGACTCCGAACGATGCGCGTCACACGCTCCGTTTCATGGATGATCTCTCCCGTAAACTCGCGAAGGGGGCTGCCGATCTCGAGCCGGTCCTGAAGGATCTGGGCATAGTTCATGATCCCGTTGATGGGATTGTTGATCTCATGCGCCACTCCCCCGGCAAGCGTTCCCATGGCCTCGAGTCGCTGCTGCTGGAGCAGGCGCTTCGCCAGATCCGCCCGGGCCTCTTCCATCCGCTTCCGCTCGGTGACGTCCCGCACGATCATGCTGGTGCGCGGTCGGCCTTCCCGATCCCGGTAGATGGTCGAGGAGATCTCCGCCGGAAACGAAGTTCCGTCGCGCCGCCGAAGCGTCAGTTCCCCCGTGAAACGACCGGTCCTCTCGCGCTCCTCCAGGGCCGCTACCAGACGGGGATCGTTCGCGTCGACGACACGCCCTCGCTCCAACCGACGGAGTTCGTCCGCGGTCCAACCGAACATCTCGCAGGCGGCAGGGTTGGCCTCCAGAATGCCGCCTCCCGGGGTGGTGAGGAGGATCGCCTCCAGGCTGTTCTCGAGAACGAGGCGATAGCGTGCCTCGCTCTCCCGCAGCGCGGCTTCCGTTCCGCGGCGCTCCGTGACATCCAGGGCCATGCTGATCACCAGCCGGCGCCCGTCGGACAACCTTCCCAGAGGGGCGGAACTGAAATCCCACGTCCTTTGTTCACCCTCACGCGTTCGCACCAGATAGTCCCCCTCGTGCTTCCGATGCTTCAGCGTGCAGAGGCCGTCGATGTCGGCGCGGACATTGTCCCGCCGCTCCCCGTAGGCGCGTTCGGTCCAGTCAGCGATGGTCCGAAGTTCCTCGCGGGAGTATCCGGTGATCTCGCACCACGAGTCGCTGACCTGCAGAATCTCGCCGTTCTCCGCGTGAATGAGAATGGGGAACGGGGCGTCGAGGACCGCGCGTCGGAACTGCTCCTCGCTGCGCCGGAGCGCGGCTTCCATCGACTTGTGAGATTCCAGCTCCTGCCGCGACCGCCGCAGCGCTTGCTGCCGCCAGATCAGTCCCATCACCGCGGCACTCGCAATCAACACGAGGAGAATCCCCGCCACGGTCTGCACCGCCGTCCAACGGGAGGCTCGCAACGCCTCCGACCGGTGAATCTGCGTCACCAGAGTCCATGGGGAACCGTCGATGGCACGGATCACGGCAAGGACCGGAACCCCGCCGGCCGTGTACCCGGCCACCGGACCCCTCACCCCCCGGAGAGCCATGGCTTCCGGGGATTCCTGACCGTCACCCACGGTTCGCGTCACCCCCGACCCCAGCATCGGTAATCCACCGTCGTCTCGCGGCGGCGCACCGAGAATTGCCCCTTTGTACCCGTGGTGATGGACGAGGAGGGTCTCCGCCGACTCGCTGATCGTCGGCCAGAATCGAATCACCGGAACCAGGAACTGCGCGGTGGGGATCTGCAGGACGAGCACGGCCACGACCCGGTCGTCCGGCGAGAGGGTCAAACTCGCCGCCGGCACATTGTCCCGGCCGCGCTCCCGGCGAACGATCAGCGGCACGACCAGGCTCAGGTATTCGGGGGCTCCCCCGCGATGGCTGGGCAGGTCCACCGTGGTCACGCGGAAGCTCGTCTTTGCCCGTTCCACGGCTTCACTGACTCCGGCGTCGAGTTCCGACGAAACACCTTCGGGGTACACCAGGCGGACACGCGACTCCCCATCGACCAGGATGGCCCGGCCATACGTCCCCCCGTCCAGCAGCCTGTCCAGCCAGCCAGTGAACATTTTCCGGGTGGTCTCGCTGTCCGGGTCCCTTAGGCAGTCCATGGCACGCCGGACGGCATAGGGAGTTCCCGCGATCACCGTCGCGTCCGCCAACCGTTCCCGACGCCAACTGCGGATCTGGGCGACCTTCAGATCGGCCACCGCGGTGAGCGTATCCTGGGCGGCCCGCAGTGCGTCCCGATGGAGCGCCTTCCAGTGGACCCGGGCAAACCAGGCGAGCAAGCCCAGCAGGGCAACGGACAGCCAGGCCGCGTGGCCCGGTCGAAGGGAAATCCAAAGTGCCCTCACGCCACCCTCCCCGTCCCCGGGTCACGCGAGCGCATGAGTGCGACGAGTACGTCGATGGCCCGCATGAACTCGCTGGCCTTGTCGAAGAAGTGGTCGGCCCCCAGGGCGGCGCAGTGCTGGCCAAGCTCCTTGAAGGCGTAGGTGGTCAGGACCACGATCACGCAGAAGGGGCGTGCGCGCTTGAACTCGGCCAGCAGGTTCAGGCCGCTGATCCGCGGTAATTCGATGTCCAGAAACACCGCCAAGGGTTCGCGCTCGTGGAAGAGTCGGGCCGCCTCGACACCGTCGGAAGCCTGGTCGACCTCCACGTCGGGCACGAGTCCTTGGATCAGGGCGGAAAGCCGGGCCCGGACGATCTGGGAGTCTTCCACAATCAGCACCCGGTTGCGGTGAGCCGTGGGTGCCACGGCTCCATCGCGCTTCGTGCTGAGGCGTCCCACCGCTCCCGCGCCAATCTCGGGCAAGCCTGCTCCGTTCGCCGGGCACGGATGCGGATGAACTACCGGATAATCCACGCCCATAGCATCGGCGCTTTCCCGGCTTCCCGACAGATGGAGGAAGAACGCGATTTCGTGTCGGGACCGTCCGACGGACGGTGTCGGTGCTTTCACCTACAGGATCCTTGCCTCCCCCCTTTCATCGCCACCCACGCCGAGGGACGCCGAGAGGTTCCGCGCCAGGACCGCAGGCTTGAGAAGGGCCCGAAAACGCCCTCCCTCCGGCGTGAGCCCCTGGGCAAAGTCATTGCCCAGCAGCTTGGCGAAGAAGTCCGGGGTGAGATCCCAGGCGTCCTCGGGGGAATGGCCCTTTCGGCGAACGTAGACGTAGAGCGGATACCAGCAGTCCCGGCAGGGCTGTTCCAGCGCCGCCTGTGCCTCTTCCGGATTCGTGCCCTCGGCGCGCAGAACCACGCTCCACCGCGTCGCCGCCGCGGGTACCTCGGAGTCATGGCGGATGGCAGTTCCCCGAATCTCCGTTTACGGGGCGCATAAGGGCCTCGGAGTGAGCGACCAGACCACGCGTCATGGTCCGAGCCGCATCCCTGGACGAAGGGCGGTCCGGGGCGTTGGAAAGCCCACCCACCCATGTACCCGGCGGCGGGACCCTCCGGTCAGGGCGATACGGCGCGCAGGAAATAGGGGGAGAAGGACAGGGTTTTGGGCCGAATCCACGGCTGGCTGAACGAACCGCCTTCGTCGTAGCGCGTGTCCGCGACGGGCTTCCATGCGCTCGAGGGCAGCAGGGCGTCCGGCGAGGCCAGGATCCGGACGGGCGCCAGCGGCGTGCCGCCCGCGCCGTCGAGGGTGGTGGCACCCTCCCGGGACTGGCGAAGACCCAGGCGCGGAGCGAGGCGCAGGCCATCCGCGTGCAGGCGATACGAACCCGACGGATTCGCCGTGTTGGTCGTGTAGCCATAGACGAGCAGCGAATACACCCCGTTGGTCGGGGCGCGCAACGAGTCGGGCGCCGGCCCCGGCGCTCCGAGGTAGATGCGACGACCGGATGGGTCGAGCAGGGAAAAGCTCGGCACGAAGTCGGCGGGTCCGGAAAGCCGTTCGGACGCGAGGCGAAGGACGTTGCCGGTGCAGGCCGCGAAGGACCAGACGTCGAAATCGCCCGGGGCCAGGGACCCTTCCACGGACGGCAGCCCGGGCAGGCCGCCGCCTTCATCGTCCGGCGAGGCCACCACGGTTTCGCCACCCCGCCCGCAGGAGAGCCGGTAGCCGCCGATGCCATAGAAACCCTCCCCGTCCACCTCGCCACGGACGGAAACCGTGTACCGCTCGGAGCGCGGGGCATCGAAGACGATGCGTGCCCAATTCGTGGCATTCCCCGCCCTCTCCATCAACCGTCCCTCCGAGTCGCAGACCTGAAGGATGGGTTTGAGCGAGTCCGCATCGGAGACTCGTCCGACTTCCAGGAAGATGTGTTGGCCTGCACGCGCCTCGAAGCTCCAGACGTCGAGATCGCCGGGCGCGATGTTTCCGCGCACCAGCTCGCCGTTGGGCAGCGGTCCCCCCTCGTCCCCCGGGGTCACCACGGGAGGGATGGAACCCTGGGCCAGGCTGAGCCGGTAATCGCCGTCGCCATAGCCCCAGCTGTCGACGATCACGGTGTACCGCCCGGCAACGCCCGCCTCGCCCACGGTCCCGGCCGAGCTGGCCTGCAGGCCTCCGGTCACGAACCTCCCGTCGGGATCAAGAAGGTGAAATCGCGGGACGAACGTGTCCGCGGGGTTGGTCTTGCCGAGTCGCACGAGGAAGAGTTCGCCGGCTTTCGCCGAGAACGTCCAGACGTCCAGATCGCCGGGAGAGATCGTGCCGAGGATCGCGGCACCGTTGGGCAGGGGTCCGCCCTGGTCTCCGGGAGGAACCACGGGTTCCTTCGAACCATGGCCCAGCCCGAGGCTCAGTCGATATTCCCCCGTGCCGTTCTCCAGGCTGTCGACGACCACGGTGTGGCGCCCGGAGACCGGGACCGGTTGCGCGATCCCCACGGAAGTCGCGCTTTGGTCGCCGAAGAGGAATCGGCCCTCGGGATCGAGCACCGCGAAGCGCGGCTGAAGGGAGTCCTCGGCACGGATCTTCCCGAGCCGAAGCAGGAAGAATTCGCCGGCCTGGGCGGAGAAGGTCCACGTATCCCTTTGGCCCGGCGTCGCGAGGGAGCCTCGGTGTTCGGCGCCGGAGATCAGCGAGTCCTGGCTGAAGGCGGGGAGCGCGAGGGCCCGGAGCAGCCCCAGTCCGAACGCCAGCGGGAGCCAGCGCCGGATCCAGGCCGGCGCGGGAAGCCGCGGGAGCACGGACCTGGCTCCACGGCGATCTCGGAGCGAGGAGGAGAGTGAGGGTGACAGGAAGGAAGGGGTTTTCATGGAATCGCGATCCATTGATCAATGGCGGTTGGGGCGGGGGACGGGTCTTCGAGGTGTCCGTAGCGTACCGGGAAATTTTTGGACCGAAGTTACAGGTATTCGCACGGAGTCCGCCTCGAAACCATGCCAACGGCGACTCGGCCATCGCCAGCCCCACCGGGGAAGCGCGCCCTCCAGGTTCCTCCGAAACGCGGCGACGAGAGGCCGGAGAACCCCATGGGTTGGGCCATGGACTGGATCCGGCCGGCACGATGCGAGCAGGTACGAGTCAACGCCCTACGATTTCAGGAAGGGTCGAAGTTGTGCCCAAGCCAGCATCGTCTCGCGAAGGGCCTCGAGGTGTCGCAAGCGAACGACGGCGTCATCCCGGCGCACCGCCAACAACTCGCTCAGGTTGACATCGCCCGCCGCGTAACGGGCCTCGGCGCCGTCCCGCACGAGTTTCATCCTCGGCAGGATCTCGGTCTCCAGGGTTCGGGCATCGGCGATCGCCGCGGTCAGGAGGGCGTGTGCCTCCCGTAACTTCAGGTGAAGCTGGGTTCCCGTGGAACGGAATCGCGCCTCCGCCGCATCGCGCTGCGCCTCGGCCTCCAGCCATCGACCGCGACCGCGATCAAACAGGGGGAGCGGAATGCTGATGCCCACATCAAACGCATCCCGCTGACTCGATTCGATGCGGTGGTAGAGCAGCTCCGCCCGGAGGTCCGGAACGCGCTGGACCTTCGACAAAGACACGCCCGCCTCACGGGCCGAGAGATCGGCGCCCGCGGCCGCCATCGCCGGGTGCGTCGCGAGTTCGGCCGTGAGCTCCTCCAATGCGGGGATCTCCAG
Organism: uncultured Verrucomicrobiota bacterium; assembly: GCA_964608505.1. GTDB lineage: Bacteria > Verrucomicrobiota > Verrucomicrobiia > Limisphaerales > CAIMTB01 > CAIMTB01. Next base: position 27,256 of record CAZSOV010000072.1, read on the forward strand.
GGTGGCACCCAGGGCGCCTTTCACCCCTCGGACATCGCCCGCGGGGAGACCGATCGTCGCGGATAGCGAGGCCAGAGCTTGCCGATGCATGAGATCGCTCCGCCGCCATTCGGCCTGAGCTGTCACCAGTTCGACCTCCACACGGGCCAGGTCCGTCGGGACCGCGTCGCCCGCGTCAAGTCGTGCGCGAGTGACTTGAACACCTTGCTGGACCGAGGACACCAACTCGCCGCGCAGGTGACGCGCCTGCTCCTGGTACAGGGCGATGGCAAACGCGCCCTGCACCCGGCGATGGAGTTCAAGTCGCTTGCCGCCGGCTTCCCAGCCGAGGCGCTGGCGGTCCAGGTCCTCGACGCGGGTTGCCTGCTCGCGGCGGTTTCCCAGAGGGATCGTGATCCCGACACCGGCCAGGTAATCCGCGTTACCCGTCGTGTTTCCCCGCAAGGGGGCGTTCTCCATCCGGGCAATGGCTTCCGGATTGGGACGGACACCCGCCTGTTGAACCCGTCCTTCGGCCGCCCGGACCAGCGCGCCCGCTTCCACGAGATCGGGATGGTTCCGCTCGGCAAGGGTGAGGGCTTGTTCGAGGGTCAAGGCGTCGACCGCAGCGTTGGTCGGCGCCTGGGTGGCGGCAGCGGCGAGCAAGCTGCTCAACCACAAGGCCAAATGCCGTTTGGATGCTCTCATGGGGTTCCGAGGATGGTTGAGTTCAAGCGATGGAACCATGGACCGCGTTGGCTGCCGGCCGACCGAAGCGGAGGTAAAGCGCCGGGACGACGAGCATGTTGAGTACCATCGACGTCAGGAGGCCGAACAGGATGACGATGGCCATGGGAGTCTGGATTTCGTTGCCGGGCTTGCCGCCTCCGAGTGCCAGCGGGATGAGCGCCAACCCGGCGGCGAGCGCCGTCATCAGGATGGGCACGAGTCGCTCCATGGCGCCGCGCCGAATCGCCTCCCGAAGATCCAGCACGCCTTCGCGCTCCTGGAGGTACCGAATATGGGAGACGAGCATGATGCCATTGCGCGTGGCGATGCCGAACACGGTGATGAAGCCGATGAGCGACGCCACGCTGAGGACTCCGCCGCCGACGAACACGCCCGCCACCCCCCCGATCAGGGCGAGCGGCAGGTTGAGCATGATCAGCACGGCGTCGCGTGCGGAGCGGAAGGCCAGGTGCAGTAGAAAGCCAATACCGATGACCACCCCGATGCCGACAAGCGTCAGCGTCCGACCCGCCTCGGCCGCGCTCGCGAACTGTCCCGCGTACTCGACCCGGTAGTCCCGGGTGGAGGCGAGCATCGGATCGACGAGTCTCTGGATGTCGCGGACGACGCCCGTCACGTCACGCCCGGAGACGTTGCATTGCACCACGATCTTACGCTCCACCTGCTCCCGGAGGATTTGGTTCGGGCCGGTCTCCCGCTGGATGCGGGCCAGCGTGGTCAGCGGGACCCGGGCGCCGGAGGGGGTGTCGACGAGAAGGTTACCGAGGGTTTCGAGCCGCCAGGTGCCGGCGTCTGCCAGACGCACCACCAGATCGTAGGAGCTCTGGCCCTCCAGCACCCTCGATACCTTGACGCCCTGCAGGGCCGCTTCCAGCGTCCGCGCCACTCCCCGAATCGTAAGGGCGTGCCGCGCGATCTCCGCCCGGTCGAAACGAACCTTCAGCACGGGAACCTCCGTCTGTTGCTCCACGGAAAGATCCACCACTCCGGCGACACCCTGGACCGCCTGCCGCGCTTGTTCGGCGAGCGTTCGAAGCCGGTACAAGTCCGGACCGAAGATCTTCACCGCGATGTTGGCGCGGGTGCCGGACAGCATGTGATCGATGC
>CAZSOV010000073.1:0-11524 GCA_964608505.1 uncultured Verrucomicrobiota bacterium
CCTCCTTCGCCCGCTTCCTCCCCGCCACCGCCTCCCCGTACCCGCTCCACCGGTAATCCTTCGGGTCCTTCACCAAACCCGCCCGCACCGGGTTCAGATCGATGTAGGCCGCCATCGTCACCAGCGCCTGTCCCTGCCCCTCCACCAGCACGCTCTTGAACCGGTCCTCCCACAACGTCCCCGTCCGACCGACCCGCAGGTTGTACCAGAGCGTAAACCGCTGCTTCACCAGCTTGATGAACTGACTCAGATCCCAAAGCCGCGCATGGAACGTCGTCAGATACTCCGCCAACCCCTTCTCGTCCTTCGCCTGGCGATACATTTCAAAGCGCTGGCGCACCAACCCGACGTTCTGGTGCCCGGACAGCTTCGCCAGCTTGGTCAACACCCGTTCCGGCGTGGGCCGAAGGTGCGGCTCGGGCGGCTTGGGAACTTCCACGAGCACGTGAAAGTGATTGGACATGAGGCAGAAGGTGAGAATGCGCACCTCGCAAAACTCCTCCGCCTCGCGCAGCAATTCGACGAAGCGCTCCTTCTCCGCGGGGCCGAAGATGTAACGACGATCCACCACCCGCGAAACACAGTGATACACGGCGGCAGGATGATCGGAGGGCGCGAGCAGACGACCGGTCGGCATGGCCCCGATCCTTCCCCACACCCGCCACCTTATCAATCTAAATTTCCCGGCGTTTAATCAAAATACCCTGATAATACGGGTGTTTGCTCACTAGCCGACTGCGGTCGGTGCGATCCAGGATCCAGGGCCTTCCGCCCCTCTCCGGGTCAGGGGAAGCAAAGGTCTTCGGCGCACCCGCCCGAGCCGCAGAACAAGTGGCAGAAGCGCCCGCCCGCGCTCCCGAACTTCACCCGGAAATCGTGCGCCCCGAGGAGGCAGGTCTCGAGTCGCACGTTGCTCTTGAACTGGAAGCCGTCGGAGGCCGACCCGTCGTAGTTGAGCCGCAGATCCCCCACGCCGATCTCGTCGCAGCCCATGAAGTCCTTCACGGACAGATTGCCGCTGAACGCTCCCGTGGCGCGTCCGGCGGAGTCGATGTCGATGGCGAGCTTGAAGGTGTTGTCGAGGAACGACCGCCGGTCCCGGAGTTGGAACCCCAGGACGCCGTTCTGCCGGAACAACCGGACGAAGTTGTGCTCGATGGGCCCGCCGTCGCCGATGCCGATGCCGTCGAAGCTGAACGCCGGGAGCCCGAGGGTCCGGTCGAAGTTTCCGCCGCTGTCGATGGTGAAGCCGGGGAATCGGAGCGCCTGCGGGATCTTCGGCACGACCAGATCCCCCGCGGGCAGGATGGCGCGGAAGCTGGGTCCGGCGAAGTCCAGTTCCACCGTGGTCGCCGCGGTGCCGTCGTAGCGGAGCGAACCCAACGCGAGGGTGCGCCCCGCGTCGAAGCGGAGGGAGGTTCCGTTGGCGACGGCGGCCACGCGCACGCCGGCGCCGCCGAGCAGGGACAGGTCGAAGTTGGCGAGGGACAGTCCGTACTGCCCCGCCGCGTTGCGATGGACCGCCAATCGGGCACCCGTCGCCCGGGTCAGCCTGAGCAGCGGCGTGTCGATCAGGGTCGTCGGCAGGTTGAGGAACTCGTTGGTGAAGGGACGGTCCGACGCGAAGAACCCGAAGGATTGCGTCGCCGCGAATCCGCCGCCCGGCAGGGCGAGCAGGCGGACGTCGCCCTGGGCGCGGAACGAGCTGAACCGGGTGGTGCTGCCCGGGAGGGTTCCGTTGGTAAACGAGAGCTGGCTGGGTCCCAGTTCCACCATGGCGGGCAGGATGGGCAGGTTCCCGGAGGTGTTGAACCGCGCCACGATCCGCTCCGGCACGACGTCGAGGAGCACCTCGGAGGAACCGGTCACCGGCTTGTTCAGGACCGTCAATCCGGGATTCCGCGCCCGCAGCACGAACCGGGTCAGGCCGGTGGTGTTGGTATAGCTCACGCGCCAGGAGCCCGCGTCGATCCCGAGCAATCCCGGGGTCCCGAGCGGATCCCCGTCGAGTGCGAACTCGAACCGGTCGCCGCCCAGGAAGGCGGCGCCCTGGACGTCGAGTCCACCCATGGCCGGCACCTCGAGGCGGGCGCCGGAGATTCGGATGTAGGGACCGCCCGGCACGTCCGTCGGTTCGCCGGGGGTGGAGGCCAGCGCGGTGGAGGCGAGGGCGAGATTGCCGGAACGCGGTCCGGGCACGACGCCGGCGAGGGCGGGCGTCAGGCTGCGAATGGGCACGTAGCGCGCGCGATACGTCGCGGGCACATTCGTGGCGAGCACCGTGAAGGTGTCGGTCCGAACCGGTTCCCAACCCTGGAACCGGTACTCGTACCCGCCCAATTCCTGGGTGGCGGGCGCGGCGATGACGTGTTCCGTCCCGAACCGCCATTCCCGAATGTTGATCACGTCGTTGGGCACCTTGCTCTCGCCCACGACCGTCACCACTTCCGGCGTCGGCGTGCTCCGCCCGTCGAGGGTCAGTCGCAACCCCGTGGGTTCGGTGAGAAACCGGATGCTGGTGGGCACGATCTCGACCTCGCCGACCACGTCGCCGACCACCGCCGATCCGCTGCCGTCGGTATCGACGATCAAGCGGGCGTGATGCCTTCCGACCGCAGTCGGGGTGTACGCGACCGTGATGGTCTGACTGCCGCGGGCGGCGACCGACAGGGGAAAGATGGTCGGCGAAGTCACGCGGAACGCGCCCTCGGTGGTGTCCAATTCGAGGCCGATGCCCCGCACGAACAGGGGCACGTCGCCAAGGTTCCGGAGCGGGATCGTCCGGGTCGCGGTCGTCCCGAACGGGATCACGCCGAAATCGGTCATGGTCGCCAAGGCGGGGGAACCCACGGGGGCGGGGTTGAACGTCGCGCTTCGGTAGACGCCCTGGCCATTCACGGCGTAGGCCTGGGTCGCGCTGCGTCCCGTGACGGACCGCGGACCCTGCACTCCCGCGGCCAGGATTTCCCGGAACTCGCTCCGCCAGCTGGTGCCGCCATTGTCAGTGCGGAACACGTGGCCTGTCGTGCCGTCGTCGCCCGCGATCCAGCCGGTGGTGGTGCTGATGAAATGAACCCGGCGAAGATTCGCGGTGGTGAACGGCGTTCGCCCCGGCCAGGCCGTGGAGGTCGCGCCTCCGGTCGTCGTGCCGCGGAACAGGCCGCCCGCGCCGACGAGCCAGCCGTTGTTCGCGTCGACGAACTGGATGTCGTCAATGCTGCTGCCGACGTTGAGGACCGCCGTCCAGGAAGTCCCGCCGTTGGCGGAGCGGAACAACTGGCCGTTGGCCGCGACGAACACGACCGTCGTGTTCACGGCGTGCACCGCGGTGCCGGAGAACGAGCCCGAAGCGGGCACCGGACGGGTCACCGCGGTCCAGGTCAACCCGCCATCCGTCGTGCGCAGGACCGCGCCCGGCGTGGTTGCGGCGAGGCCGGTGCCCGCGCGGGACCGGGAGACGGCAAAGCCGGTGGTCGAGGACACCATGTGCAGGTCCGCGATGGGCGTCGTGATGCCCGTCGCCCGGGAGGACCACGTCGCGCCGCCATCCGCGGTGCGCAGGATGAAACTGAGGCAGGAGCCGGTGCAGCCCAGGATGAACCGGCTGGTCGAACCGCCCACCGCGAACCCGAGAGTCGAGGAGAAGAAGTGAATCCGCGAGATGCTCTCGGGCGGCGCGATCGGAGTCTCCGTCCAGGTGGACCCGCCGTCGACCGACTTGAACACGTCGGCGGTCGATGCCGCGAACCCGACGGTGGCGCTCGTGAACTGAATGTCCCGCAGGAGGCCGCCGCCGGGCGTGGCCACGAGGTTCCAGGTATTGGTCTGGCAGACGCCCCGCAGCGGGATCCGGAACACGCGCGCGGACTCGTTGTGCGACAGCTCCAGCTCGGCGCCGAATTCGCCCAGGGCCCCGGGGGTGAACCGGACCTCGAACGTCGCCGCCCCATTGGTGCCGATGTTGGACAACTGCGCCGCCGACGCGGAGAAGGCGCCGCTGCCCGTGATCCCAATCTTGCTCACCTGCAACGGCGCGAAGCCGCGATTCCGGACCGTGACCTCAAGCCGCCGGGTGCGTCCGAGGGGTTGCACCCCGAAATCCAGCGCGCCGGGATCGAAGGAAATCACCGGGCCCGTCGCCGCGGTGGCGGGGCGGAAGTGGATCTGCCCGAACTGCCCGACCGCGAACAAACCGGCGTCGGTGGCGGCCAGCGCGTGCAGGTCGTAGGCGCCCGAGGGATTGTCCCGGACGAAGGGCGGCGTCCCGGCCACCGCGAGGCGGCTGTAGGCCGAGCCGTTGTCGCCCACGAGGTATCCGACGCGCACGGCCCGGAAGTGCTCGAGGGTCGGCCCGAAGACCCGCACGAACGCGGCTGTCGACGACGTGGCGGTCATAAGGAGCCCGCTGTCGCCGACCAACCACGCGTCGGCGAGGGTGTCGACGGCGCCCGACGTGCCGAAGGCCACGCCGCGCAGGTCGATGGCCCCGCCGTTCAGCACCTCCGTCGTCCAGTTCGTGCCTCCGTTGGAGGAACGCACGACCCGTCCCGCATCGCCCACCGCGATCAGTTTCCCGTTCTGCCCGATCACGAAGGCATCGAGGCCGAAGGCCACGCCGTTCAGGGCGTCCGGCGTGAGCAGGGCGGGGACGAAATTTCCGGAATCCTCCCGGGCCACGATTCCGCCGCCGCCGTTGCGGGCTCCGACGAATACCAGGCGGCTGCCGCTCTCGACGTTGGCGGCGTTGGCGAGTCCGAGCGGCGACCAGGCGACGCCGCGCCAATGGTTCGTGGGTGCCGCGAGCAACGGCGACACGAGCCGCCGCCAACTGGCGCCGGCATTGGTCGAGACCGCCGCGAAGCCGTCGTCGCCGGCCACCGCGACATGCACTCCGCGGATCGCGATGGAGCGGAAGTTGCCGCCGAACCCGGCCTGCACCGGCACCCAGCTGCGGCCTCCGTTGTCCGTGCGGAGGAACGCGCCCTCGTCGCCCACCGCCCAGCCGGTGTTCGCGTCCAGCATCGCGACGCCGCGCAGCGTGGGACCGCCCTCGCGCAGGCGGACCCAGCGCTCGGCATAGGCATTGCCCGTGACGATGGGGAAGGTCCGCGCCGCCGCCTGATCGCCGGCCCGCACCGTCAGCGTGCCGGTCGCCGCGCCCAGGGCCGCGGGAGCGAACGTGACGGTCAAGGGCAGGTCCTCGCCCGGCTGCAGGGTGCGGAGCGACACCACCGGATCCACCGTGAACGGCGCGGTGACGGTCGCATTGGTCACCGTCAGTGGCGCCGCCCCGACATTCCGCAGCACGAACCGCCGGGTCTGCCGGCTCCCAAGAGCCACCTCGCCAAAGCGCACCTCCGACCCGCTGGCTTGGAAGACCGGCACCGCCCGGGCCTCGCCCCGTGCGCTGAGGGAGGGTTGAGCCCCGCCCGGATTCATGAACACCTGAACCTCGTTGGTCTGGCGACCGGCGGCGGTCGGACGGAACTGGAACAGGATCTCGCGGAACTGGCCTGCTGGAATCGTCACGTCGTTCTGCGCGGGCACCACCGCGGCGCCGCTCAGCAGGCTCACGATCAACGGCACGTTCCCCGTGTTCGTGAAGCGCACCGGGCGGTTGGTCGTCGTCCCGAAGTTCACCGTGCCGAACTCGAGGACGTTCGGGGACACCGCGAGAGCCGGGTTGCCGCCGCCGGGCCCGTTGCCGATCTCGAGCCGGCCCCGCAGCTTCAACGCGCCCATCAGGTTGAGTTCCTTCGTTCCGGAATCCGCGTAGAACCGCCCGTCCGTCGCCACGACGAGGTTGGTGAAGGGCGCCGCGAAGGCGTTCTCCTGCGGGGTACCCGGCATCAGCGTGAGGGTCGGCGAATTCATCTCCAACGCCACCACCCCGCTGCGTCGACGCAGCTCCATCCGGCCTCCCGCCATCCGGAAGAAGCCGGGGACCGTGAAGTTCCCGGAGGTCACGCTGGCGGTGAAGTCGGCGTTGGCACGGTTGGTGAAGGGGGAGAGCGCGAGGAAATCGCTGTTCACCCCGACCACCTGCAACCGGGCGCCGTTGGGCAGCGAGTAACCGTCGTGGAACAGGTTCACCGTCAGGTTGTCCGCGGCCACCCCGCGCAGGACGATGGACCCGAACGCCTGCGGCGGGATCGTGGCGCTGCCGGTCAGGGACACGACGCCCTGCGACGTCACGCCGAAGGTCCCGTTCGCCGTCGCCCCGGGCGCGAGGAGGCCGCCCTCGAGCAGGCCGGTGATCTTCAGTCCGAGGTGCGTGATCTCCACCGCCGCCCCGCTCCGCAGCGCGGGCGTCGGCAGGCCCGGCACCGTCAGGTTTCCGCCCAGCGCCGCCGACACCAGGAACGTGCCGTCCGCGTTGATCCGCAACTGTCCCGGCGTCGTTCCGCCGATGACGAATTCGCGCGCGAACGCGGTCCCGGGGAAGGTCGTGACCGCGAGCCCGCCCGGCAGGTTCGAGACCACCAGGCTCGTGAGGGACATCCCCTGCCCCGTCAACGCCGCCGTGAACCGGCCCCCCGAGGACCCGATGCGCGCGATCTCGACGTTCTGCAGATCGCGGATCGACAGGCGTCCGTCGAGGGTCACCGAAGCCCCCCACGGATCGGTCGTGGAAAACCCGAACCGCGCCGTTGGCGTGGCGCCGTGCACGGTCACGCTCACGTCCGGTCCCAGCATCGGCATGTCGACCCGCGCGGGATCGACGAGAAACGAGCCGCGCAGCGTGTTGCCCGCCCCGCGCGACATGGAGAAGGCGGCCCCGATGCGATTAGTGCCGCTGCCCAGCGGGCGCAGGGTCAGGAGCCGGGTGCCGTCCAGGGGATTGCGGATTTCCAGGGGATCGATGGCGCCCGAGGCCGCGAGGAACGGCTGGCCCACGGCCGGCGCGGAATTGAAGTCGAACACGGCGTCGTGGAGCGCGGCGCCCGGGATTCCGAGCTGGGGCACCCGCATCCGACCCGCGAGGCCCGGCAAGGAGACGGCGTCGGTGGGGAACATGGCCAGCTGCGCGTCCTCCACGGTGACGAGGTTCGCGAAGCGGAACCGGCCCTGCATCGCGATCCCGCCGCGCCGGGTGACCTCCGCCAGCGGGCCCTCGCCGGCGAACGCCGGGTCGAACCGCGGCGAGTACGCCACCAGGCGCGCGCTCGCGTCGGCGGCGAGCAGGTTCGTCAGCGCGTTCGGGATCCGCAGGTTGTTCACGGCCAGGTCGAGGGACACCTTCGGCAGGGAGTCCGCGAACGCCGCCCCGACCCGGTTCACGACCTCCGTCACCGCCGCCGCCGAGGCTCCGGGTTGCAGCAGCGGGTCCACGCTGCGCTTCAATTCACCGAACCGCTGTTCGATGGGCACGGTGGGCGACTGGCGGATCTCGAACTGCAGGGTCGCGCTGTCCACGAACTCCTTCAGCCACGAGCCCGCGGGCACCCCGGCCCGGATGCGGAAGAACGCGCCGCTCGTCGCGCTCGCCGGCACGGCCACCACGTCCGCCCGCGCCACCGGCACGCCGAGCAAACGACCGTCGAGGTAGCCCGCGAAGAAGAACTGCTCCAGCGGATACAGATTCGGCAGGCGGATCGAGGCCGGGTCGAACGTCTGGATGGCCGCCAGCAAACGGTCCGGAGTCAGCGGACGTCCCTCTCCGTCCGCGAAGAACGGCGGGTTCGGCGCCGGCACGTAGAACGCCAGCGTGCCGACCTCGCTGGTCGCGAGCACGTACTCACCCAGAACCTCCGAGGCCGCTCCCAGCCGCGCGAAGACGTCCTGTGCCGGGTCCAGCAGGACCCCGAGTGCCGCCGGCGGCGCATCCACGATCACCCGCGGCAACGCCAGCCGGGCCGCGCCCAGAATGCCGCCGTGCGGGAAGTAATCCTTCTGGAAGCTGACCCCGGCCGCTGCCAGCCGCGTCCGTTCCGGCGAACCCTCGGGGAAGATCTGCGGCAGGTCGTCCACCGTCCCCTTCCAGAGCGGGTTCCCGAGGAAGCCGCGTTCCAACGCCGTCAACGCCACGGACAGGCGCGAGGGGAGGTTCTGTCCCCGGTCCTCCGGACGCACGTAGGGGCTGCCGGGCCGGGCCGGATGCTCGGTCAGGTTGGGCAGGAGCACCCGCGCCTCCGCGTCCGCCAGTTTGAACCCGAACGGATTGATCTCGTACCCGACCGTGAACGTCGCGTTGGCCAGCATCTGGTCGAAGGATTCCCGCGCGAACCGGGCCAGTTCCTCCGGGGAGCTGAACCGCCCTTCCATGGCCCCCACCACCGAGTCAGCGAAGTCCGGAATGCCGAACCCGAAGCCCATCGAAGCCGAGTCCAGCGCGGGGAAGATGGGCTGGCAGCCGGCGCCCAGGGTCGCCGCGCACAGCATGAGGTTGTTGATGACGAACGACGGCGAGAACGCGACCTGGGCCGCGAGGTTCGTCCGCGACGCGGCGACGTTCGCCTGCACCAGCGCGCCCGACAGCGGCAGCCCGAACAACCTTGGCGTCACGTCCCCGCAGAGCAGAAAGGACGGATTGAAGCTGTCCACCGCCGCCCGTGCCGCGCCCACGAAGCAGTCCCCGAGCCCCGGCACCGCGGGCATCGAGTACACCTGCCCCAGGAACGCCAGCTTCTCGGCGTCGTTCAGGAGCCCCAGCGCCTGCGTGGTCGGTTTCGTCCGGTGCTGCGGCGCCACCCGGTCCAGAATCCCCCGCGTCACCTCCTCCGCCAGGCACCCCGTCAACTGCCCGAAGGCGCCCAACATGCCGGTCACGCAGCCCGGGCACTCGTACTTGTGCTGCATCCGACCGAGTTCGAGCGGGCCGACGGCCATCAGGGTTTCCCCGCAGAAGCTCGGATTCGGGTCGCCCCGGTTGTCCGTCGCCGACACGAAACTCCGGGTCCGGCCCACGGGCACGCCCATGACGTTCAGCGAACCCACCACGCCCGCCGACCCCGACGTGCTCAACACCACGCCCGCGGTTGCGGACAGCGCCGTCGACACCGACGCGTGCGAGAAGGTTCCCGCCAGCTTCACCGTGGCATCGGGACAGGGCACGCCTGCGTACGCCGATTCCACGATCTTTTGATACACGCTCCCGGCATTGCCCAGGGCGGAGCCGACGCCCACGCGGACGATCTCCGCGAGCAAGGTCTCCAGGTCGTCCAGAAAGCCCACGATCCCGTCGTTGATCTCCCGCGCCCGGGCCGCACCGAGCAGGGCCGGGTCCGCCCGCGGCACCAGCGGATCGATCCCGTCCCGCACCAGGCCCGCCACGTTCCGTCCGATGCCCACGGCGTCCGTCAGGCCCAGGCCCTCCACGAACGCGCGCGTGATCCCGAACCCGTTCAGCGTCTCCTCGTCCAGCGAACTGAACTTCAGGATGATCCGGTTCGGGAACAGGTCCTCGTCCGGATGCGGCTGGCACAGGATGTTCACCGTCGGCGACGGACACTCGCCCGTCGGGCACGGAAAGACCGGGGCGCCCCCGGCAGCAGCCGCCGCGAAGACGAGATCGCGATCGTCGGGCGTCGCTGCCAGGGCGTCCATGGTCCCGGTGAAGTCGGCGACCGCGGGGACGGGACCGGACTTCGACAGCGCCGGACGTCCGGAGCGTCGTTCGGCCGCTTCGGCGATGCGGCGGCTCGACGCCTCGCCCAGGCGGGTGCGGGCGAGGTATTGCGCGTATTCCTCCCACGTCATGGCCGCCCCGGGTCGTTGCCGGACGACGTCCTGCGGCAGCCGCGCGTTGGACAACGGGCGCCCGTCGTTGCCGACGGGGTAGAACGTGGAGAAATCGCACGGATCACCGTTGGCGTTGAGGAACGAGACGCCGCCGCTGGCGCCGGTGAGCAGGAAGCCGGTAGGGCCGAGAGGAATGCCTGCCGGGCCGGCATTGGCGTCCAGGCAGACGCCGATGGGCCCCCGCAGATCGAAGGCCAGCAGGGCCTTCACGCCGACGTCGTTCAGCGTGCCGCCGACGCGCCCGGCGAAGAACAGGCCCGGCGGGCGGCCCGCCGCGTCGAGGCCCGCGAGGGCTTGCAGCGCGCGTTCCGAATTCACGGAGTCCAGCCCGCCCAGGAACACCTCGCCGGTCACGCTCAGCGGCGGGAACTCGAGGTTGCTGATCGACACGCCGAATCCGCTCAACTCCGTCTTCAGTCCGCCCTCGACGATCCGTGCCCGGAGATCCTGCACCCGCCCGCTGATGATCGGGTTCGGGCCCGGCGGGATGTTCAACTGCGCGCTCATCCCGACCTGCACGTTGGTCGGGAACAACACCTGCGGAAACGGCGCGGAGGGGTTGAGGAAAACGAGGCTGGCCGCCGACACGTTGAGGAGCAGCCCGGGCGCGGCCTCGTAGTCCGGGTTTTGCGCGATGGACAGGCCGGCGATGCTGAAGCGGGGCAGCGTCTCGCCCACGAAACTGAACCTCGCCTCCTGCAGGCCCAGGCGCGGTCCGTCCGGGATGTTCACGAACCCGCTCAACCGCACGTCGAACGGACGGCCCGGACTCTGCTGGTAAAGGTTCGTCAGCCCGTCGAGCGCGAGCAGGCCGTTCTCCACCAGCAACCCCTGCGGTCCCCCCAGTCGCATCGTCCCGCCCAGCGCGAAATTCTCCATCTGCAACCGCGGCGCCCGGTTCGGAGCGAAGTCCACGAACCCGCAACTGCGCGCGAACAAGCGACCGCCGTTGGTGTTCCCCAGCGCCGACGGCGGCACGGCGAACTCGATCCCGCCGTCCAACCGGAAGAACGGCTGCCCGTTCCCCTGCCGCGCGATCGTCAGGGCCGTGGGCAGGCTGCACGCCGGACTCGCGGTTCCCAACAGGAGAAACTCGAACCCGCCCTGGCTGAACACGGTCAGGTTCTCCCGCAGCGCGAGAGTGCCCGTCGGGAATCCGTCCAGTCCGAACGCCGCCTCCGTGATGTCGATCCGGTTGGTCCGCCCGGGCAGCGGCAGCTGGAGGGTCGCGGTCAGGTTCGTCAGGCGCGGCGTCCCGTTCGTCGGCAGCACCAGGCGCGCCGAACAGACCTCCACCGCCAGATTCGTCAGCCCCGGCACCTCGAAGCCCAGGTTTCGGAAGTCCAGCGAACCCCCGAAACTCACCCGGTCCGGGTTCTCCCGGTACGTCACCGCGATGGGCGAGGCCGTCGACAGCACCACCGCCGGCCCCGACGCGATGCCCGGCGGGTTCGTCGGACAGATGGACGTCCGGAAGATCTCCGGCAGCCGCAGCGTGCCGTGATCCAGCGCGACCTGGAACCCGCCCGGCTCGTACCGGAACGACGTGGTGACGCCGTCCGCCACCAGCTCGAACCGCGTGCGATCCACCGCCGCGGGTAGCGGTTTGTTCCTCGCGAACATCCCGGCCGAACCCACGGCCGTGAACCGGCCCCGCGGCTCGTCCAGACTCACGTCGAACCCGAACCCGGCATCGAACAGGACGAAATCATCCGTGAACCGGAGGTTCAGGTTGTTGGCCAGCGTGCTCGCCCGGAGGCGTTCCGCCGAGGAATCGTAGGCC
>CAZSOV010000073.1:11534-28814 GCA_964608505.1 uncultured Verrucomicrobiota bacterium
CAATTCCGGGTCTGGGCCGCGAGTTCCTCGATGGCGGCGGCGCCGGTGCCGGACTGGGCCTGGTAACTCGACGCGAACACGAGGGTCACGCCGAAGGCCTGGGTGCTGGTGTTCGAGGGCACGAGCAACTGCCCGGTGCCGCTCAGATTCCACCCGCTGGCCGCCGCCGAGGCCACCGCCACGCTCGCGTCCAGCCGCACCCGTCCGAACGGCAGCGGCCCGCCCGTCGAGGCGTCGATCGCGAAACTTCCGTCGTTCGCCACCGTCGCCCGGTTCACCTGGAAGAACACGTTGGTCCCGAGCGACGGGAACTCCAGCCGGCCTCCGAGCTCGCCCTTGAGCAGCCCGGTCGTGCGGTTGAACAGCACGCTCCCGAACACCTCGCGGATGACCAGGTCGTCGCCCGGCAACGCGAAGTCCTGCCGCTCGAACCCGGGCCGCAACGCCGCGAACGCCAGACTGATCCGGTCCGCCGACCGGATCGACGCCGAGGCCGCGGACAGAAACGCGTCCGCCAGCGCCGTCACGCCGTTCCCGACCCGGCGTTCGGAGGCCTGGAGCAGGCGGCGCGTGAAATCCGTCAGTTCCCACCACGCCTTTTGGGCCTCGGCCACCGCCGTGAACTGCACGGTCACCGAGGGGAGGACGACGTCGCGCAACCGCTGCATCTCGCCCGGCATGCCGACCGCCTCGAGCGCCTCCGCGAGATCAACGAGGTCCTGGAGCAATCCCACGCCGTCGCGCAGCCGGTCCCGCGGCCAGGGCTGCAGTGCCAGTCCGTCCAACCGGTCCAACTGGGCCCGCAGCTCGCTCCGGATCGGGTCCAGAACATCCGCCGCCAGGTCGAACCGGAACTGCAACTTCATGCGCAGCAGCGTCGCGAGGAAGGAATCGAACCGGTCCAGGGCGCGCGCCCGCCGGTTCGCTTCCTGGTCCAGGAGTCGCTCCCGCAGGATGCGCTCCGACTGCGCCGTCAACGAGGCCACGTCCACGTCGAACACGAACGGGCCGGTGGTGCAACCGAGCCGGGCCACCTGTCCGGGCCAGGCAAAGAACCCTGCCTGTTCCGCGGCCAGCAGGTCCCACAACGTCGACACCAGGAACTGCCGGTCGAAGTAGTGCAGGTCCCGCTCGGTGCAGAGCCGGTTCACGATCAGGGTTCGCTGCCGGTTGGCGAGCACGCCCGCCGCGGCCTCCACCACCGGCAGTTCGTCGCCCCCGAGACCCGCCCCCGCCTGCTGGAGTTCCGCGGCATAATCCACGAGTTCCTTCACGTGGTTGTCCAGCAGGGTCAGCGGGATGGCCTCCAGCACCGCCGCGTCCGCCACCCCGCCCGTCCGCGGATTCAAGCCGAGCTGCACGAAGAGGTTCGAACGTCCCGCCTCGAAGAACCCGGGCAGGGCCTGGAACACCGAGTCCCCGGTCGCCAGGCCGGTCTGCTGCTCCGCCGCCGCGAAATCCAGCGCCAGTTTCGTCACCTTCCGCACCGAGGCCAGGGACGCCGCGGCGCTCGGGCTGCGGAGCAACGCCAGGGTGTTGGTCCGCCCGGCCTCCATCGCCGCCGCGAACTCCTGCGACAACCGGATCGGCGCCGGGTCCCCGAACTCGGCGTGCTGGCCCATCAGGAACAGGCTGATCGCCAGCTTTCGCATCGCCACGTTGTAGTCGGCCTGGCGCTGGAGATCGGTTCCCCGCGCATCCAGGTCGGCCAGGACGCCGCCGAGCGCGTTCCGCAGGCCGCCCGCCCCGCCGGCCATCGCGCGCAGCGTGGCCTTCAGCGCCCCGTAGGCCGCCTCGTGCGACGCCTGCCGCGCCTGGGCCAGCGCCAGGTTCACTGAGTTGGCAAACGCCTCGACGGCATCGAACTCGAGCGTGACCGACGGTGCCCGAAACTCGGGACGCGCCCCCGCGGGATCGAGCACGAGCGGCTCGGACAGCACGGCGAGGGATTCGAAGCTGGCGTTCAGGCTGTCCAGGTATTCGGAGAGCGCCGCGGCCACCTCGCGACCGAACGCCGCCGTTCCGGCCAGCACCGGCTTCTGCACGAGGATCTTCTCCACCAGGTCCAGCTTCAGTCCGCCCGCCGCCGCGCCGAAGGTATAGACAGGATCCTCCAACCCCATGAACCCCTCGAAATGCAGCCCGTTGGTCAGGTCCAAACGCAGCCCTCCGGACAACGTCGTCCGACCGGGTTCCTGATGACGCAACAGCAGCGGGCGCCGGGCGGGGATCGACAGCACCCCGACCGGCGCCCCGACCGGCACCTGGAGACTGCCGAACGCATGGACCTCGTAGTTGCCGCGGCTGGACACGGCCGCGTTCAGGATCTCGAGCGTGCCCCCCAGGCCGGGTAGTTCCACCCGCCCGCCGAAGGCGCCCGACATCTCGCCCGAGGACCGGTTGAAGTAGACCTCCCCGAAGGCGTGCGGCACGCGGATCTCGCCGGGCAGTTGCAGGACCACCTGCTCGAGGCGCACCTGCTGGAGCAACTGCGCGAGCGCGGTGCCGATGCGTTGCGCCGCCCCCAGCGCGCCCGCCTCGGCGCGACGAAGCGCCTGTTGCATCGCCGCATCCAGCCCCGTGCCGTACCACCGCGTCGCGTCCCGCAACCGCTCGTAATACCGCTCCACCACCCACCATTCCTTCCGCGCCTCCGCCACCGCCGTGAGCGGGATCGTGATGCGCTCCAGCAGGAGCCGCAGGTCCGCCCCCGCCGCCGCGTCCCCGGGCATGTGCCGGGTCACCCAGCCCGTCACCTCGATCAGGGTGTCCAGCGCGCCGATAGCATCGCTCGCCCGCGTCCGCAGGAACTCCGGCGAGATCGTCCGCAGCCGCAACTGCTCCATCCGATACCGGACGAGGTCCGAGATCCGCGCGCCGAACTCCGGCGGCACCGGCATTTCGAGCACGCGCAGCATCTCGCCCAGGTCGAAGATGAAGCCCGGGCTCTCGTCCAGGAGATCCGCCAGGTCGTTGGACCGGAAGTCTCCCCCGAGATCCCGGCTCACGGTGCGGCGCAGCGTCTCCGCGCGTTGCTGCTGTGCCTCGTTGAACTCCCTGACGAGGGCGGGCAGCTCCCCCGGCGGAACCGAGACCAGCACCGTTGCCAGCTCGCCCACCACGACTTCCGCCCGGACCGGGTAGTTCGTATCGCCGAAGTCCTGCGCCGCGCTGCTCGCCCACACCAGACGCCGCCCCAGTTCGTACTTCCGCCGGAAATCGCCGGCCACGGCGTTCGTGAACCGGTTCAGCAGCACTTCGCCCAGCCGCCGATGCACCGTCCGCACCCCGGCAAGGAACATCTCCTGCCCCGCCTCCTCGCCCAGCAACTGACCATTGGACGCCAGCGCGAGGAACAGCCGGCTGTTGAACTCGAGGTCGTCCTCGGTCAGCCCCGTCAGTTTGCCGGCTTGGGTCACCGCGCCGTTCGTCGGGTTGATGCCCATCGAGGCCAGCCGGTTCGTCGCCGCCGCGAACGCCAGCAACCGCCCCGCCCCCATCACGTCCAGGCCCTTCGTCCGCACCCGCGCCAGCGCCTCGTTCCCCGGAATCGCGGGATTGCTCGGCGCGTCGTCGCACGCGTCACCGAACCCGTCCCCATCCGTGTCCCGGGGGGTCGTTTCCGGAAACGCCGGGCACGTGTCCGCCGTGTTCGGGGTGCCATCCCGGTCGAGATCGGCGAACTCGGCGCCCTGATCCTCCAGCCCGGCCTCGTACCCGAGAAACACCTTGGCCAAACGGAGCGCCTGCGGCAGGTCGTCCAGCAACCCCGGCGTGACCAGGCGGTACGTCAGCAGAATCTCCTCCCGCAATCCATCGCTGCCCAGGGCCAGCAATTCCGTGGCCTTCGCTTCCGCGTCGGCGTCCCCGTTCTGCAAATCCGCCATCGCCTCCGCCGCCTGGTCGAACGCCTCCTGCGCCCGCCGCCGCGCGGCGACCCGTTGGATCTGGTTCTCCAGGATCTCCCGTTCGCCCACCAACGCCGAACGCGCCTCCGCCGCCTCCCGGTTCAACGCCGTCAACTTGTCCCGCGCCGCCCCGAACGTGTTCCGAATCAACCCCGCCAACCCCGCCTGCGCCGGCAGCAGAATCGCGTCGGACAAGGCGTTCAGCTCGTCCAGCGGCACGATCAAGGGCGGCACGACGAACTCCGGCGGACGCCCGATCTCGGTCGGGTCGATGGCCGGGAAATTCGTCACCGCGCCGACCAGCGTCTCCAGCGTCGCCCCGAGATCGCGGAAGTAGCGTTGGAAGGCATCCCGCGAGGTCGTTGTGAAGGCGTCGATCTGCGCCGCGCTCAGCGCCGGCACCTGCACCGTCAACTCGCGGCCCAGGTCGAACCGCAGCCCCTGCGACGCCATCCCGAACGCGTAGAACGGATCGTCGTGCACCAGGAAGGCCTCGAACGCCATCCCGCTCTCGAGCTCCACCCGGCCCGCCCCGCGCAACCGCACGCCGTTCCCCTCGTCGTAGCTCACGTGCAACGGACGCCGCCCCGGCACGGTCACGCGCCCCCCCGGAAACGGCGCCGTGCCGAACAGATTCAGGTCGAAGGCCCCGCCCGCCCCCAGCGACGCGTTGTTGATCACCAGCGCGGTCTCGAATTTCGGCAGGAACAACGCCCCCCGAAACGCCCCGGCCAGGGCCCGGCTCCGCGTGTTGTACTCGGCGTAGCCCGCCACGTTCTCCACCCGGATGTCCCCGGGGAGCAGCATGTCCGCCAACCCCACCACCCCGCCGGCGCTCGCGATCATCGCCGCCGCGACCGCGCGCTCCGCCGTCAGCAACACCGCCGCCTGCTGCAAACACCCCAGGCGTCCGGCCCCGTCGTTCGCCAGTGCCAGCCGGTCCGCCGCCCCCAACAACATCCGAGCCGCCTGGTCGAGCTCCGACCAACCCCGCCGCTCCGTGCCCAACGCCGCCAGGCGTGCCGCCAACCGCGGCAGACGCCCCGTCTCCCAGTCCTCCCCCGCCGCGAACCCGAACCGCGTCCCGAGCTCGGAGTGCAGCGTGCCGGCCTCGAGCAACTGCAGCAGATTCGCCGGACTGCCCTCCGCCGCCAACGCCACGGCCCCCGTCGCCGTGCCCAGCGCCGCCTCCATCCGGTCGAACGCGCGCCGGAACGACTCCGACGCGAAGGTCACGCCCGCCGGCATGCCCCGCAGCACCCGCAGCAGCGCCCGCACCTCCGCCGCCGTGCTCAGGAAGGTCCGGTCACCCAGCGGGCGCGTCAGATCCCGCTGCAACACCGCGTCCAACCGCGCCCCCAGCCCGGCCAGGTCCGCCACCGCCGGCAGCCTCGACCCCACCGCCGCCACATCCGGGAAGATGGCCAACTCCCGCGCCGCCACGACATCCATCACGTCCTGCAACGCGAGCACGAACCCGGGCAGGTCCCCGGCCTGTTCGGCCGCCGCCAGATCCGCGAGGGCCGCCGTGGCCAGGCGGATCGCCAATTGTCCCAGGGCCTCGTCGATCCGCGTCGATTCCAGGTCCACGCCCAGCGTCTGCACCAGCGCGAGGAATTCCACGAGCCGATGCACCTGCTCCGCCGCCGCGAACCGGTTCATTGCCGCCACGACGGGGTTCGTGTCCGGCACGAACACGCCCGTCTGCACCCCCAGCGCCGTCGCCTGCCGATCCGCGAACCGCTGCAACAACCCGGGCACCGCCGTCGCCAGCAACCCGCCGTCGGAACGTCCCAGCGCCTGCCGGAGCGCCTCACCATCCGCCAGCAACCGCACGGTCTCCGTCAGACTTTCGGCGCTGGCGATGGCATCCGGGTCCGACGCCCGTACCATTCCCGCCCGTTCCGCCTCGACCAGGCTGGCCTCGAGTTCGGCGACGGACTCGGGGGACCCCGTCGCCGCGTTCGTACCCACGGCCCGCAGGGCCCGCATCAGGGCGAGGCGCTGGGCCAGCGCGGTGTTCACGTCCCGCGCCGCCGACGACGAGGGGCCCGCCTGCCGGACCACGTCGCGGATCAGGTCCAGGGGCAGCCGCTGCGCCGTCGACGCCGTGGCCGCGAAACCCCACGCCTCGATGACGCTGGCCACGGTCGAAAAGGGTTCGGGCGGAGCCGCCGGGCGCATCCCGCCCGCCACCGCGTTCGACGTCGTCAACCCGGCCACCGTGCCCGCGAAATTCACGTAGGCCCGCGCGAACGTCTCGAGGCAGCGGGTGGCCTGGCTCAACTGCGCCGCCCCCGTCGTGCCTCCCGCCGGCACGCACGCCCCCGGATTCGCCGGCAACACCTCCACCAGGCTGCCCAACGTCCGCGCGTGCACCCGGTCCGCCTCGAACCGGATGCGATAGTTCGGCTCGTCCAGCGACAGGTACGCGTGCGCGAACCCGCCGTTGGGCAGGATCAACTCCGCCGAACCCTCCAGCGTCACCTCGCCGTCGGGCGTCAACGTCAACCACAGCGGGTTCGCGTCCCCCGCCCGCACCCGGACCGGGCTCCCCGTCCCGTCCGGTAACGCGAATTCCCCGTGAAACGGCAGCCGCAACCCGGTCGAACGCGTGAAGTCCACCGCGAAATCCGGGTACTCCCCGGAGGTGCCCGGCAACGGCAGCCCCGTGGAGGTGAACCCGAACCGCGCCCCACGGATCCCGCCGTCGTCCACGATGCCCGCCCGCCAGACCAGGGTGAACCGATCGTGCAACCGGACGTCCACGCCCGCCGTCGGGTCGAGGTCGAAGAGGCCCAGCACATCGGCCAGATCCACGGGCCCCACCCGCAGGCGTTTCAGGGAACCCGAGGTGCGGACCAGCGGACGGGTCAATTGCAGCGGGTACCGCGCGCCGAACCCGGCCGTCACCGCCGCGAATTCCAGGAACTGCACGCCCCCCTCGTTCACCAACCGCACGCCCTGTGGGAAGCGGAGAAAGAAACCCGGACCGAACCCCAGCAGGTTGCGCCCGCCGGGACGGTATTCCACGGCCCCCCAGACGCCCGCGGACACCGCCGGCACGATCCCGCCCTCGACGGGCAGGCCGTTCGCTCCCAGCGGCACGAAGTGGTCGGGGTCCACCAGGCCCAGGGGAAAGACGGGCGAATGCCCGATGTTCCCCGCGGCATCGACAGCGCGCGCGATCAGGAAGCGGGCCCCGAGCACCTTCGGGTCCAGCGGCAGCAGGAAGGACCAGGCGTCGCCCGAGCCCCGCGTCGCCGTGCCCAGACCGACCGCACCGTTGAGCAGGGTCACCCCGGTCACCCCCACGTTGTCCGTGGCCGTGAACGTCAGCGCCGCCGCCGAACCGCCGCCGGACGCCGTGAACCGCGGCGTGATCGACGAAACCACCGGCGCCTCCGCATCCCCACCCGTCTCCGCGAGCAACCCGACGCGGTAGTACCTCTTGGTCGTCAGCGCCGACGTCGGGTCGTCCGCCGACGCCGTAGTGCCGGTGGCCCGCACGGTCACGACGTCCGTCCACCGCGGCTCACCCACCTCGCCCAACTCGTCGGTCGACCAGCGCTGCAACAGATAGCGCCGCCCGGGAACGCTGTCCCAGGTCACGCGCCAGGCCGTCGCGCCCAACCGCACCGGCGGCCCCACGATCCGGAACTCGGCGACCCCCGGGACCGGGGCGCCCGGCGCGGGCTCCGCGTCCCCCGCGGCCTGTCCCCACGCCAGGAACACCAGACCGGCCAGGCCCAGCCAGGCGGCCGGCCAACGTCCCCAACGCCAAAGCCGTCCCCCACGAATCTGAATCAGGTACATAAACGGAAACCGCCGACATCCTGGCACACAACACCACGCCACAGAATCGCGCTCATTCGATTCCGCAGCGGGCACATGGAAGCGGGCCCCGAGCGCCTCGTCCAGACCCGCATCGGGCTTTTTGAATCGGGCTGTGGACGGCTTGGGGCTTTGCATCTTCCCCACCCACGGACGAGGCCACGGCCAACGACCGGAGCCGACCCGTGATGGGGGGAGGGTACCATGCGGGCGGGCAAGGCAAGGACGAGGGAAAAGCGGACGGTCCGTTTGCGGCCCGGGCTCCACCTCGTCACCTCGGTGGCCACGCCCCCCTATGCCACCCTACCCCACGCCGGCGTCCGGCCCAGTAGCTGCCCTCGTCCGACGGCGGGGCGAATGCGGTCCCCTGACCGGGGACCGTGGACGGCAGGGGGCCCCGCGGACGGGGGCAAAGCGGACGGCCCGTTTGCGGCCCGGGCTCCACCTCGTCACCTCGGTGGCCACGACAATCTACGCCACCCTATGCCACCCTACCCCACGGCATGCCACGCGGGCGGCCGGCCCCGGAGTTGCCCTCGTCCGACGGCGGGGCGAATGCGGTCCGCTAACCGGGGACCTTCGACGGCAGGGGGCCCCGCGGACGGAGGCAAAGCGGAAGGTCCGTCTGGGGCCCGGGCTCCAGCTCGTCACCTCGGTGACGAGCTGGCCAGTCTTGTTACTTGGCAGCAGCGGCTTGCTGTTCCAGCACCCACTCGAAGGTGAGCTTGACGGCCTCCTCGGTCTTGATGGTGCCGAAGGCCTTCGGTGCCGGAGGCGGAATGCTGAAGTCGCGCATCGAGGTCGGGACGGTTCCCTTGAGTTTCAAGGTCTTGGCGTCCAGGCGCTCGATCCGGACCGGGAACGCGATTTCCTTGGTCACGCCGCGAATGCTGAGGTCGCCCTTCGAATCGAAGACCAACGCGCCTTCCTTGGCTTCCTTGAACGACAGTTCCTTCAGCTTGTACTCGATCTTCGGGTACTTCGTCGCGTCCATGCACTCCTGCATGATCGAATCCATCGCGGCGCCCCACTGGCACTTGAAGGTCCGGACCAGGATCGTCGTGGTGCACTGCGCCGGGATCGGGCCGGGCTTCAGATCGGTCTTGGCCGGGTCGGTCGGGAACGACGGATCCAGTTCCAACCGTCCGGTCATCATCGTGCTCTCGGCGTACCAGGCATGGATGGAGGAGTCCCCGTCGATGCGCATCTTCCCCGTCGCGGCTTTGCCACGGTACTTCAGCATGTCCGCGGCCTGAGCACCGGTGGCCAGGGCCAGCACGGCAACAACGCAAAGGACGAGACGAACGGGATTTTTCATGGATTCGGATTCGGTTTCGTTGGCTTTCGACTGCGACCGGATCGGGCGGGCCGGTCCACGGGTCGCCCATTGGACCACGTCCGCCCGGTACGTTCTTCAAACGGATTGGTCAGACCTCCCAGAGGCTGGACGGGATCTCGATCCGGGCCTTCTTGATCGCGGCCTCGTTGCCCTTGAGGGCCATGACGGTGGCCTCGTAGCCATGGCGCCAGGTGGCCGCCGGCTTGTTGTTCACGATGGCCTGCGCCAAGGTCTCGCCCATCGCCTTCTTGTCCTCGTCGCCGAAGTTGTCGACGAAATCCTTGATCGCGTTGTGGATCACGTCCGCGTTGTAGAGGAACGACTCGAGGGCGACATACAGCGGGGTGCCGACGAAGGGGCTGTCCTCGGTCCCGGGGGCCTTCTCGACCTTCTTCGTCGCGTTGAGCACCAGCGCGATGCCTGTCTCCTTGTAGAACACGTCCTTCCGCGCGTAGACCTCCCAGCCGAGCATCGGCGCGTCCACTTCCTTGAACATCCACGCCTTCTCGGCCCGCATCATGACCGCGGCGTCGGAGCCGAAGACCATCTCGTAATCGCCGTCGAACGAGTTCGCGAGGGTGGCCTCCGCGGTCACGTGGGTGCCCTCCGGAAACTCGTAGACCGCCATCACGGAGTCCGGAACGTCGCGTCCATCCTCGCCCCATCGCGCCATCGTCGAGAATCCGGTCACCGCCGTGGGGCGTCCGCCAAGGAACCACGCGAGGTTGTCGATCTGGTAGATCGACGCTTCGCCGAGCAACCCCGGGGAGGTCGCGGCGGTCAGGCGCCAGTTGAGTTCCTTCTCCCGATCCGGATTGGGCGAGGTGCGGCGCCAGCTCTGCTTTTTGTGCCACTGGACCCGGGCCTTGAACACGCGCCCCGCCGCGCCGGCGCGGAGGAACTCGTTGATGAATTTCCGCTGCGCGTCCGAGCGCAGGGACAGGCCGGACTGGAAGCACTGGAACGGGGCCGCCTTGGCCGCGGCGGCGATTTCCCGGGCCTCCTCGACGGTGTGGGCGAGGGGCGTCTCGCAGTAGACCTGTTTGCCGGCCTTCAACGCGGCGAGCACGATGTCCTTATGCTGGTGCGAGGGCGTGGCGATGATCACCGCCGGGATGTCCTTGTTGGCGAGGATCTCGCGGTAATCCGAGACCGCCACGGCCTTCGGCGCCGCCTCCTTGGCCCGCTTCACCATGGCCGGGTACGTGTCGCACACCACCGCCACTTCCGCGGTACTGATCCGGGCCAGGGTGTTGAGGATGTCGCGTCCCCACACGCCGCAGCCGATGACCGCCACCTTCATCGGCACGCCGGACTGGTTCGGGATGGGCTTCGCCTCGGTGCCCTCCTCCGCGCGCGCGGTCGGCGCGATCAACGGCGTCCCCCCCATCAACGCCATCAGCGTCGCCGTGGAGGAACCCTTCAGGAAATCCCGACGGTTGAAATCAAGGCTCACGTTCGAAAGGTCGGGCGGCGTGGGGTTCATCGGGAGGGGGGTGGGGTGAATAAGTTTTGCTGCGTCAAAATCTGTCGTGCCAGCAGATGAAGTCAAGGTTGGCGGGGTTGGGAGCCCAACTCGTGGACCAACTCCTCCGTGGTCCAGGCCCGCCCGGTTTCCTCCTGCCGATCCGCGGCGCAGCCATGTTCCCAGACCCCGTAGCGCAACACCTTCCCCACGTCGCCGCCCCATCCCGGCTGGGCCAGCAACCCGCCCAGAAAACCCGCCAGCACGTCGCCCGTGCCGCCCTGGGCCAGGCCCGGGTTGCCGCTCGGGTTGACTCCGAGGCCGCCCTCCCGCCGTCCCACCAGCGTGTGGCGGCCTTTCAGGACGACCCAAACCCGCCCGCCCGACCACATCCCGCTCAGCCGTCGCACCGCCTCGAGGCGGTCGGACTGAACCTCGGCGGCCGGGATGCCGAGCAAGCGCCCCGCCTCCCCGGGATGCGGCGTGATGACGCGCGGTCCCGCCCCCGGCTCCAACTCGCGGGGCAGATCATCCAAGGCGCTCGCGTCGGCCAGCATGAGGCAGGGCGCGGTCCGCCACAGCCGCCCCACCTCGGCCCGCACGCCATACGGCAGGCCCGGCGAGGCCAGGCCGGGTCCGGCGACGAGGGCGGTGTGGTCGTCGGGATTCAGCGCGGCCCCGTTCCAGGGGCGGACCATGGCGGCCCGCAGCTGCGCGGCCACGGGCACGTAGCACCGCTCGTCGGTGTACACGGTCACCAGTCCGGGCCGCGCCCGCTGCGCCCCCTGCGCGGCCAGCACCGCGGCGCCGTGATAGCCCAGGCTGCCCGCCAGGATCGCGACATGCCCGAAGCTGCCCTTGTGGGCCGTCGAAGACCGCGCCGGCGGCCAGCCCTCGAAATCCCCGGGAACCACCCATTCCGGCCCTCCCGCCTCGTCCGCCGCCACCAGACCGATGTCGGCCGCGAGTTCCACCCGGCCCAGGTAGCGGGCCGCCGCCTCGCCCAGCATCCCGACCTTCACCGCGCCGAGGGCAACCGTGACCGTGGCCTCGATCACGGCGTCGCCCAACGGTTGCCCCGAATCCGCCGCCAGACCCGACGGGACATCCACGGCCAGGACCGGAATTCCGGCCCGATTCACCTCGTCCACGAGCCCGGCCCATTCGCCCTGGAGCGGGCGGTTCAGGCCAATGCCGAACATCCCGTCGATGACCATCGCGCGCCGGTTCCCGTTCTGTCGCTCCAACCAGCCGTGCGCCGCGGCGAAGGCCTGCGGTCCGTTCAGCCGGAGGATTTCGACGTCCCGCCCGGGCAGGTGCTGTCCCGCGACCACGGCGTCGTCGCCATTGTGCCCCCGTCCCGCGAGGACCAGAACCGGCGCGTCCTCCCGCGTCCAGTGCCGGGCCACCTCGGCCACCGCGCGTCCGGCCCGCTGGATGACCGCTTCACGCGGCATTCCGGAAATCCACGTCCGCGCTTCCCGCGCCCGCATCTGGGCCACCGTCAGGATCGGTTCTGGCATGAGTGTGCTGTCTTCTTGGGTGCGCGCGAACCGAAGCGGAAACCCGCGCCCGGGGCAACCCTCTTTCCCGCCGGCCCCAAACTCGTTGCACCGCGAATGCCGGAACGGACACTGGCCGGGTCACCCCAACCCAACCGGGCCCGCCCCGCCCCGTCCCTTCCCAGGAACCACCATGCTTGAATGGCCGAAGACCAATGACGTGTTGGGCACCGCGAACCGCGGCACCAATCAGGAATCCGGGCTCTGTACCCTCTGCCGCGCCGACTGCAGGGGTCGGTGCGAGACGTGGGTCGCGGGATTGAAGGGGCGGAAGCTGCTGTATCCCCGCGACTTTGGCTCCGTCACCGCCGGCAGCGGCAACGTGAACCCGGTCGGCGTCTCCTACGGCACGACGCGCATCCAGGGCTATGTCTACGGCTCCCACGGTCGTCCGCCCGGGCTCGGGGATTCCGCCGACGACTGCCTCTTCACCAACGTCTCGCTCGAAACGGAATTCGGCTGGGCGGCCCGCACCCGCTGCCGCCTGCCGCTGATGACGGGCGCCCTCGGCTCCACCTTCGTGGCCGCCAAATACTGGGATTCATTCGCCATCGGCGCCGCCCTCGCGGGGTTCCCCATTGTCGTCGGCGAGAATGTCGCCGGCGTGGACCGCGCCGCGGAGATCCGGGACGGGCACCTCCGCAAATCCCCGGAACTCGACCGCCGCATCGACACCTTCCTGCGATACCACGACGGGCACGGCGCGATCATCGTCCAGCTGAACGTCGAGGACACGCGCAACGGCGTCGCCGAATACGTCATCGGCAAATACGGCGAGCAGGCCATCATCGAGCTCAAGTGGGGCCAGGGCGCCAAGTGCATCGGCGGCGAGATCCAGGTGGACAGTCTGGATTACGCCCTCTTCCTCGCGCAGCGCGGATACCTGGTCGACCCCGACCCGCGCCTGCCCGAGGTGCGGGCCGCCTACGAGGCGGGTGCCATCAAGGCCTTCGCCCGGCATTCCCGGCTCGGCTACACCGACCGCCACTCGCCCGACGCGGTCGCGGAGGATTTCGCCCGCTCCGTGGCCTACCTGCGCCGGCTGGGCTACCGGCGCATCTCGCTGAAGACCGGCTCCTACGGCATGGAGGCGCTGGCCATGGCCATCCGGTTTGCCACCGACCAGCAACTGGACCTGTTGACCATCGACGGCTCGGGCGGCGGCACGGGCATGAGCCCATGGCACATGATGGAGCAGTGGGGCGTTCCACCAATCTACCTCCACGCGAAGGCCCACGAATATGCCAGCCTCCTCTCCGCCCGCCGCGGGCGCGTCGTCGACCTGGCGTTCGCGGGCACGCTCTCGCGCGAGGATCACCTCTTCAAGGCCCTCGCGCTCGGAGCCCCGTTCACCAAGCTCGTCTGCATGGGGCGCGCGGTCATGATTCCCGCCTTCGTCGGTTCGAACATCGAGGGGGCGCTCCATCCCGAACGACGCGACAAGGTCTGCGGCCACTGGGATTCCCTGCCGCCCAACCTCTCCGAGAACGGGGCCCGGCCCGAGGAAATCTTCGCCGGCTATTTCGACGTCCAAAAACGCGTCGGCGCCGCCGAGATGAAGCACATCCCCTACGGCGCCATCGCCATCTGCACCTTCGTCGACAAGCTGGCTGCCGGCCTCCAGCAGCTCCTGGCCGGGGCGCGCCGGTTTTCGGTCGGCGCCATCCAGCGTGCCGACCTGATGGCCGCCAACCGCGAGACGGCGCGCGAGCTGGGGATTCCCTTCCTGACCGACGCCCTGGACGTCGAGGCGAAACGGGTCCTCACCTCGTAACCCGCGGGTCGCCTGCGTGGTCTTCGCGCCGTTCGTCCGGGGGGCAGGGCCGTTGACAACGTCCTGCGTGGAACTGCGATGTGGGGCCGGCGACCGGCTCCCCGCCATAGCGCCCCCGCGACGGCGGGCCAGGTCGCGGGGCGATCGAAGCAGGCGAAACCAGAGGGGAAACCGGCGACTCGGCAGTCGCCGGCCCCACAACGCGGTTCCACACCAGACTTTGTCCATCGCCCTGTCCGGGACGGCCCACCCTGGCTTTTCGCCCTTTGAGCGGGCGCGGGCGGTGGCTAGGCTGCCGCCATGCGCCTCGCGTTCAAGCTGCTCCACACCCGCTACCGGGTGAACGACCTCGACCGGTCCCTGCGCTTCTACCAGGAAGTCCTCGGCCTCGAGGTGGTCCGCCGCAGCCGGTCCCCGCGCGGATCGGAACTCGCCTTCCTCAAGGCCCCCGAGAGCGACGAGACCATCGAACTCTGTTCCTTCCCCGACAGCGGCCCCGTGCAGGTGCAACCCGACCTCACCCACGTCGCGTTCCAAGTGGATAGTCTGGAGGCCTTTGGACGGCACCTGGAGACGCTGGGAATCCGTTACTCGGACGGCCCCCATTACAAGGGGGACGGGGGCGGATTCGCCTTCATCGACGCCCCGGAAGGCTACGAAATCGAACTGATCCAGCGCGCGCCCCAAGCTCCGTGACGCGGGCGCAGGGGGGAAGGCATCCGCCGGGGAGATCGGGGCATGAAAAAGGCACCCCGGCGAGCGGGGTGCCTTGTCGAAATGGGCTTGGGACCTGGGGTCCGGCGCTTACTTCTTGGCGCCGAGGATCGCGTCCTTGGCGGCCTTGGCCACGCGGAACTTCACGACCTTCTTGGCGGGGATCTTGATGGCCTCGCCGGTCTTGGGGTTGCGACCCATGCGCGCCTTGCGGTTGACGAGCACCAGCTTGCCGATGCCGGGCAGGGTGAACGTGTCCTTGGCGTGCTTGTAGGACAGCTCGGTGATGATCGCGAGGACTTCGGAAGCCTGCTTCTTGGTCAGACCGACTTTGTCCGCGAGAGACGCAGCCAGTTGTGATTTGGTCAGGGGTTTAGCCATAGATATTGTGGTTGAGGGTCAGAGGTGTCGAAAACGACAAGGCCGTTCTACGGAGCAAAACCCGCCCCCGGCAAGGGAAAACTCGAGGTTTTCACCGGATTTCACGCGATTTTCGAGGGTTTTTGGACATTCCAGCGGTTGGACCGCGGTTTTTCGGGGATTTTCGCCCTGTTTCTCCCCCTCGCCGCGGGGCTTTCCGAACGCTCCGTTTCCCTCCCCGTGGGTACCCGCGCCCCGCCTCAGCGCACCCCGTCAAACCGCTCCACGACGGCCCGAAAAAACCTCGCCCGCCGTCCGCCCGCCGACACGTCCACCCAATGCACGACGCTGCCCGGCGCGTCCCAGGTCCCGACGCCCAGCCATTCCACCAGGTCCTCCGAGGCCTCCAGGCGCATCGAACGCGCCGCCCGGGTCTCGATTTCGACCTCCACGCCCCCGGGCAGAAGGCGCACCGCCGTGATCCGTGCCGAGGGCTCGATCTGGGATTCCACCCGCACCCTAACGGTCGCCTCGGCGCTGTACCCCAGGCCGTCCCAAACCTTGTACGTGAAGGTGTCCACCCCCTCGTACCCCGCGCGGGGCACGTAGCGGAAATCCAGGCCGGCGCCGGAAACCCGTCCGTGCCGGCTGCCCTTCAACACCACCGCCCGCAGGTCGTGCCCGTCGGCATCGGAAGCCGCCAACCGGATCGTCCCCACCCCGTCCTTTCGCACGACCACCGTCTGGTTGGTGGCCATCGGCACCTGGTTGGGATCCCGCACGAGCAGGTGCTCCGTGGCGACCAGACTCGTCAACCGCCCGTCGCTGACGGTGTACAGGATGCGGTCCAGGCCCCGGAAATTCGGCAGCGGGGTGTAGACCAGGCGAGGGGGTTCGCCCTCGATCCGACCGTACACCGGGTTCGTCACCACGAGGAACGTCAGCGGGTTGTTCTCCGCGTCCTGGGCGGCGAGGACGATGGGTGTCGAACGGTTGCGCGGCACCTCGCGGACCTGCGGCTCGGGAATCGGCACGGTGTTCTCGGCAGTCACCCGGACCGTCATCGTCGCCCGCGGCCCGACAGCCTCCGCGTCGCGCGCCTCCACCTGGAACCGGTCCTCGCCCGCGAAACCCGGCTCCGGCGTGTACACCGCGTTCGTGCCGTTCAGTTGCACGCGGCCATGGGCCGGTTCCCCGGCCAGCGCGACCGTGAACGCGTCGCCGTCCACGTCCCTCACCCGCAATCCGATGGTCAGCGGCTGCTCCACCGCCGTCACCAGGGTCTCGGCCTGGACATCGGGCGGATTGTTCGTGGCCTGGACCTCGAGCACGACCGTCGCCGGTCCCACCGACACCCGCCCGTCGGTCGCCGTGTACGTGAACTGGTCGCGGCCCGAAAAACCGGCGCGCGGCTGGTAGTTCGCCAGTTCGGGATAGACCAGCAGGACGCCCTGGGTCGGACCTTCCACGATCTGGAAGGTCAACCGGTCCCCGTCGGCATCCTTGGCGTCATAGAACACGTCCGTGGCGCGGTTCCGGTTGAGCTTCACGACCTGATCCCGCACCACCGGCAGGTCGTTCACCGGCTTGATCAGAATGGAAACCTCCCCCGTGGCCACCAGACCACCCGGGTCCCGCACCCGGTACAACAGGGCCTCGAGCCCGGCGAAATCCGGGTTCGGCACGTACCGGAACCGACCCGCCCCAAGGGGCTCCAACCGGCCCTCGCGCGGTTCCTGGATCGCCACCAATTCCATCGGCTCCTGGTCCGGGTCCTCGTCGTTCTCCAGGACGTCGAACTCGCCCGAGGTGTCCTCGTCCACGATCAACGTGTCCTCCCGCGCCTCCGGGGCGTCCGGCGTCCCGTCCACCGTCACCACGACCTCGCCCGTCGCCGAGCCCCCGTCGTCGTCCTCCAGCGTGTACTCGAAACGGTCCGTTCCGAAGAAATTCGTGGCCGGCGTGTAGATCACCCGCCCCCCGGCGAGGAGGCGGGTGGAACCGGACCCGGGCCGGCTGATGCCGAGAATGCGCAGCGCGCGACCCGCGGGCGAACGGTCGTTCGCGAGCGGCTCGAGTTCCAGCGTGCCGTCCTCCTCCATGCGCCCCTCGTCGGTCGCGGCCTGCGGCGGCACGTAGTTCGGACGCACCTCGAACGTGGCGCTGCCCCGCGCCTCCGCCCCCTCCGGATCGCGCACCCGGAATTCAAGCGTTTCCCGCCCCGTCCACGCCGCGTCCAGCACCCGCACGGTCAGCCGGTTTCCCGCCCCGACCGTGGCCGCGAGATTCCCGCCCGCGGGCCCGGAAACCTCCCATTGCAGCTG
>CAZSOV010000074.1:0-28708 GCA_964608505.1 uncultured Verrucomicrobiota bacterium
GAGCTCCTCGCCCTCGTACTGCACCGGGTAGAAGAGCAGTCCGTTGAGCTGTTCGAACACCGGGAGCACCGACTTGCGGCTCACGGAGGTCCAGCAGCCGAACACCGCGGCGACCTTGTCCTTCTCGAGCAACTGGCGGGCCTTCTCGGCGAACAACGGCCAGTTCGACGCGGGATCGACGATCACGGGCTCGATCAGGACGGACTTGCCGCCGACCTTCACGCCGCCGGCCTTGTTGATCTCGTCGAAGGTGAAGAGGAGGACGTCCTTCAGCGAGGTCTCGCTGATGGCCATCGTGCCGCTCAGCGAGTGGAGCACGCCGACCTTGACGGTCTCGGCCGCTCTTGCGCCCTGGGTCAGCCAGGCGACCGACAGCAGGCAGAGGATGCGTAGCAATGCGTTTTTCATGCGATGGGATTCTCGAATACGACTGGGATGGGTGTTGGGGTTGGTTCGGTTGGGATGTTTGGGATGGGAACCGGGAGGCGACGGAGGTCGTGCTCCCCGGCCCTAGAAGGAGTAGGTCACGCCGGCGCCGATGATGAAGCGGTCGTCCTCGCCGTCGAAGGCTCCCGCGAAGCTCGTGTGGTCATAGCGCACTTCCGGCTGGATCTTCAGGCCGGCAACCGGCTTGAAGTTGAAGGTGAGCGCCACGCTGGCGATGTCGCCGTCGGTGTCCAACGAAGCCAGCGCCGAGCCCGTGCGCGTGCCTCCCGGGAAATCCCCGAGCAGCAGGCCGTTGCCGTCGCTGTCCGTCAGGTATTCCCCGCGCAACGCGACCCCGAACTTGTCGGTGAAGTCGTACCAGGCCCAGGTGCCCACCGACCACACGTCCGTGGTGTTGCCCGGCATCTCGAGGTTGAAGTAGTCGAACTCGAAGCCGAGGTTGAACTTGTCACCCAGCTTGGTTCCCGCGAGCACGGAACCGCCCACGAGATCGAGGGTGGCCGATTCCTGGCCGGCAAACCCGAGCAGGTTGATCCAGGTCTTGTCGGTCGGGGTCAACCCGATGCTGCCGAGGAAGGTCTTGCCTTCGTTGTTGTCGATGGGCCCCGCGTACAGGCCGTTCTGCACGCGCGCCTTCACGTTCATCCACTCGGTCACCTGGTAATCCGCCTGGACGCCGGCGGACGGACCGTTGCCCGTGTACCACCATTGAAAGCCCTGGGAGAAGTTCGGGTTGGCCGCGCCGCCGTCGCCCGACTCGAAGTTGAGCAGCGAGATCAGCTGGCCCGCCTTGATGATCAGGCCGTCGCCGATCGGCACGTTCATGTCGACGTACGCCTCCCGAAGGGTGTCGAGACCCGACAGATTGCGGCCCGTGTTGAGGGGCGGGCCGTCCTGGCCCCACATCATGGAGGCGCGAAAACCCGCGTCCCATAGCTCGCCGCTGCGCTCGGCAGGCTTGCTCGCGAGGGTGAGCTTGACCTTGTTGATCGAAAACGAGTTGTGCTTCGTGTTCCAGAGATACCCGTCCGACATGCGATCCGCGGGCGATTCCGTGTTGTAGAAGTACGACGCCTGGGCGAAGCCGCTCAGGGTGATCTCCGACATCGCGGACACGAACTTCGGCTCGGGCGCGCCGCTGGGCAGGATGCCCTGCTTCTGGGCGTATCCCTCCAGCGACTCCAGCCGCTGCCGCAGTTCCGTGTTCTCCTTCTCCAGCTTGTCGAGCCGACCGTCTTCCGCGCGTGTCGCGACCGGAGCCGCGCAGGCCCCCGCCAGGATCAGGGCCCCGATCCAGGGCGTCGTCGGCACGGACCGGGCCGGGTCCAGCCCGGATCGGTGTGAATGAGCGTGTTTCATGCAGGTCGATTTCAGGACGAATTGAGTGGTTGGAGGAACGGCTGGCTCCCGACCGGCGCGACGGGGACCGTAGGCGCCGCCAGACGATTTCGGTTTCTGACCGCGCCGGATGGGCTGGCTCGCCGTTCCGGCCCCCACAAGGCAGGGGAGGTGCCAGCCATCGGGAATCGGGTCCTTTTGATCCCGCGACGTTTTCCCGGTAACGATGAGTTTTCTTCATGAACCGGCGCCGGGGGTTGCCCATCCATCGTTTTCGACCACCCCAACTCCCGGGTCGCCACGCCCCATCCCACCCCGCCCTCCGCCTTGGCACGCCACTCCCGCGTCGCGGGACGCCCGCAGGCATCCAGCACGACGCGGGCTGCTGGCTAGGATTTGCCAGCCTGATCGTACGGAATCAGCCCCGGCCTCCCCCTACGGGCGATACAGCCGTTCCATGAAGCTTGGATGCTCGGGCAGGGCCGGGTTGAGGACCATGACCGGGTCGGTGCTTAACGCCTCCGCCAACCCCGCCGCCGTCGCGTCGCCGATCTCGCCGTCCCGCCAGACGAGATCGAACTGGAATTCCATCACGCCCGGGCTGTCCCCCTGGAAGTTCGTGTACCAGAAGTTGTCGAAGACGATGGCGAGCATCCGACCCGTGCGTGCGGGCGGGGCCGTGAGGCGCGACTTGGGGTGCGGCCCGTCGAGCGTCACCAGCGGCGCGTCCCGCGTCACCCACAGCCAGCTCCCGTCCGGCGTTCCGTAGCGCGCCCAGCCGTCGATGGCAAAATAGTCCCGGCAACTTCCCGGCAGTTGATCGGTGAAGGGCGTGAACCCCAGGCCGCCCGAGCTCAACCGCGGCAAGGTGCCGTCGCAGGGGAGCGGACTCTCCACGCAGAGCAGTTCCGGATCGAACGACGAGATCCGGTTCATCCGGAACGTCAGCCGCGCGCGCGGCGTCCGCTTCCACACCTCGAGCCGGCGATGGGCCCATTTCACGCGCGGATGCTCGAGGTACTGCCCGAAGCGCCACGTGTGCGGCGTCTCCTCCATGTCCGCCCCCCCCGCGGCCCGTGCCCCGACGAATTCCAGCTTCTCCCGCTGCAACTCCGCCCGACGGGCCGGATCGCCCGCGTTCCAGATGTCCTGCAACGCCCAACGCGGTGCGAAGGCCTTCACCCGCACGCTCGTGAAATCCCCCAGCCCCCGACCAAACAACGGGCGTCGCATGCCCGGCCAGCGCGCCGAGACGGGCCAGCCGCGCTCGTCCCGTTCCACCACCGGCCCCGGGCCCGCCGGAGGAGGCACGTCTTCCGCGGCGTTCGTGCTCAATTCGTACCGGCGGCCCGACGCCGCCCCGAGGTGCTCGACCCAGAACCGCGCGAACCGGTCCGGCACGCGGTCCGGAAACGTCGCCGAAACATCCTCCGGCCCCAGGTCCGCGGCCTTCTCCGGACGCCCCCAGAGCGGGCCCGGCTCGAAGTACAGCTTCATCCGCGCCCCGGTGGCCGGATCGACGACGGACCCGTAGCTTCCCCGCAGGCATGAACGAAGCATCGTCGCCCAGCCCCCGAAGGACTCGCCCGCGGGATTCACGAGCCAAAGACCCTCGCCCTGCCCGGCGAACCGCGTCCGGGCCCGCTGGCCCAGCAGCCATTCCGCGAGCGCCATCGGGCGCCACGCCAGACGCGCCTTCTCGTTGAACTGGCCCTGGGCATCGAGGCTGTAGGGCTGGGCCACGCTCATCCCCGAGCCCCACGTATGCTCGTTGAACAAGCACAGGTCCCGGGTCAATTCCTCGAGGCGCCCTTGCGTCGCCGCATCGATCCCGCCCCAGACCGGCGACCGCGCCGCCGCCAGATGGCGCGCCGCGAACCGGCTCGCCGCCACCTCCCGCGGCGCGGAGGCCGTGCCGTTGGCCCACCAGTCCGTCCATTCCCCCTCGTACTCCGGCGCCGTCCCGCCCGCCACCCGTTCCAGGTCCTCCATCGCCTGGGACGCCGTCGAGAGCCTCAGCCGCGGCCGCAATCCCAGCCGGTTCCACGCCTCCACGAAGTCCGACAACGGCGGGAACGGCGGATCGTTGTCGTACCGCCACATGCTCGTCATCGATACCGCCACGACGGGATGCCGGTAGCCGTCCTTCTCGAACTGCCGAAGTCGCTTCCAGCACTGGGCCTGCGCCGCCCGCAGCGACGCCTCGTCCGTCCGCAGGATGTCGCCGGCCCGCGGCGGACGGAAACGCGCGTCCCCAGCCAGGGGCAGCGGGCCCCGCCGCCATTCCTCCGTCTCGAAGAAGAAGAAACCGTCGCCGTACGTCAGGCTCATCCAAACGAACAACCGCCGGCCATCCGGCTGCCTCCACCAGAACGCCGTCAGCCGCGGCAACGGCGGCCCGCCACTGTCGCTGTTGATGCCCGAGAACAGGTACCGGACGCCCCGGTCCAGCAACGCCTTCGCCCCGGCCCGCGGAAACCCGTTCACGTCGTTCTGCACCGCCGTGCGCGGCGCCCACCGCCGCCCCGGATCCTCCGGCAGCCACCGCATCATCGCCTCCCACTGCGCGCCATCCAGAAACGGCGTCACGTTCAACGGCAGAGCCGTGACTTCCAACTGCCCCTCGCGCACCGCCTCCAAAAACTGCTCCCGTCGCTCCGTCCCCGCCGCCGCCCACCAGTCGGCCACCGCCACCGTCGTCTCCGCCGTCCACCGAAACCGCGCCTCCTCCGCCCGCTCCCGCGTCGCCCGGACCGCGTCCAACGCGATGTCCAGATAGCGCCGCTGCAAATCCCGGCAGACGGCCGGGTGATCCGTGAAACCATAGTCCGTGTGCGAGAAGTGAATCAGATCGATCTGCCGCACGTGCTCCGGCGCCTCCGCGCCCCCCGCCGAACCCGCCCCCATCCCCATCCCCATCCACGCCCAAGCCCCTACCCACGCCCACGCCCACACCCACACCCGCCCCGAGCCACGCGCCCGCCGCCGCTCCGATGCGTTCATGGATCCACTTTCCGAAGCCCGCCGCGCACCCGCAAAAGTCTTGTGGTCAAGCCCACGGGTCCCCCCGACGGAGAAACGTCCGGAGACGCCGGGGAAAACGGGCAGAATCACAAGGCAGGGCCGTTGACAAAGTCCTGCGTGGAACTGCGATGTGGGGCCGGCGACTGCCGAGTCGCCGGCTTCGCCTCTCGATTCGACTGCTTCGATCGCCCCGCAACCCGGCCCGCCGTCGCGCGGACGCGATGGCGGGGAGCCGGTGCGGGCCCCAATCGACTTTGCCCATCGCCCTGAATCGAATCAGTAGGGACTTGCGTCGAACCGGCGCTTGACCCCGGACGCCCCGCCCGTGCGATGCTGCCGCCCGTTTCCCGATTCATCGGACCTGAGAACAACTATGCGCACTCCATTGCTTCGCGGCGCCGCCTTGCTCCTGCTGGCGGCCACCGCACACCTCGCCCCTGCCGTGGGCGCCCAGACCCTTGCCGATTCCCGCACGGAATTCTCCGGCGTTCAGGGCGGCAACGACTGGTACTACGGCTATCGCAACTACACCGCCGATGGCGGCGGCGACAACTATGACCCCGCCGCGGGCTTCATCGCCTTCGCCGGCGGAGACGGACAGGGCGCCTGGGATGGCTCCGGCCA
Source organism: uncultured Verrucomicrobiota bacterium (assembly GCA_964608505.1). GTDB lineage: Bacteria > Verrucomicrobiota > Verrucomicrobiia > Limisphaerales > CAIMTB01 > CAIMTB01. The sequence continues at coordinate 5,434 of CAZSOV010000074.1, forward strand.
GTTCTGGACCGGCACGGTCTGGGATCAGGAAACCGCCGCCACCGGGCCCTGGACCTCGATTGACCGGGAAGCCACCCATCCGAACGGCGCGAACAGCACCCCGAACGAGGAGTACTGGGTGGTCCGGCGCTGGGTCGCCAACGAACTCGCGGGTGACACCCCTCTCGCCATCCGCTGGCACACCCGCAAGGGCAACGCCTCCGGCGCCGGCGTCACCGGCGGCGTCTGGATCAACGGCCTCCGCCTCGCCTCCGTCGCCCTCGCCGGCAACAACACCACCGGCGTCACCCGCACCAACTACGTCATCGGCAAAAAGGGCGACCGCATCGACCTCGTCCTCACCCCGGTCGGCAGCACGGGCGACCGCGCCGACGGCTCGGACGGCAGCTCCCATTGGATGGCCGTCGACCAGGCCGCCGACACCGACGCCGATGGCCTGCCGGATGCCTGGGAACTGCTCTACGCCACCGACCTCGCCAAGCTCACCGGCTCGGGTGACTCGGACGCCGACGGCCTCAGCGATCGCGCCGAGTTGGCGAAGGCCACCCACCCCGCCAAGGCCGACACGGATGCCGACGGCCTCGCCGACGGCGTCGAGACGGGCACCGGCACGTTCGTCAGCGCCTCCAACACCGGCACCGACCCGCTGAACCCGGACACCGACGGCGACCTCCGCAAGGACGGCGACGAGGTCAACATCAATCCCAAGACCGATCCCTTCGACACCGACTCCGACGACGACACCTACTCGGACGGTCTGGAAGTCATGAACGGTCACAATCCGAACGACGCGAACGACACCCTGATCAGCAGCCTGATCGCGAATTCCCAGACCGAATTCTCCGGCGTCCAGGGCCAGGACGGCTGGCGCGCCGGCTACCGCAACGCCACGGCCGACGGCGGTGCCGCCGATTACAATCCCACCGCGAACTTCATTCCCTTCCCCGGCGGCGATGGCCTCGGCGACTGGGACGGCACCACCCAGGTCTGGACCGGTTCCCTCTGGGACCTCAATACCGCCGCTGCCGCCCCCTGGTCCGAGCTCGGCCCCGAGAACACGCACCCCAACGGGCCCTCGCCCGTCCACTGGGTGATCCGCCGCTGGGAGGCCAAGGAACTTTCCAAGGTCACCCCGCTCGCCCTCCGCTATCACGTGCGCAAGACCAACCTCGGCTGCGGCAACGGCGTCTCCTCCGGCGTCTATATCAACGGCAAACGCGCCGACTTCGTCACCATCGCCTCGAACAACGGCACCGGCGTCACCCGCACCGTCTTCGCCAACGTCGCCCCCTCCGACGTCATCGACGTCGTCCTCACCCCGCTCGGCACCGACAACGGCAATGCCGACGGCTGCGACGGCTCGGCGTTTTCGCTCCAGGTCGACCCCGTCCTGCCCGAGCCCGCCTTCCAACCGGACGGCTCGCTCTTCATCCCGGTCAACCCGCCCGACACCGACGCCGACGGCATGGCCGATCTCTGGGAGAAACTGTTCTTCCCCGGCGACCTCACCAAGATGACCGCCTCCTCCGACACCGACGGCGACGGCCTCAAGGATGCCGACGAGTACAAGCGGGACAGCAACCCCACCGTGACCGACACCGATGGTGACGGGCTTTCCGATGCCGTGGAGACCAAGACCGGGACGTTCGCCAGCGCGACCGACACCGGTACCGATCCCAGGAAGTCCGACACGGATAGCGACACCCTCTCCGATGGCGCCGAGGTCACCGGCAGCCCCTCCACCGATCCCAACAAGGCCGACACCGACGGCGACAAGTTCCTCGACGCGGAGGAACTGGCCGAGGGCACCAACCCGCGCGATGCCGCGGACAACCCGCTCGCGGGCGTCATCGCGAACTCGTCCGCCGAGTTCTCCGGCACCCAGGGCAAGGACGGCTGGTTCAACGGGTATCGCAACCTCACCGCCGACGCCGGCGAGGAGAACTATGATCCCGCCACGGCCTTCATCCCCTACGCGGGCGGCGATGGGCAGGGAGAGTGGGACGGCGTGTCCCAGATGTGGACCGGCACCGCCTGGGACCTCAACACCGCCGCGGCCGGACCCTGGACCTACCAGGCCTCCGAAAGCATCCACCCCAACGGCACCAACAGCGCCCCGAACGAGGAGCACTGGGCCATCCGCCGCTGGGTCGCCTCCGAACTCGCCGGCGACACTCCCGTCACCATCATCTGGCAGGTGCGGAAGGAAAACGGCGCCGGCGGCGGCGTCGCCGGTATCGTCTTCGTCAACGGCAAGAAACTCGATTCCGTCGTCCTCGCCGGAACCGACACCGCCGCTCCCAAGCGCCGCGCCACCGTCACCCTCAAGAAGGGCGACATCGTCGACCTCGCCCTCACCCCCGAGAACACCGACGGCACCCGCGCCGACGGCTCCGACGGTTCGGTCACCTGGTTCTGGGTCAGCACCCGGGTCCAGCCCACGACCCCGGACTCGCTCACCGTCGCCCGCGAGGGCGCCAACATCGTGGTCCGGTATCCCGCCGGGGCCACCCTCCAATCCGCCACCGCCATCGCCGGGCCCTGGACCGACGTCGCGGGCGCGGCCAATCCGCTCAACACCACCGCCGACGGCGCCGCGAAGTTCTATCGCACCCGCGGCGGCGCCGCCCCGGGCGCCCGCGGGCGCGGCGCCCCGTGCCAACCGCAACCTCCCCGAGGCGCGGGGCGAAGGCCCGGCGCCTCTTTGCTTTCCCGAATCCGAACCCGAACCCGCCGACGATCGGGCCGTGCCGTCGGTTGCCACCCCACGGCTCACGGACCACGGTCGATCCATTCCTTCCGCGCGCCTTCCATGCGCAGGGGTCCCGTCGCTTCCCGCCCGTCGCGCACCACCACATACGCGTCGGCTCCCGGCACGCTGTCCCACCGCAGGTGCGCCAGGCCGCCCGCCTTCGCCGGGGACGAGCGACCCGACCGGACTCCCTGCGCGCCCACGGCGATCAGGGAGTACTCGCGCGCTCCCGAGCCGTCGTCCTTCCACACCTTCGGGGCCTCGGGCGCCACGAGCGTACGCCGGACCACATCGCCTCCCCAGATCTCCAAAGTCTCCGACGCATACGGCAGCCCCCCGCCCCCGTACCCTCCCCCGCCCACCGACATCATCCCCTGCCCCAGCAACGCATCGGTCAGGGGTTCGCCATGACCCGGGCGAAACGTCTGGAATCGCAACCGCCCCGGATGGTTGCCGCCGGACCACTGCTCCCGCGGCACCTCCGACAGCTCGAGTCCTTCCCCCTGGACAATCGCCATCTGTCGCCACGCGCCGTCGAGCCACACGTTCCACGAAATGTGGCCCGGAGTCCGCCGCAGGCTTCCGTCCCGCTCCACCGCGTGGAACCGGTCGTCGAACGGATCGTCGACCTCCCCCTTGATCAGCCGGCTTCGCACCCAGAGTCCGCCGGGCCCATCCCACAGCGAACGCGCGTAGAGCCCGCGCGGGATCTGGTGCTCCTCGTACCCCGGCTCCCAGGGCAGGCCCGTGTCCGACACGACCAGTTCCTTCTTCACCACGAGCCGTTCCACCTCCAGATGCTGCCGGAGCCGGCCATTGGCCTCCTCCAGCCGCTCGACCCGTTGTCGCAATTCCTGCAGTTCCTTCCGCAACGTCTCGAGGCCCTCCTCGGCCCCCGCCGAACGGAACACCACAATCAGCGCGAGCGCGCAGACCAACCCGATGGCTCGTTTCATGCCGGCCACTCTCGTCCGCCCGCGGGCCCCGAGCAACGGCCCGTCTCGGCCCCGGCCCAGCGCCAGGGCCCGCCCCCTCACCTCGCAACCCCGTCCCCGTCCCCGCCCGCCACCCAGTCCCGCCAAACCACCGCCGTGCCTCCCCCCACATCGCACGTCGCCGCGCGCAGCCGATAACGCCCCGGCTTCTCCACGCGAATCGTCAGATCGACCTCCGCGGTCCGGGCATCCCGCCAACGCACTCGCGGACGATCCCCCGTCCCCACCAACGCCCGGTAGTCCTCCTCCTCCGGACCGTAAAGCTCCCAGGCCACGACGAAATTCCGCTGCACCCCCGTCGGGTCCGCCCCCGGCGTGAAAAACACCGGCGACGCCGCCTCGCGCACCACGGCCCGGGCTTCCAAATGCCAGGGACCCGTTCCCCGTACCGGTTCCACGCGGACCTCCAGACCCGGTGCCCCGCCGGCCGGGCGAACCACCGGGCGCCCTTCCCGCGGCAAGGTGGCCACGCCCTCGGCAGTCCTCACCTCGACGGTCGCGTCCGCCCGCACCCGGACCACCTCCCGGTAACCCCGCGGTGTCACTCCGGGCACATCGGCCAGAAGATCGAACCCGATTCCCATCCGCCGGCAATGTTCGATCTCGCGGAAAAACGCCGCCATCACGGCGCGATACGGAACGCCTGCCGCGTTGCGGCGTTCCAGGTTCAACTCCCCCAGCCCCCACAGGAGCCCCTTGCCCATCGAGACATGGCCCAGTCCGTATCCCGGCGGCACCAGAATAGCGACCTCGGCCGCCTCCCGCAGCCGGGCCAGGTCGCGGCGCGGATGGCTGGCCGCGTGGTCCCGGAGATGCCGCGTCCACCCCAGCGCCTCCCCGAACGGCACGCAGGCCAGCTGGTAGTTGTCCCAAAAGAAAAACCGCGTGGCCCCCTGGTCGTACGCCGTCGTCAACAGGACGGGCGCGTCGGCCCGATCCACCGCGCCATACACGCTCGTTCCCCATTCCTTCCCCGTCAGCCGCGCCGCCCCCCGGAGGAATCCGTGGATCACGCTCGTCAGACTCCCCGGATCATCCACCGGCAGCCGGCAACCGTAACTCATGTTCCATTCCGGCACCGTCCGCCGCGTTCCGAGCCGGCCCGGCGGTTCGAACACGAACGCCGCCGGCACCCGCGCGTCGCGCGACAACTGATGCGCCGCCGTGTCCGCCATGGTTTCCCACGTGTACAGATTCCCGTGCCGCAGACTCATCGTCCCCGGATCCGCGTCGACGCGCCCGGCAACCTGGCGACCGAACACCCCCGCCGCGCCGTCCCGCAGGACCTGGTCGAAGTGCTCCTCGAACGCCGTCCAGGCGATCTCGGGCGTGATCGACTTCCGAAACGCCGGCTCCTTCGCGAGGCGGGGTCGCAACACATGGTCCCGGGTCCCCACCCCCGGTTCGTCGAGGAAGATCGCCGGCCCCAGGTACGCGCTCCGATAGAGGCACTCCGGAAACGGCACCTCCCCCGCGCCCACGCCCCAGTAGTACGTGTCCAGTTCCTCGACCCACCCCAATTGGGCGGCATCCACTCGCACGCAGTTCAGGCCCGCCGCCACCATCTCCCGATAGTCCTCCCGCCCCAGCCGCACCAATTCGTAATCCGATCCGTCGTACCGCCGACGCTCGTCCTTCTGTCGCGTGTTGCTCGGCAGTCCGATCATCAGATCCGGGCGCAACGTCACCGTCCGCGCCGGCGAAGGCACCTCGAACGATTCCTCGATCGTCGCCGCCCGCCGATACTCGTGCCCCAGGAAGCGCGCCACGGCCCCGCCCAACTCCGCCGCTCTCGGCAGCAGATCCGGCCACCCGGCCAGACTCGGCAGCACCGCGCCCCCCGAGGCTCCATCCCGATACTCCACCACCGCACCGTCGCCTTCCTGCACCCGATACCGCGCCACCTGCCCCGTCGCCTCGGCCCGCGCGACCGACGGATAGCCGCTCGCCAGCCACCACGTCCGAAACCGCGTGCCGTCCGCCTTCTCCGCCTGGACCCGGATCCACTGGTACGCCCGTCCCTCCCGGGTCTCGATGCCGCCCAGGCCCAGCACGAGCCCCCGTACCACCGTTCCCTTCGCCGCCTCGCCCGACGTTCGCTCGTAGCGGAACGCCCGCCCCACCAGACCCACGGGACCCTTCTCCATCTCCATTTCCGCCGCCGCAGCCGCCGCCGTCCCGCCCCCGGCGGCTCCCCCGAGCCAGCCCACGCAGGCCGCCCTGATCCATCGCCACCAATTCGTCCTGGCACGACGATTCGTTCGTCGCGGCATCGCCATCGGGTCCATGCCCGAACCTAGACCCAGGGTCCGGGAATGACACCTCGAACTCGGGATGCCCAGTTCCCCGTGGCCAACGGCGTGCCCCGCCTCCATCCTTCGTCGATCCCATGAAAACCCGACCCGTCGGCATCCCGCTGCCCTTCCCGTCGGTTCCGTGCGTGCTCCTGCTCGCGCTCGCATTCCTCGCCCATGACCCGCGCCGCGCGTCGGCAGCCGACGCCGCACCCGCCTTCCGCTTCGAGAACCTCGGCGTGCCCGTGACCAAGGCCATGCTCATGGCCACCGCCGTCGGACCCGACGCCACCGGCACCCGGGACGTGCTGTACTTCGACTTCGCCCAGACCGGCGCGAAACTGTTCCTGGTCGCGGTCGACCCGGACACCGGCGAGGCCCGCCAGTACAACTCGCCCAGCGGCCCCGGCGCCTGGGCCCTGGTGCGCGGACCCGACGAGAAGATGTACCTCGGCACCTGGGACACCGGCGAGATCCTGCGCTTCGACCCGACCGCCCCCGAGCGCGGCATCGAAGTGATCGGGCGCCCTTCCAAGTCGGAGACCTACATCTGGCAGTACGCGGTCGGCAAGGACGGCAGGCTCTACGGTGGCACCTACGGCAACGCCAAGCTCGTCTCGTACGATCCCCGGTCGGGCGCCATGGAGGATCTCGGGCGCATGGACGACACCCAGATGTACACGCGTTCCGTCGCCGCCGGCTCCAACGGCAAAATCTATGCCGCCGTCGGTTACGGCCGCGCCAACGTCGTGGTCTACGATCCCCTCACCCGCCGGCACCGCGGCATCCTGCCCGAACCGCATCGCACCAACAGCGCCGCCTCCGTCCACCTCGGCTCCGACGGGAACGTCTACGCGCACTGCGGCAACCAGGCGTTCCGCGTCGACGACGAAACCCTCGTTCCCATCGAGCCCGCGCGGGTCGTGTCCCCGCAGGGTCTGGTCCTCCGGGACGGACGCCGGGTCGCCGTCGGCGCCGTGACCGCGGACTCCGTGTCGTACACGGTGTCGAACCCGGACGGGACGGGAACACGAACGAATTCCTTCCGCTATCAGGGCGATGGTTCGCTGTTGTTCGTGCTCGGCAACGGTCCCGGGAACCGGGTCTACGGCAGCACCGCCATGCCGCTCGAGATGTTCGTCCATGACCCCGCCTCGCGCCGGAGCCGGCACCTCGGCAATCCCACTCCCGTCAACGGAGAGCTCTATTCCCTCCTGCCCTGGCAGAACCGGCTCTACGTCTGCGCGTATCCCGGCGGCTACCTCTCCAGCTACGATCCGGAACGGCCCTTCAAGTTCGGCACCGCGCCGGAGGACAATCCGCGCGGGTTCGGCCCCCTCGGCAACGGCCATCTCCGCCCCCGCGCCATGACCCTCGGCCCGGACGACACGCTCTTCGTCGGCAGCCTTCCGCCCTACGGCGAACTCGGCGGTGCCCTCGCGCTGTTCGACCTGCGCTCGGGCCGGATCACCGGCAACCACCGACATCTGGTCACCAACCAAAGCATCGTCTCCCTCGCTTGGGAGCCCAAATCCGGCTTGCTGTTCGGCGGTTCGTCCACCGCCGGCGGCGGCGGCACCCAACCCTCCGAAAAGGACGCCCGCTTCTTCGCGTTCGATCCGCGCACCGGGACCAAAACCTTCGAAACCGTCCTCGCCCCCGGTCTCGATTCCCATCCCGCCCTCTGCGCTGTCGACGGCCTCGTCTACGTCGCGGCCGGTCCGCGGCTCCTGGTCTTTGATCCGGCCCGGCGCGCGGTGAGCCGCGAGATCCCGCTCCCCGGCACCCCTCTCGAAATATCCCTCGGACGACATCCCGACGGACGCCTCGTCGGACTCACCTCGCGCGCGGTGTTCGCGATCGATCCCGGATCCGGCGGCCTGGAATTCCACACCAACGCTCCCGTCCCGATCCGCTGCGGCTTCGCCCTCGCCGCGGACGCCGTGTACTTCGGCAGCGGAGCCCAACTGTGGCGCTGCGTACTCCCCCCGGCGAACCCCGCTCTCGAAGGTTGGCACGGACGCGCCGCCCGCGAGGAGATCCGACCGGAATTCCGTCGCCTTCCCTCCGGAGGGCCGGACGCCACCGGCGCCCTCGCCATCGAATCCGATGCCCGGGACGGCCTCGCCGGTCATTGGGAAAAGACCTTTCCCGTCCAGGGCGGCTCCCACCAGCGCTTCCGCGTCCTACGCCGCGCCGTGGGGGTGGAATCCGAACGCCGCCGCGTGCTCGTCCGCATCCACTGGCTCGACGACCGCGGACGGCAGGTCCACCACGACACCCCGGGCGCATTCAGCTATCGCGATTCCGCGCTGCCCACCTCCGAACCGGAATACCCGGGCGAAACCGGGTGGGAACGGGACGGCTGGCGCGAAATGGCGGCCACCTACCTCGTCCCCTCCGGTGCCACCCGGGCCGTCGTCGAACTCCACCTGCGCTGGGCCCCCAAGGCACGCGTGGAATGGACCCCCCCCTCGCTCGAAACGATTCCCGCCCCGGCCCCGCGCAAGGTGCGGCTGGCCACGATCCACTTCCGCCCCTCCGGCCAGAAAACCGCCGCCGACAACTGCCGGCTTTTCGCTCCCCTCGTCACGGATGCCGCCCGCCAGAAGGCCGACCTCGTCGTGTTGCCCGAAACCCTGACGATCTGCGGCAACGGGCTTTCCTACGCCGACGCCGCCGAACCCATCCCCGGGCCATCCACCGCGTACTTCTCCGGACTCGCCCGGGACCACGGTGTCCATCTCGTCGTCGGCCTCGTCGAACGCGACGGGCACGTGATCTACAATGTCGCCGTCCTCATCGACCCCGAGGGCCGGATCCTCGGCAAATACCGCAAGGTCGCCCTCCCGCGCACCGAGATCGAGGGCGGCATCACCCCCGGACGCGAGTATCCCGTGTTCCAGACCCGATTCGGCAAGGTCGGCATGATGATCTGCTACGATGGATTTTTCCCCGAGGTCGCCCGGCAGTTGAGCATCCGTGGGGCGGAGGTCATCGCCTTTCCGGTCTGGGGCTGCAATCCCCTCCTTGCCGCCGCCCGTGCCTGCGAAAACCACGTCTACCTCGTCAGCAGCACCTATTCCGACCCGGCCAGCAACTGGATGATCTCCGCCATCTACGACCACGAAGGCCGGGTTCTCTCGCAGGCCCGCGAATGGGGAACCGTCGCCATCGCCGAGGTCGACCTCGACCGCCGGCTCCACTGGTCCAGCCTCGGCGATTTCAAGGCCGAGATCCCCCGGCATCGGCCGGAATGGAACGTCACCGAATAAGCACGCCCCGGCCCGACCTGCCGGGTCCCCACGCCCTGCGGATCAGGCCGCCGCATCCACCGTGACCATCCAGCCCAGGCCGAACCGGTCCGTCACCATGCCAAAGCAAGGCGACCAAAAGGTGCGGCACAAAGGCATCGTCACCTGCCCCCCGTCCGCCAGCGCCGCGAAGGCCCGCGTCGCCTCCGCCTCTGTCGGGAACGCGAGCGAAAGCGATACGCCCGCGAACTTCTCAATGCCCCCGCAACCGTCGGAGGCCATCAGCAGCGAGTCCCCGACTCGAAACGAGGCGTGCATGATCTTCTTCCCCCAATCCGGTGGAACCATGCCCGGCGGCGGCGCCTCGGGACTCTCCTCATAGCGCATCCTCATCTGGACCTGCGCCCCGATGGCGGTCCGGTAGAATTCGAGGGCCTCCTCGCAACGACCGGCGAAGAAGAGGTAGGGCTGCACGTAGGGCTGTTTCATGGCGATGACGGATGAACCGGGAATCCGGTTGGGGTTCGCTTGTCTCAGGGGGCTTCCGTGGCTCGGGAGGTAACGGCAAATCCCCCCACCGGGGAAAGGCCAAAAGCAGGGTACACATGCCCTCCACGGGCGTAACGCTTTCCAAAGTCGATGGAGCCCGCGTCCCGGCAGTCGTCGGCCTACATCGTAGCCAAACCATCATCCGGGTCTTTTAGGGTCCAAACCGTCGACCAACATTGTTCAAATACCATCCTCCGGGTCTTTTATTGGCATGCCCCTCTGCCCCGTGTTGCGTGACCCAGGCCCACTCCGTGTGCCTTGGGGCTATTCTCCGGGTCTTTTATCGGCAGGCGGTTGCTTCGGCGGGTAGGGCGTCGGGTTTGGAGGGGTCGCGGGTCTTGTTCTTTCGGCGGGTCCCCTTCCGGGTCCCCTTCGGTGAGGACAAGGCGGCCCCGATTCCCGGCTTGTCACCGGATCGTCACAGTCCTGCCTCCTTGGCGTGACGCCCCATCCAGAGGGTGACCCCATGCGCCTGCGAATCGCGGGAGCCGTGGCCGTCGCGGTCTCCCACTCCCTGCTCGTCGACGGATACGCCGCCGAGCCAGCCTCGCCGTTGTCCACGGTCCGGACCGGCATCGAGCAGTGGGTCCAGACGAGACAACTGATTTCCCGCACGAAGTCGGATTGGGACGCGGAGAAGGAACTGCTGGGGCAATCCAAGGCCCTCTTCGACCGGGAACTGGCCAGCATCGCGGACCAGCTCGGGAAGGTATCGACGAATTCGACGCAGGTGGATCGGGAGCGGGCGGCGGCGGAGGCGGACCTGAAACAGTCGAACGAGGCGCTAGAGCACGCCCGGGACGTCATCGCCGGCCTCGAAACGAAAGTACGGTCGGTGACCCCGCTCCTGCCCGGGCCGTTGCTCGACCTGATGCGCCCCTTGTTGAGCCGGCTACCGGAAGACGGCAAGGCCACGAAGGTCGGCGTGACGGAGCGCGTGCAGACCGTCGTGTCGCTCCTCAACGAGATCGACAAGTTCAACAACTCGGTGACGGTGACCTCCGAGAACCGCAAGAACGACAAGGGCGAGGAGGTCGCGGTCGAATCGGTGTACGTCGGCCTGGGCGCCGCCTATTACGTGAACGCGACCGGCGACTTCTCCGGCGCGGGACAGCCCGGCGCGAAGGGCTGGGAATGGACGGTGCAACCGGCGATTGCCGGATCCGTCCGGGAGATCATCCGCATTTACCGGGGCGAACGCACCGCCTCCTTCGTGGCCCTTCCCGTTACCATCCGATGAGTCCGAACCCTCCCCGCTTTCATGGGCCGCGCTGGCGGATCTCCCTCTCCCTGGCCATGAGCCTGGCCGGGCTGAGCTGCCTCACGGGAGTCCGTGGGCAGGATTTGACCACTCTCGCCGCCACCGCCCGCACGGACACGGAAAAGGCCCTGACGGAACTCGCCGAGGCACGGCGGCAGGTGGAGACCGAGCGCCTGCCGCTGGCCCGCGAAATCGCCGGACTCGAGCAGCGGGTGATCGAGCGCCGGGCGGAACTGGCGAAGGCGCAGCGTTTCCAGGAGAACCAACTCGTCGAACTCAACGCCCTCAAGGCCGAGGCCCGGCGCCGCGCGGACGAGGTGAAGTTCATCGACGCGCTGCTGACGGAATACGGACGGGCCTTCCAATCGCGCCTGCATTTCGTCGAGGAACCCCGGTACGCGGGGCTGTTTGCGGAGGTGGAGAAGGCCGCGGCACCGGACCTGACCGCCGGGCAGCGATTCGACCGGCGGGCGGCTCCGATGGCGGCGGCCCTCAAGCGGGTCGAGACCGCCTTGGGCGGCGAGACGTTCGAAGGCCGGGCGTTGGACAATCGTGGCCTGCTCCAGGCCGGGAAGGTGGCGCTGATCGGGCCGGTGGCGATCTTTGCCAGCGGCTCGGGCGAACTGGCCGGCCCGCTCCAGCAGGAACTGAACAAGGCCGATCCGAGCGTGGTGGAAGTCGACGCCCGCTTGCAGGAGGCGAGCCGGAAGCTGGCGGGGACCGGCACGGGCGAGATGGGATTCGATCCGACGCTCGGCAACGCGTCGAAGCTGGCGGCGTTGAAGGAGAGTTTCTACGAGAAGCTCGAGAAGGGCGGCTGGGCGATGATCCCGCTTCTAGGCATGGGTTTCGCGGGCCTGCTCGTGGCGATCTTCAAGTGGTTCCAGCTCTCGCGCATTCGCGTCGCGAGGGAGTCCGACCTCCAGAAGGTGTTGGGCCACCTCGAGGATGGACGGAAGGACCTGGCACTGGCGCATGCCCGTTCGATCCCGGGACCGTCCGGCGGGCTGCTCGCGGCGGCGGTGGAGCACTGCGACGAGAAGAAGGAGTACATCGAGGAGATCCTGTACGAACGCATGCTCGCGGCCCGGACGAAGCTGGAGCGCGGCATTCCGTTCCTGGCGCTCACGGCGACGACGGGACCGCTGTTGGGCCTGCTGGGCACCGTCATGGGGATGATTGCGACCTTCAAGCTCATCTCGAGTTTCGGCAGCGGCGATCCGAAGGTCCTCGCGGCCGGCATTTCGGAGGCGCTGATCGCCACGGCCACGGGCATGACGGTGGCCATTCCGGCGCTCCTGTTCCACGCATTCCTGGGCCGCATGGCCAAGGGCATCGTGGCGAGCATGGAACAAATCTCCGTCGGCTTCATCAACGGCGTCCCCGAGCCGCGCGATCCGGCGGTTACCACCCCGCGCTAGGCCAATCGCCGGTCGCGTTCCGCTCCCGAACTCCATCCCATCCCTCCCCCTCCAGAAAGGACAAGTACCATGAAAACCGATTTCGATGCGGCCTCGGCCTGGCAGACCATCCTGCACACCTGGGAGACCGGGGGCTGGGTGATGATCGCCCTGGCACTCATCGGCGTCGCCATTTACGCGATGGCCGCGCGCCTCCTGATGACCCTGCACTATCCAGGCATCAAGCACTGCACCGACGCCGACGTGAAACGCTGGCTGGCGGATCCGTCGCAGGCCCCGGCGCGGGTGCGCCCGATGATCGAGCATGTGCGCCAGGAGGCGGGATCCACGAACGAGATCGAGGGCCGTTTCCGGGAGATCGAAGCGCACCTGGTTCCCGGAGTGGACCGGAGCCTGACGACGCTGGGCGTGATGGTGGTGGCCGCGCCGTTGTTCGGCCTGCTCGGCACGGTTTCGGGTATGCTGCTCACGTTCAAGGCCATCAGCCTCGGCGGCAGCTCAGTGTCCGAGATTGTGGCGAAAGGCATCAGCGAAGCCCTGGTGGCGACCCAGACGGGACTCACGGTGGCGATTCCCGGCTGGATGGTGACGTTCGTGGCCAAGCGTTGGCGGGCCGAGTTCGTGGCCTTCCTGATGCGGCTCGAGAGCATCACCCTCCGCTCGCACGGCCGACCGGGGGACGGACTGCCCATCGCCGGACCCCAGGTCGTCGCGACCCGCCGGGTGTCGCGTCCGGAGCCTCCGGCGATGCTGCTCCCGCCCGGGGCGCAACCGGCCGGATCGTCCGTCTAGCCCGCCCGCGCCCATGAGATTTCGACGCAATCTGGCGGAGGCGGAAGAGTCGCTGGACCTGAACCTGATCCCGTTGATCGACGTGATCATGTTCCTCCTGATCTTCTTCATCTCCACGACCAGTTTCATCGAGTTGCCCGGGGTGTCGGTGGACAAGCCGCAGGCCGCCAGCGCGCGGCAGGTGGAGAAGACGAGCATCATCTTTGCCGTCACTTCGGACGGGAAGATCGCCTACGGCGGCAAGGAGATCGGGCTGGGCGGCGTGCGTCCGACGGTGAAGCGGTTGTGCGCGAAGGAACCGCTGCCGGTTGTGATCCAAGCCGACGAGGCGGCGCGCACCGGCCTGCTGGTGCGCGTGATCGACGAGGCCAAACTCGGCGGCGCGAAGGACGTCAGCCTCGCCACCGAAAAGAGCTAGGGCGGGCCCGTGACCCCCGGCATGCGCCGCGTCTATCAACCGAAGGACGGACCGGGAGGTCTGGCTGCCGCCGTGCTCATCGCGGTGGGCGTGACGGCGCTGATGTTCTGCGTCATCCCGTTCTCGCACGTCATCGCCAAACCCTCACGCGCCCTGGAACTCCGCAAGACCAGCGCGGTGGACCTGCCGCCGCCGCCGGAGGAACAGCCTCCGGAAGCCCCGCCCGAGCCGGAGGCCAAGGCCGAGGATATCCCGCCCCCGACGATGGGCGACGATTCGCCACCCGCACCGCTCATGGCCGACCTGGACGTCGCGGTGGGCGCCGGCGGTTACCTGCCGGGCTTCGTGACCTCCGCGGGCCTGTCCGCCGACGACACGGGGACCGCCCTGGATACCTTCGACGTCTCGGAACTCGAGAAGCGCCCCGAGGTGATGTCCCAGGTCGCGCCGACCTACCCCTCCGAACTGCGCAAGGCGAAGATCGAGGGAACCGTGACCCTGGTGTTTTTGCTGACCGAGGACGGGCGGGTGGAGGATCCCCGGGTGGAGAACTCGTCCCGACCGGAATTCGAGAAGCCGGCCCTGGAGGCGGTGCGTCGCTGGCGGTTCAAGCCCGGCATGAAGGACGGCCAGGCCGTGAAAACCCACATGCGCCTTCCGATGCGCTTCCGGCTGGCGAATTCCTGACGGCGCCGACGACGGAGGACGGAGAACCACGAATGAACACGAATGGACACGAACGCCGGACGGGGGTCCGCCCCGGCCTGAGGCGCGGCGCGATGCTCGTCCTTTGCCTGGGGGGCCTGGCGATTCCGGATGCCCCGGCCCAATCCCGTTCGCGAAGGAAGGACGGCGACGGCGCGACGGCGATACCCACCGCGCAGGCCACGGCCCCGGTGACGTTTGCGCCAGCTCCTGCGGATCACCCGCTGGCCGACCTCTGGAACGACCCGGAGTTCACCCGCCGCCTGATCGGGAGCTACGGATTTCTTTCCGAGGCCGAGCCCCGGCTGTCGGCGGAGGAACAGGCGTTGTACCGGGACAAGATCGTCCCGCTGCTGCGCGAGGATCCGAAGAAGGCGATTCCCGAACTCGAGTCGGCGCTGAAGCCGGGCGCCTCGGCGGTGTTCGACTTCACGCTCGGCACGGTCCATTTCCAGACCGAGGACTTCACGAACGCGGTGAAGCACTACGAGGCGGCGCTGGCGAAATTCCCCGACTACCGGCGGGCGCAGCGCAACCTCGCGCTCGCGCTGGTGCGGGACGCGAAGTTCGAGCAGGCGGTCAAGCCACTCACCCGGACCATCGCGCTGGGCGGTGCCGACGGCAAAATCTACGGCCTGCTCGGGTTCGCGCACCTGAACGCGGGTCGGTTGGTGTCCGCCGAGGGCGCCTACCAGCAGGCGGCGGTGTTCGAACCGGAGAACATCGATTTCAAGCTGGGCCTGGTGAAGGCGCAGATCGGGTTGAGCAAGTTCGATTCGGCCGTCGCGCTGCTGGACGAACTGCTCCAGGAGCATCCGGAACGGGACAATCTCTGGGCGTTGCAGGCGAACGTGTTCATCCAGCGGGAACAGCCCGCCAAGGCCATCGTGAACCTCGAGATCCTGCGAAGGCTCGGCAAGGCCACCGCGCCGCAGCTCGGTCTCCTGGGCGACCTCCACCTCACCCAGGACAACCGCGACCAGGCGCTCGCGGCCTATCTCGCCGCGGTGGAGAAGGACGGCGGGAAGACCCCGGAACGCGGCCTGCGTCCGGCGGAGATCCTCGTCAGCCGCGGCGCCGTGGCCCAGGCGCAAGCCCTGCTCGCCAAGGTGCGCGCCATCGGGCTGCCCGCCGGCGACGCCGAGCAGAAACTCCTGAAGCTTGAGGCGCGGGTCGCCATCGCGGCGGGCGAAGGCGAGCCGGGACTGCGGATCCTCGAACAGCTGCTCGAGCGGAACCCGTTGGACGGCGAAGCCCTCCTCCTCGCGGGCGACCAGTACGCGCGCAGCGGCGACGCGGAAAAGGCCGAGTTCAAATACGACGCCGCCGCCAAGCTCGACGCCTTCGCGGCGGACGCGTTCCTCAAGCACGCGCAGCTCAAGGTCCAGAAGCAGAAATACACCGAGGCCGTCGAACTCCTGCGCCGCGCCCAGAAGGTCAAGCCACGCGAAAACGTGGCCCGGTACCTCGAGCGGGTGGAACAGATCGCCGCCCGCGCCCGCTCCTAGGTTCCCGCCCTCCGCCCCTCGCCTCCCGCCCCCATGACTCCGTCCGTTGCCCGCCGTCCCCGCCGGTGGACCCGCGTCCTCCGCTTTCTCGCGCTCGGCGTCCTCCTGGTGCTCGAAGCCATGGAGGCGTGGGCGCAGGAGGCCGGCGGCATCGCCGGGTTCATCATCGAGAGCTGGGACGGCAAGCCGCTGCCCGGAGTGACGGTCACGGTCCGCGGCACGACCCTGGCCACGACCAGCGACGGGCAGGGACGCTTCCAGATTCCGGGCGTGCCCCTCGGCGATCAGGTCGTCCGCTTCTCGCGTTCCGGCTACGCGGCGGCCGTCGTCACCGACGTGCGCGTCGTGCCCGGCCAGGTGACGACCGTGAACGGCACCCTCCGCCCCGAGTTCTTCGAGATGGAGGAATACGAGGTCACCGCGGAGGTCTTCCAGGAGCAGGCCCTGAACATCCTCCAGGAACGCCAGGAGACCAGTTCCATCCTCGAGGCCATCGGCTCCGAGCAGTTCCGACGCCTCGGGGTGTCGGACGCCGCCGACATCATGACGAAGGTCACCGGCACCACCGTCGTCGACGGCAAGTTCGCGGTCATCCGCGGCCTCGGCGACCGGTACAATCTCACGCTGCTCAACGGCGCCGAGATCCCCACCGCCGATCCGTACCGCCGCGCCGCGCAGCTGGACATGATCCCCGCCGGCATGATCGACCGCATGCTGGTGAGCAAGACCTTCACGCCCGATCTCCCGGGCGGCTTCGCGGGCGGGGCCGCGAACATCATCACCCGTTCCTTCCCGGACAAGCTCCGGATCAACGTGTCCTTCGGCACCGAGTACAACACGCAATCGACGGGTAACGGCAAGTACCTCACCTACCGCGGAGGATCCACCGACTGGGCCGGATTCGACGATGGCGGCCGCGCCCTGCCCGCCGCGCTCCGGAACGTCACCGGCGCCGACCTGGCGACGCCGCCCCGGGTCAGCCGGGAGACCCCGGTTCAGGCCCAGGAACGCCGCGCCCAGGCGGAACGGGTCCAGTCCTACCTGAACAGCTTCTCGTCCTACGAATTCGCGCCCGTGGAGAAGGCGCCGCCGCCGAACACTTCCGGCTCCTTCTCCATCGGCAACTCGAAGGAAGTCGGCGCGGGCCGGCTCGGGTACCTGACGTCCTTCACCTACGGGCGCAAGTTCACGTTCTACGACGACGGCTACACGGCCAAGTACCGGAACGCGGCGGTGGACGACGTGCCCTACGAATCCTACCGCGACTCCCGTTCCATTACGGAGATCAACTGGGCCGGCGTGGTGGCGCTCGGCTACCAGCTCAACGAGGAGCACGAGTTCGGCTTCAATTTCATCTACAACCGCAACGGCGAGGACATCGCCCGACGCCAGATCGGCGAGCGCCCGGAGAACCTGCCCGGACGCGTGGTGGACCGTTCGACCCTGCACTGGACCGAACGCGATCTGCGCAACTTCCAGATGCTCGGACGCCATGACTTCCCCGAGTGGTCGGAGATGCACCTGGACTGGCTGGTGTCGCTCGCCTCGACCATGCAGGACGAGCCGGACCAGCGGTACTTCAACTACGCGCGCGACGTGGACTTCACGGGCAACGACGTGAACAACAACGCCCTTCCCGAGCCCTCCGTCCCCAGCCGCAATTTCCGCAATCTCCAGGAGCAGAACCTCAACGCCCGCTTCGACGACACCGTGAAGGTCCGCGCCCTCGACGGACTCGAGACCACGCTCGGCGTCGGCACGTTCGTCAGCATCTCGGGACGGGATTTCTTCCAGAAGCAATTCCTCTTCGAACCCGGCATCGCCGGACCGTCGGACCCCTGGACGGCCAGCGGCGACCCCAACACGTTCTTCACTCCCGACAACCTGCGGTACACCACGGAACGCACCACCCGCGGCGCGACGAACTACGTCTTTGCCCGGCGCTTCCAGACCCAGCAGTTCGGCGACTTCGCCTACCGCGGCGACCAGGAAGTCGTGGCGGGCTACTTCCGCGTCGAACAACCCGTCCTTCCGTGGCTCAAGGTCCTCGGCGGCCTGCGCCCCGAAGGCACCGACCTCCGCCTCGCCGCCGAAGGCAACCGGGGCGCCGCCAGCGCCGGAGTGGCCCGCCTCGACCTCCTCCCCTCCGCGGGCCTGCAGTTCATCCTGACGTCGAACATGAACATCCGCGTCAGCTACTCGGACACGGTGGCCCGGCCCACCTACCGCGAGCTCGCCCCCTACGACGCCTACGATCCGATCGGCGACGAGATCGTCCGCGGCAATCCCAACCTCCAGATGAGCGACATCCGGAACTACGACGTGCGTTGGGAGTGGTTTCCCTCGCCCGGCGCGGTGTTCTCGGTGAGCGGCTTCTACAAGGAACTCGCGAAACCCATCGAGAAGGTCATCATCACGTTCGGCGGCGGCATCGTCGGGTTCGAGAACCGCGAGGAGGCGCGCGTCTACGGCCTCGAACTCGAGGCCCGCCACAAGCTCGACGTCGTCGACGAGCTCCTCGCCGACTTTTCCCTCGGTTTCAATTTCTCGTACATCATCTCCGAGGTGCCCCTGACCCCGCAGGAGCGCATCAACGATCCCGACTCCCCCGATCCCCGTCCGCTCTACGATCAGTCGGAGTGGATCCTGAACACCGACTTCACCTGGGACAAACAGCGGTGGGGTACCACCGCCACCGTCGCCCTCAACTGGGCCGCCCCCCGGATCAATCTCGTGGACGTCGGCGGACCGGACGTCTACGAGCACCCGCCGATGGTGCTCGACGTGGTGCTCTCGCAGCGCCTCTCCAAGCGCTGGCGCCTGCGGCTCTCGGGGAAGAACCTGCTCAATGCCGTCTACGAACGAACCTACGGGGAGGAGTCGGGTTCCAAGGTCTACTCCCGCAACACCCGCGGCGTTTCCCTCGGCCTCCAGGCCACCTACGAATACTGATTCCCCCCGCGCGTTCCCGGACGGATTTGTTTCCCGATCTTCACCTTTCTGACGTCGCTGCGTTGCCCCCGGCCCGTTGGATGCCGGCCCATTCTCGGCGAAACAGAAGCCGTGAAACGCACCCAACCCATGCATAGCAAAGCACTCACCCCCATCGCCTGCGCGGTGGCCCTCGTCCTCTCGGCCTCGCCCCTAAGGGCGGCGACCGTGGAGGTGTCGGGCAACCTGACCGGGAACATCCAGTGGACGGCAGCCAACGAGTACGTCCTGACGGGTTACACGTACGTGCTGTCGAACGCCGTCCTCAACATCGAACCCGGCACCGTCATCAAGGGCCGCAATGGCGCCGCACCGAACTTCGGTTGCCTCTTCGTGTGCCAAGGCGGACGCCTCCTTGCCGAGGGTACACCGTCCCACCCCATCGTCTTCACCGCCGAGAACGATGACCTCGAAGATCCAGAGGATCTGCTCCTCACCGACCGCGGCCTCTGGGGTGGCGTCGTGATCCTCGGCAACGCGCCCATCAACAAGGCCGTCAACGCCGCCGGCGACGCCTCCTCGCCCAGGTACGAGGTCTTCGAGGGCCTCGAAGACCGCCAGGTCAACGGCCAGTTCCTCCACCGCTTCGGCGGCAATGATCCCGAGGACGACTCCGGCGTTCTCCGCTACGTCTCCATCCGCCACGGCGGCCAGCGCCTCAGCCCCGACAAGGAAATCAACGGCCTCTCCCTCGGCGGCGTCGGACGCGGCACCCGCATCGAGTACGTCGAGGTCCTCTCCTTCGCCGACGACGGCTTCGAGTTCTTCGGCGGTTCCGTCAACACCAAGTATCTCGTCTCCGCCTTCAACGACGACGATTCCTTCGACACCGACATGGGTTGGACCGGGAAGAACCAGTTCTGGTTCGCTATCCAGTCGAACGACCGCCGCGACAACGGTTCCGAACAAAACGGGGAACCCAACGAACGCAACGACGGCTCCGGCGTCCCGAAGGCCACCTACGAGATCTACAACGCCACGATGATCGGCGCCGGCGCCACCGCCGGCGGCACCGCCAACAACCACGCCCTGCTGATGCGCCGCTATCTCGAGGCGGGCTGGTACAACGGCATCTTCACCGACTTCAACGGCCAGCCCATCAACGGCGGCGGACCCCAGACCGGCTCCGCGCCCAAACTCCAGGACAACCTCTGGTGGGGCTTCGCCCAACCCGTCTTCACCAACGTCCTGTTCACCACCGCGGCCAACCGCAACGAAACCAACGTCAATCCGGCGCTCCGCGGCATCAGCCGCGAGCCCAACGGCGGCCTTGATCCCCGTCCCGCCCCGGACAGCCCCGCCCTGACGTCTCCCCGCACCGCCCCGGCCGACGGATTCTACGCCCGCGTCGCCTACCGCGGCGCGTTCGATGCCGCCGACAACTGGCTCCACGGCTGGACCTACCTGTCCCGGGGCGGATTCACGCCCGCCCGCGACCATGAGGTGATCGTTTCCAATCCGCTCGTCGAGGGCAACGTCACCTGGTCCGCCACCAACGTCTACGTGCTGACACAATACGTCTACGTCCTCGCCGGCGCCACGCTCACCATCGAACCCGGCACCGTGATCAAGGGCCGCAACGGCGCCGCGCCCAACTTCGGCAGCCTCTTCGTCTGCCAGGGCGGCAAACTCGTCGCCGACGGTCGCCCCCACAATCCCATCGTCTTCACCGCCGAGGACGACGACCTCGCCGACACGGAGGACAAACTCATCACGGACCGCGGCCTCTGGGGCGGCGTCGTGATTCTCGGCAAGGCCCGCATCAACAAGGCGGTCAATGCCGCCGGCGATGCCGCCGCGCCCAGGTACGAGGTCTTCGAGGGCCTCGAGGACCGCCAGGTCAACGGCCAGTTCCTTCACCGCTTCGGCGGTGCCGATGACGACGACGATTCCGGCGTCCTCCGTTACGTCTCCATCCGCCACGGCGGCCAGCGCCTTAGCCCCGACAAGGAAATCAACGGCCTCTCCCTCGGCGGCGTCGGACGCGGCACCGTCATCGAAAACGTCGAGGTCCTCTCCTTCGCCGACGATGGCTTCGAGTTCTTCGGCGGTTCCGTGAACACCAAGTACCTCGTCTCCGCCTTCAACGACGACGACAGCTTCGACACCGACATGGGTTGGACCGGCAGGAACCAGTTCTGGTTCGCCATCCAGTCCAACGACCGCCGCGACAACGGCTCCGAGCAGAACGGCGAGCCCAACGAACGCAACGACGGCACCGGCGTCCCCAAGGCCACCTACGAGATCTACAACGCCACGATGATCGGCGCCGGCGCCACCGCCGGCGGCACCGCCAACAACCACGCCCTGCTGATGCGCCGCTATCTCGAGGCGGGCTGGTACAACGGCATCTTCACCGACTTCAACGGCCAGCCCATCAACGGCGGCGGACCCCAGACCGGCTCCGCCCCGCTCCTGCAGGACAACCTCTGGTGGGGCTTTGCCCAACCCGTCTTCACCAACCTCCTGTTCACCACCGCGGCCAACCGCAACGAAACCAACGTCAACCCGCTGCTCCGTGGCATCAGCCGCGAAGCCGGCCGGGGACTCGATCCCCGCCCCGCCACCGGGAGTCCTGCGCTGTCTTCCCAGCGCACGGCCCCCGCCCAGGCAGGCTACCTCCCCGTGGCCTACAAGGGCGCCTTCGCGACGGGCAACTGGGCGGCGGATTGGACGGCGATCTCCGACTACCGCATCCTGTCCGCCGACGGCGGCATGAACCCCATGCCCGCTCCCGCCGTCGAAGTCATCGATCCCATCGACCTCCTCGTCGCCCGCGACGCCGCCGGGCTGAAGCTCCAGTGGACCGGCGGCAAGGCCCCGTTCGTCATCCAACGCAAGGCCTCCCTCGACGACGCCGCTTGGTCGGACGTCACCACCACCTCCGACCGCTCCGCCACCGTGCCCGCCGACGGCTCGTCCGGCTTCTACCGCGTGTCCGGAACCGGACAGTGAGAGCCAGCCGGCCACGCCGGCCATCGATCCGATGAATCGCAAGGGCGGGGACTTCGGTCCCCGCCCTTTTCGTTTCTTGTAACGGCACCGTACCGGGGGGTTGCCTGCGGAAATGCAACGACTTCCCCCCGCCCCCCCGACCCGCACCACGGTGCCGCTCCCTTCGCTATGCGCGGCGACCGTCCGATTCCCGTTCGAGAACCTCGCCGTGCAGGGAGAGGGCCGGGGTCCCTCCACGCCCCAAGGATCTGCCAACCTCACGGTGCCGACCTCCCAGCCTGGGATGAGAAACGGTTACCTCTCCGGATTTGTCCGGGGATGGGCAGCCGGGATCCAGGCAGGGCGGATCCAGAACCGACCTCAGGTTTCCTTCCGCCGATCCTCGGCTCGGTCGTGGATGGCGGTCAGGCCGTGGATGACCTGAATGAAAGTCAACAACTCGGGATTTTTAGACGTGTATTCCTCGCCGCACCGGACTCGCGATGGTCGTCCGCGGCAAGGGATCGAGCCTGCGGTGGCCGAAACAACCTCGCCCTGCGCTGCATCCACCACAGCGGCAACCCTGAGCTCCCCAGAAATGACCAATTCGCCGCCACTGCCGCACGGAACACGATACGAGCATTTGCCGGGATATTTCTGTTTCTATGACATGCCGGGATATTTCTGTTGTTTGGGAGAGGACCGCCTGGCATCCTCCGGGGCATGCCGACCGGTCGATTGCTCGCCCCGCCCGATCATCCCGCTGCCGTCTATCATTGCGTGTCCCGCGTCGTGGATCGCCGGTTCATCTTCAACGGCCCGGAGAAGGAGCACTTCGTCCAGCTCCTGCGCGAGGCCGAAGAGTTCTGCGAAGTCCGCATTCTTACCTTCTGCCTGATGTCCAATCACTTTCACGTGCTGGTCGAGGTCCCGAAGGCGCCCGAACCGCAGTTCCGTCCCTCTCCGGAACAGGTGCTGGCGAAGCTGGCAAAGCTTTCCGGGCACCAGAACGTCGGGCTCGTCCGCCAGCGCTTCGAAATGTATCGCGAGGCCAAAGACGAGAAGGGGTT
Source organism: uncultured Verrucomicrobiota bacterium (assembly GCA_964608505.1). Lineage (GTDB taxonomy): Bacteria > Verrucomicrobiota > Verrucomicrobiia > Limisphaerales > CAIMTB01 > CAIMTB01. Next base: position 28,378 of record CAZSOV010000074.1, read on the forward strand.
GGCGGAGTATTTGGCGACGTTCCATGCCCGGTTGTGGGACCTGAGTCAGTTCATGAAGCTGGTGAAGCAGCGTTTCACGCTCTGGTACAACCTGCGCGCGGGTCGGACAGGGACGCTGTGGGAGGACCGGTTCAAGAGCGTGCTGGTGGAGGGCCAGGGTCAGGCGTTGGTGACGATGGCGGCCTACATCGATCTGAATCCGGTGCGCGCGGGCTTGGTGAAGGATCCGAAGGACTACCGGTGGAGCGGGTACGGGGAGGCGGTGGCGGGGAAGCGGCGGGCGAAGGAAGGGATTCGTTCGCTCGTCACGGCGCTGCAACGGGGGCGTGAG
>CAZSOV010000075.1:0-28683 GCA_964608505.1 uncultured Verrucomicrobiota bacterium
AGGCGCACGGGGCGGCGAAGGTAGCCACCGAGGGTGTCGAGTCGGTGGTGCGGGGGCGGTTCAGGGGGAGGGAGCGTTTTCCAGAGTTTGGACACGTATTGGGACCATGAACCCGAACGATGGAGGGAGGAGTAGGATTAGGATTAGGAGGATCCGGGATGGGAGTCTGGGCTCGGTTCAGGAGGAGGGAGCCCGGCGGGGACGAAAACCAGCTTGTCAGAGCGGGGCCTCGACCTAGGGTTGGGCCATGTCGACGCAGTTGGTGCAGTACTTGCCGGTGCTCCTCCTGGCCGTGATCGCGCTCGCGTTCGTCGGTGGGATGCTGCTCGCCTCGGTGTGGCTGGGGGCAAGAGTGCGGCGGAATCCGGTCAAGGACAGCGCGTACGAATGCGGAATGAAGGCTCAGGGCGAAGGGTCGGTCCGTTATTCGGTGAAGTTCTATATTGTGGCGATGTTGTTCATCCTGTTCGACATCGAGGTGGTGTTTCTCTACCCGTGGGCGGTGGTGTATCGCGAGTTGCTCGTCGAGAACGCAGGCATGATTTTCGGTTCGATGGTCAGTTTCCTTGGAATCCTCTTCGTGGGGTACGTGTACGCCCTGAAGAAACGAGCCTTCGACTGGAAATCGGGGCCCGGTTGATTCGAGTCCGCCAATAGTCCGCCATTGGCGCCGAACGCGCTCCGCAGCCGGGGCCATATCCCGGGAGCTGGCGAGGTCCGGAGGTCCGGAGGTCCGGAGGTCCCGAATCCTCGGCTTACGGTGGGGCGGAGGATGCGACTGGCAGAGCCCAGCGTGGGCGTATGTCTTCGTCGAGAGCGGTTCGGTCGCCCTGCGCGAGGCGTCGCTCCGCGAGAAGTCCGATCATGGCGGCGTTGTCGGTGCAGTAGCCGGGTTTGGCGATGCGAACGACGAGTCCGTTGCGGGCGGCTTCGCAGGTCAACCGGGCCCGAAAGGCACGGTTGCAGGCCACCCCACCCGAGGCCGTCACGCACGTGACCCCGGTATGGAGCGCCGCACGAACCAGCTTCGTCACCAGGACCTCCACGATGGCCGCTTGGATGCTGGCGCAAAGGTCACGCAGGCCCTGGGGGCTCTCCCTCAACCCAGGATGTCGGTCCAGGAAGTAGCGGACCGATGTTTTGAGCCCGCTGAAGCTGAAATCGAAGCCTCCATCGCGGAGCAGTGGACGCGGAAATTCGAAGGCGCCTGGGTCACCTTCCGCGGCCAGGCGGTCCATCACAGGGCCTCCCGGATAGGGCAGTCCCAACAGTTTCGCGGTTTTGTCGAAGCACTCGCCCGCGGCATCGTCGATGGTGGCCCCCAGCAGGCGGTGGGTTCGGTCGCTGGGGACGTGCACGAGCATCGTATGGCCGCCACTGACCACGAGCGACGCGTTGGGGATGAACTGATCGAGCTCGGACCGGGCCGGACTTCCCCCGATCCAGGGAGAATAGAGGTGGGCCTCGTGGTGGTGCACGCCCAGGAAGGGGATTCCGAGCGCGTAAGCCATTCCCTGAGCCGCCCGCGTGCCGATCAGCAGGGCTTGTGGGAGCCCGGGGCCCAGGGTGGCCGCGATGCCTTCGAACTCCGACGGGGCCATGCCGGATTCCTGAATCGCCTGGCGCAGCACCGTGGGCAGGTTGCGAAGGTGCTCCCGCGATGCCAGTTCCGGCACGACGCCACCGTATTCGGCGTGGAGCGTGATCTGGGAGGCGACGATGTTGGCGGCGACGAGGCCGTGGCGGATGGCGGCGACACTGGTTTCGTCGCAGGAAGTCTCGATGGCAAGCAGGCGCACGGTGCGATGGGGAGCGGGCGCGGCGGGACGTGGCGAAGGAACCGCGGAGGGTAGGCGGATTTCAGGCTTTACCGGCACCCGCATCGGCGAGGATCTGCATTCCGCGCAGGTAGTCCAAGGCTCGTTCCAACGGAAGGTCACGCGCTTTTCGGACACGCTCGCGAGCGGCCTCGTCGAGCCCTTCCAAGGCCCCGGGTTGTCGCCGCAGGAGAATGTCCCGCTCCTCTTCCTCGGAGAGTTCGACGGTGCTGTCCGGGGTGATGCCGTGCTCGTGAATGACCTTGTGGCTCGGGGTATAGTACTTCGCGGTGGTCAGGCGGAGTGCCGAGCCGTCCGGCAGGGGGAGAATGCTTTGGACGGAGCCCTTGCCGAAGCTCTGCTCGCCGAAGATCCGGGCGCGCTTCAGATCCTGAAGGCAGCCGGCGACGATTTCGGAAGCGCTGGCACTCCCGCCATTGACAAGGATGGCGACGCGGATCTTCTGGTACCGCCCGCGACCGGTAGCGCGAAATTCGCTCTGCTGCGAGCCGTGCCGGCCCTCGGTGGAGACGACGAGTTGATTGCGGGCGACGAACTTGTCGCAAATCCGGACGGCGGATTCGAGCAGGCCTCCGGGATTGTCGCGGAGGTCGATGGCGAGGGATTTCATGCCGGCGACCGTCATCTTCTCCAGAGCGGCTTCCAGCTCGCCGGCGGTTTTTTCGCCGAACTGGGTGATCTGGACGTAGCCAATGGAATTCTCGACCAAGGGAAACTGCCGGCGGCCGTTGATGTCGCGAATCGTGTAGATGGGAATGACCGCGCGGGTGAGTTGATGCTGTTTCGTTTCCTGCGTGGAGGGGCGAAAGCTCGTCATTTGAACCTGCGTTCCGGGCTTGCCACGCAGCTTTCCGACGACGTCCTGAACCTGCCAGCCCTCGACGGATTCCGACTCGATGGCGACAAGCAGGTCGCCCGGAAGCAGGCCCGCCCGGGAGCCGGGGGTGTCCTCGATGACATCGACAATGCTGATTTTCCCGCCATGGGGTGAGATCGTGACGCCCAGGCCGCCGAATTCGCCTTCCGTGTCGTCCTTGAGATCGTCGTAGCGGCGGGGTTCCAGGAACTCGCTGTGCGGATCCAGGGAGTCCAGCATGCCGCGGACCGCGGAGGTGACGAGATCCTTGTAGGTCAACGAGCTCCCGTCGACGTAGTCCTTCTTGATCAGTTGGAGGACTCGGGAGAACAGGGCCAGGTGGGGGTAGGCGTCGTCGCGTTCGCCCGCTTGGGCCTCGGCAAAGTAAAGGCGGACCCCGAGGCCCAGGTGGATCAGGAGGAGGGCGGTGATGGAGCCCAGGATCAAGCGGCGGCTCATGTGTTCTTCTTCCCGCGGCGAAATCGCCGACGCCCTGCAAGCTAGGGCGATGGATCGGTCCGGGCAAGCACGGCGACGGTCCGGTGGTTGGGGGGCGGGGCGGACGGGAATTGCCGGAACCGACGGGGATGGTTTGGATGGGCCGATGCGACGATGTTTCCGGGTGCTCGCGCGAATGGCGGGAGTCCTCACGGTCCTGATGCTTGGCGGGCTGGTTTCCACGTTGACTTGGGTGGATCGCCGCCCGCTGGAGCCCGCGGGGTTGCCGGCCGCGCTGACGCGGGGCATTGCGGCGTTGTCGGCGGCGGAAATCGGGAGCGCCGGCGTCAACCCGCTGCGGGTGGGTACGGCGCGTAGGCGCTGGACACCGAGGATTGCCGCGGGGGAAGACCACCCGGAACGGGGCGAGTTTCGGATGCTGCCGCTCGCCGGGTACGGCCAGCGGGCCGGGAGACCGTCCGTGGGGGTCCATGACGAACTGTGGGTAAAGGCGGTCGCGGTGGCGAACCAAGCGAGCACCGGGGTGATCGTGGCGGCGGATGCCTTGATCATCCCGAGGGAAGTCGCCGAGGTGGCCTTGGAGCGCATCCGTGAGGGCTGCGGATTGGATCGCAGCAGCGTCTATTTCGGGGCGACCCATACGCACTGCGGACCGGGAGGTTGGGGGGAGGGCTGGGTTGGAGAAGCCTTCGCGGGAGGTTTTCAGCCAGGGGTCCGGGTTTGGATGGCTCAGCAGTTGGCTTTGGCGGTGTGCGACGCGGTGACCAACCTGGCACCGGGATCCTTTGCGGGCGGCAGCTTTGAGGCCCCGGAGCTGGTTCGGAACAGACTGGTTGGCGACGGTGGATCGGTTGACCCCGAGTTCAGCCTCCTCTGCTTTCGCGGAGTTCACGGTCCCGCGGTGGTCATCGGCAGTTTCTCGGCCCACGCGACCGTCCTGGGAGGCAGTACCATGGAGTTCTCGGGTGATTACCCGGGATGCTGGGCGCGAAGCGTGGAGGCCAGGACCGGCGGCATGGCCCTGTTTCTCGCGGCGGGCGTCGGAAGTCATGCGCCGCGTCCCCCGGGGACCGGATGGGAGGGGGCGGAGGCCATGGGAGATCGCCTGGCCCGCCGCACGTGGACGGTCCTCGAAGGCATGGCTTTTACGAACCGGGCTGCGCTCCGGATGCAAACCCTTCGGTTGGACCTGCCGGAATTGCAGGCACGCCTGACCGATTCGGTTCGGCTTCGTCCCTGGCTCGCGCGTCGGGTTCTGCCGGTGTCATCGACGACCTGGCTGCAGGCGTTGCGGCTTGGGAACCATGTCTGGTTGTCGACTCCCTGCGATTACAGCGGCGAGCTGGCCCTGGAAATCAAAGCCCTGGCGCGCGCCCGGGGGCTCCAGGCGAACGTCACGAGCTTCAACGGCGATTACGTCGGTTACGTCGTTCCGGCCAAGTATTACTCCTTGAACACCTACGAGACCCGGACGATGTCGTTCTTCGGACCTCAGCTGCCCGACTATTTCGCAACCGGCCTTCGGGAACTTCTCGTCCTCGCCGGGGAGGGGATTCCACCGCGCTGATCCGCTCAGGGCTCACCGGGAATCGGCGGGCGGGGTGCCTTGAGGAAGGTTGTGGGGCGCAGGTAGATGGGTTCCAACGGCCCGGAAACGGACGGGGCGCATCCCGACATAGCCAGTTCCAGGAGGGCGGCGGCGTCCGGGTAAACCTCCTGGCCGACGAGTCCCATGCCGGGCAGTTCCGGGCCCACGAGCATCCAGCCGTCCTCGATGAATTTGTGCAGCGCGTCCCGGGTGGCGATCTGAAGTGGGGAACACCTTCGGATTTCCCCCGGGCGGAGTTCGTGGAGGGCCACATAGAACTCCCCTCGCTGCGCGTCTACCACCACGGCTGCGGGCCCGGTCAACCCCAGCTTGCTCGCCGCCCAGGCGCAGGCATGCGCGGAGTCCTGGCCCCGCAGGGCGCTTCCCCGGCCGAGGCTCCAGCCCTGGGCGAGGGCGAGGGCGGATCGGATTCCCGTGTAAGAGCCGGGTCCGAGGCCGACATGAAGCTCCGCGATGTCCGACGGGGCGAGCCGTGCGGTTTCCAGGACTTCTCCGATCAGGGCCAGCAATGGCGTGCCCCGACCCTCCTCGCATCGCGCCCGGGCCAGCACGCCCATCCGTGAGGCCACGGCCACCGAACGCCGGGGGGACGAACATTCAATCGCCAGGTAATGCATAGTCGAAATGGCGCCTCGACTCGTCGAGCGGTCGAATCGCGATGCGCACCAAAGCTGCGGGACACGGGCCGGTCCAGCGGTCGTACCACTCGATGACCGAAACGCCGTGGCGGGGGAAGAGATAACCTTCCAGGCCCGCGGCCAGGATCTGCTCCGGGCATTCGAGGCGGTAGAGATCGAGATGCGCCAGCGGCAGCCGGCCTTCCAGATACTCGTGCACCAGCGCGAAGGTGGGCGATTGCACGCGCTCCACGATGTCGAGTCCGCGTGCCAGGCCCTTCACGAACCGCGTCTTGCCCGAGCCCAGATCGCCGCTGATGCCAAAAACCCACCCCGGACAGGCGAGTCGTCCGAGTCGGCTTCCGAAGGCCTCGGTTTCCTCGGGACTATGCGAAATGAACGTAGCCATTGCCGCGAAAGTCCCGAGCCCCCCCCGCATCGACGAGCCGCAGACCGGGCTCGGAGGTGATGCGCCCGATACAGGTCAGGCGGACCCCGGGAAATCGGTCTCTCCAGCCGTCGAGGATCGGAACCGCGTCCCTGGCCGCGACGGTAAAAAGCAGTTCGAAATCCTCGCCGTCGGTCAGCGCGGCCTCCAGCGGGGATTTTGTGCTGGCTCCGTGGCGATGCCGCTCCCGCGCCGCGGGGCGGATGGGAACGCGATCCCGATGAAGCTCGGCACCCACCCCACCGGCCTTCAGCAGGTGGCCGAGATCACCCGCCAGACCGTCGCTTAGATCGATCATGGCATGGATGCCAAAGCGCTCGGCAAGCCATCTGGCCTCGGCCAGGCGCGGAATAAAGTCGAGGTGATGCCCTGCCAGCGAACCGCCTAGTTCGCCGCTGACAAAAACCGCATCCCCCGGGCGGGAGCCCGACCGGCGCACGCTCCGGGCGCGCTCGACGGTGCCGATGGCGGCCACGGAGAGCAGGACCCGCTCGGGGGAGGTCGTGGTTTCGCCGCCGGCAATGCCCACGTTCCACTCCCTCGCGAGGACGTTCAATCCGTGGTAGAGGCCATCGAGCCACGCGACGTCGTGATCCGGGGGAACGGCGAGCGTGACGAGCGCGGCGGCCGGCGTCGCGGCGGCGGCGGCAAAATCGCTCAACACCCGCGCCAACGCCTTGCGTCCGACCTTCTCGGGAGGGGTCTCGGCGGTGAAATGAACCCCCTCGACGACGGCGTCGGTTTTGAACACGACCCAACGATCGGGGATGCCCAGGTCGACGAGCGCGCAGTCATCGCCGGGCCCCGCCACGATGGCGGCGGTGGTGCTCAGGTCTCGGGTCAGGCGATGGATGAGTTCGAATTCGTTCACGGGACGGCGGCCGGGACCGACCATACAATCCAGGCAAAATTGACGAGGTTGAAAATCGAATGGCTCAGAATGGGGGCCGCGAGGTCGCCCGTGCGTTGATACAGCCATGTCCAGAAGGCGCCCAGCAGCCAGAGCGGTAGGAAGGCGGACGCATTGAAATGAATCAGGGCAAACAGAAACGAACCGCCAAGGAAGCCGGCCCGGGGAAAACCGAGATCGCGCATCCAAGGCCAGAGCACGCCCCGAAACAGAGTTTCCTCCGCGATCGGAGCGGTAATCACGGCGAAAACCAAAATCAGTCCGCGTTCCCAACCCCGAGCCGAGTTGCGGATGGCGTCCACGGCGGCTTGGTGGTCATGGGGAATGCGCGCCGCATCCAGCAGGAAGGCCGCGCCTTGGTGCGCGAGCCAGGCTCCGGCGAGGGCAGGGAGGGTGAGGGCTCCGGCGAGCAGCAATCGGCGTGGCCAGTTGGCCGAGAGCAAACCGAAGCTCTGGGCCCATCCACGGCCATGGGCCCGCACGAGGCGCGCCGCGAGCGCGAGGATGACGAGATGGGAGACTCCGGTGGCCAGCGCGCTGAACCAGACGGGCCGGACTGGGGACGCGAGAGACAGCCCTCGGGCGGCGATTTCCAACGCCAATCCGCTGGCTGCCAGGGCCAAAGGGACCAGAGCCAGGAACCGGAGCGTGGGCTCGAGGAGCCAGGTCGGCGCATCGCGACGCATCGCGGGCAGCATAGGCTGGGGCCCGCGGGGAGAGCAAAGCATTGGGTAGGAGCGACCGTTTTATCCGCTTGCGAACCAAGAACGAACGAACAAACACATTGACAGATCGCGGTGGGTTTTTAGATTGGGGCGAGCCGGATGACGAATTGCCAATCTAGGATCACAGCTATGAAATCTTTTCGCTCGGTGGGTGGTTGGATGACGCGCTTCTCCGCGGGCGCCGTGTTGGTGGCGCTGGCGATGACAGCCCAGGCTGGCGTCGAAAAGGGCGCGGCCAAGGTTTTGGACGTCCAAGGTCAGGCGGAGTTTTCCGTGGATGGGTCCACGTGGGCGAGCCTGAAAAAGGGCGAGACGCTGCGGGAAGGGGCCCGGGTGCGGACGGCCGGGAAATCCGGCGCCGATTTGGATTTGGGTCGCAATGGCGCCCGGTTCCGATTGCTCCCGAACTCGGCGGTTACCTTCAGCGCGCTGTCCTTTGAAGAGACCGGGGTTGAAACCATTGTCAACACCGAGATCCAACTCACGGCGGGCCGGGTGGTCGGAGCCGTTCACAAGCTCTCCTCCGCCTCGAAGTACGAAGTCAAGGCGCCGAAGGCGACCGCGACCGTCCGTGGCACCCGTTATGTGATGGGCGTCAACGGCGACCTGACGGTGGGCGAAGGTTCGGTGATGGTCCTTTCGTATCGTTCCGATGGGACGACGCTGACCCGCGTTGTGAATGCCGGCGAGTCCTTCAACCCGGCCTCGGGATTGGTTCAACCTGCCGTGGATGCTGCCTTGGAGGATGTGGGTGGCGAGAACTCCTCGGTCTCCGGGATCGCGGCCTTGCCTCCGATTCAATCCCGGTTGTTCGATTCCCGTACGGCTCTGGATCGCACCGTTCTTCCGGTGGATCCCCAGATCTCCCGGCCCGAGACGAGGTAGTCTGGGGCGTGGGACGCTCCCGCTTGCCGCATGAAGGCAGGCTTGGGGTGCATCCGCTTTTCGAACTCGTTCTCCCGGGGCCGCGATATCCGAGGCTCCGGGAGTTTCTTTTTGGGGGTGGTTTGCTCTTGAAGCCGCGGCGCCACGATTAGGGGTGCGCGCCCAATCGCCCGGTTGGCCGGACGGTGCCGGCTTGCGTTAGGTTGGCGAACCGGCCCCGCCGGTGGCGCTGGGTTCCTTGGGTCGTGGGCGTTCGACGTAGCCAGTTTTTCATCCATGCCAGTTCTCGTTTCCATTTCGGCGTTGCACCGCGGCGATGTGCGGGTCGAGGGCGTGCTGACGCCCGAGGAACACGGCGTGGAGACATTGGACCCATGCGTCAAGGCCTCCGGTCCGTTGAAGTATGCCGCGACGTGTCAGCTCATGGGGCCGGAGGTCCTCGTGGAAGGTTTCCTCGAGATTCAGACGGAATGCGAATGCGTGCGCTGCCTGGCCTCGTTCCAGCATGTCCAGCGGATCGACCCTTGGGCCGCTTTGTTGGCCTTGGAGGGCGAGGAAGCGGCGCCGAGGGTGGACGAGTCGGTGGACTTGACGCCCCAGATGCGGGAAGATAGCTTGCTCGCGCTTCCGCAGCACCCCGTGTGCAGTCCGGAATGTCAGGGGGTGCTCATCGAAAGGGCGGCCTCGTCGACTTCGGCTGGGGTGACATTGGATGAAGAAGGCAAGAACGCCTCTTCCGCGTGGAAAGCCTTGGATGACTTGAAACTGGATTGATGAATTATGGGAGTTCCGAAGCGTAAACCGTCTCGAAGCCGCCAGCGGATGCGGCGGGCGTACAACAGTGTTCTGCGGTTGCCTCAGTTGAGCACCTGCTCGCAATGTGGATCGCCTCACGTTCCACATCGGGTTTGTCCCGCCTGCGGGTTCTACAAGGGACGACAGGTCATTGCGGTTCAAGCCGTTGCCTGATTTGATTCCCGTTTGAGGCGCGGGTGCCCTTGGGCATGACCGCGCCTTTTGTTTATGCGCCTCGCAGTCGACGTGATGGGTGGTGATCACGGCGCGGGGGTTGTTGTCGGCGGCGCTTTGGCGGCCCTGAAGGACAGCGCGGCGATCCGGGAATTGGTGCTCGTGGGAAACCAAGCCGAGATCTCCCGTCATCCCTGCCTGGAAGGTGGGTCGGGAGACCCGCGAGTGCGGATTCTCCATGCGAGCGAGGTGGTCACCATGGAGGATGGTCCGATGGAGGTCCTTCGCCGCAAGAAGGACTCTTCAATGGCTCGCGCCATCGATTTGGTGGCAAAGAACGAAGCCGACGCGGTGTTGTCCTGCGGCAATACAGGCGGGCTTCTGGCGGCCGCCACGATCAAGCTCAAGCGCCTGCCTGGCATCGATCGCCCGGGGATCGCGACGGTCATCCCCACCCCCGAGAACGAGTTCGTATTGCTGGATGCCGGGGCGAACGTGGAGGCCAAGCCGGTGCACCTGCTTCATTACGCTATCATGGGGGCAGTGTATTCCGCCGAGATCCTCGGGTACCGGGCCCCCCGGGTGGGTTTGTTGTGCAACGGGACCGAGGAATCCAAAGGGAACGCCCTGACTCAGGAGGCCTATCAACTCTGTCGGTTGGCGGCGGATTTCGAGTTCCTGGGAAATGTCGAGGGGCACGATCTGTTCTCCGGCGAGGTGGACGTCGTGGTCTGCGATGGATTTGTCGGGAACATCACCTTGAAAACCTCGGAAAGCCTGGCGAAGGGGATGTTTCGACTGTTGAAGCGGGAGTTGACCGCCTCACCGGTGCGCAAGCTGGGCGCGTGGCTGGCCCGAGGGGCGTTCCAGGCCATCCGCAGGCGCATGGACCCGGACATGTATGGCAGTGCCCCGCTTCTGGGTTTGAACGGAGTCGTGTTCAAGTCCCATGCATCGGCCACCGAGCGTGCCGTTCGGAACGGAATTCGGCTCGCCACGGAAGCGTTTCAGCACCGGGTGAACGATCTGATCATCCGTCGAATCGCCGACGCCAATCGGCGCGTCGCCGAGGCGCTCGGCGAGGCCTCCCCATCCCGCCCATGACCGAATTGCCCGAAGTTCCCTTCCGCAATCCACGTGCCCGGCACGGGTTTCGGGCGCGCACCTGTTCGATCACCGGGGTCGGGGCATACGTCCCGGACCGGATTCTCACCAACAAGGAGTTGGAACGGATGGTCGATACCACGGACGAATGGATCTGGACGCGAACCGGAATTCGGGAGCGGCGCATCGCGGCGCCCGAGCAGACGACGTCAGATTTGGCGGCCCGAGCGGCGTTGAAGGCCTTGGACTATGCCGGCGTGGCCGCGGAACGGGTCGATCTGATCATCGTCGCCACCATCACGCCGGACATGCTTTTCCCGTCGGTGGCGTGCCTGGTGCAGCAAAAGATCGGGGCCAAGCGCGCGGCCGCGTTCGATCTGGAGGCTGCCTGTTCCGGCTTCATCTATGCCCTCGAGGTGGGACAGCAGTTCATCATGTCGCACACCTTTGACACGGTCCTGGTCATCGGGGCGGAGAAGCTCTCGTCGATCGTGGATTGGACGGACCGCAATACCTGCGTGCTGTTTGGTGACGGGGCGGGCGCGGTTGTGCTGCAGAACCGACCGAGATCGCACGGCCTCCTGACCGCGTGCATGGGAGCGGACGGGAGCAAGGCCGATCTGCTCTGCATGCCGGGGGGAGGCAGCAAAATCCCGGCGAGTCCCGAGTCCGTCAACGCGCGTCTTCATTACCTGCGGATGGACGGACGGGAGACTTTCAAGAATGCCGTCATGGCGATGACGCAGGCTGCCCAGGAGGCGTTGCAGCGATGCGATCTCAAGATCGACCGCATCAAATGCATCATTCCGCATCAAGCCAATCGTCGGATCATCGAAGCGGTTGGCGAGCGCCTGGGGGTGGATGCGGAGCGGGTCTACATGAACGTGGATCGATTTGGGAACACCTCCGCCGCCTCCGTCGGGATTGCCTTGGATGAGGTGGTTCGGGCCGGGGGGATCCAGCGAGGAGATCTCCTGTTGCTCCTGGTGTTCGGCGCCGGGCTGACTTGGGGAGCCGCGGTCATCGAATGGTAGTCGGGTGGGCGCTGGCAGCGGGGTGGCAGGAAAGTCGGGACTGCCGACCCATGCGGGGTGCTTGGCGGTGGCATGGCGGTCGCCCTCGTTGACGGTCCGGCGGCGTGTGATACTCTGATCGCAACAATATGAGCGCGGGCCGCATCGACCGTCGAACCGTTTCCTCCACGTCGGAGTCCACCACCCTGAATCTCCCTGCCGACGCGGTGACGATCCGGAAGAGCGGCATCGAGTTCCGTTCCGGAAAGGCTCTGGCGCCGTGGACCGAGATCACGCTGTCCATTGAATCCCCCATCGAGAAGAAGAAGGTGGCCTGTCGGGGTGTGGTGGTCGCCTGCGAGGGCAATCGGCATTCAGGCTACCAGGTTTCGCTTCTGTTCGTGGGCATGACACCGCAAACCGAGCACCGGCTTCAGTCGCTCGCGCTTTCGGATCTTCGCTAGGGATGGGGATCCGCGGACCGGCGCGGTGGCAAGGCAAGGGCGAGGGAGGTGACGTTCCGTCGTTGCGCGGGCTTACGGCTGTAGTTTAGCCTCCGGCCATGGAGCTGTTCCATCGGATCCTAAAGACCGCCGTCGAAGGCGGGGCATCGGATGTCCATCTCAAGCTTGGGACGCCCGTCGTGTTTCGAATCAGCCGGCAGTTGGTGCCCATCGAGTGCCCGCTGCCCAGCCAGGAGTGGGTCGAGAAGGTGGTCGAAAACATCGTGCCGCGGCACGGCAAGACCCAGTTGGAGGAGAACCGCGAGGTGGATTTCTCCTATTTCGTGCCCGGGATCGGGCGCTTCCGCACGAACGTCTTCCAGCAGCGGGGCACCTTTGCCCTCGCGATGCGTTACGTGAAGACCGACATCCCGGCTTTCGAACAACTCGGGTTGCTGCCGATCGTCAAACGAATCGCCGAGTCGCCGCGGGGCATCGTGCTGGTCGCCGGGTCCACGGGCTCGGGCAAGTCGACGACCTTGGCGGCGATGATGCAGCACATCAACCGGAACTCGAAGAAGCACATCATCACCCTGGAGGACCCGATCGAGTACGTCTTCGAGGACGACCAGTCGGTGATCGAGCAACGGGAGATCGGATTGGACACGCCCTCCTACCCGCATGGGTTGAAGTACGTGCTCCGACAGGACCCGGATATCATCATGATCGGCGAAATGCGGGATTCGATCAGCTTCCAGGCGGCGATTGGCGCGGCGGATACGGGGCACCTGGTCTTGTCGACCCTGCACACGACGACCGCGGCCCAGTCCGTGATCCGCATTCTGGATTTCTTCAAGGCCGAGGAACGCGAGCAGATACGGCGGCAGTTGGTGGGGACCTTGCAGGCGGTGATATGTCAGCGGATGGTCCAGACCGTGGAGGGAGGGGTTACCGTTGCCCTGGAAGTGCTGATCAACAATGGGACGGTGCGGAAATTGATCGAGGAGAACCGGCTCGACAAGCTGCCGGCGGCCATCGAGGTGGGTACCGATGACGGGATGATGACGTTCAATCAGGCGCTCTTTGATTTGGTGAAGGCGCGGCGGATCACCGAAAAGGAGGCCCTGGCAAAGGCCTCGAACGCCCAGGCGCTGGAAATGAACTTCAAGGGAATCTTCCTGGACGAAGGTCGACGCATTCTGGGCTGAGACGGGCGCCGAAGCGGGCCGGCGTCGGGAGTTGGCGGAACCGCGGCGTGGGGTCATGCTCGGGCAGTCGCGAGTGGACGTATCCTGGGCAGGCTGGGAAGCGTCCTGAGCGGCGACACCTCGACATGGCAGATCCAACCATCGCGTCACCGGCGGTTTCCGGCCCCGAGCATTCCCCGGGGGATCCCTTGGCTGCTTTCGAGGTCCCGACCCGGGTAAGGCTGGTGTTCGGGGCTGGCAGTCTCGCGCGGCTGCCGGATTTGGTCGGAGAAACCGGCGTGGCCCGGATCCTGTTGATCACCGATCCGGGCATCGTCCGCGCCGGGCACGCGGGCCGGGTTGTTGCCTTGCTCGAGGGCGCCGGATGGAAGGTGGAGGTTTTCGACCGCGTGCGGGAGAATCCGGACACCGACTGTGTCGACGATTGTTTGGGCGTGGCCCGGCGGTTTCATCCGGACGCGCTGGTGGCGATCGGGGGGGGCAGTGCGATGGACACCGCCAAAGGGTGCAATTTCCTGCTGACCAATGGCGGTCGGATGCAGGACTACTGGGGGGTCGGAAAGGCGAGGCATCCGATGCTCCCGTTCTTCGCGATTCCGACGACGTCGGGGACGGGGAGTGAATGCCAGTCGGCGGCGCTGATCGCGGATGCGGTCACGCACGTGAAGATGGCATGTCTGGATGTGAAGGCCGCGGCGAGGGTCGCGATTCTGGATCCGGAACTCACGCTGTCCCAGCCGTCCGGGGTGACGGCGTGTACGGGCATGGATGCTCTGTCGCACGCGGTCGAGACGCTGGTGACCCGGAAGCGGAATGCGATTTCGGCCATGTATTCGCGCGAGTCGTTTCGGCTGCTGCTGCCGAGCCTGGAACGGGTGGTTCGGGAGCCCGGGGATCTCGACGCGCGGGGCAGAATGCTGCTGGGTGCGGCGCTGGCCGGGGTCGCCATCGAGCACAGCATGCTGGGCGCGGCGCACGCGGCGGCGAATCCGCTGACGGCGCGCTTTGGAGTCATCCATGGCATGGCCGTGGGCCTGATGCTGCCGCACGTGGTCCGGTTCAATGCGGCAGAAGGCGGGGCGGCCCGGTGCTACGCGGCACTTGCAAGGGAATGCGGTCTGGCCGCGGCGGACGACGGTCCGGAAACGGCCTCCGAGCGGCTGGCTGTAGCCTTGGAGCGCAGCCGGGATATCGCGGGGCTTCCGGCGTCGTTGGGGGCGGTCGGGGTGGACGAGGGTGCCTTTCCCCAACTGGCGGAGGACGCCGCGCGGCAATGGACCGCCGGATTCAATCCCCGGTCGGTCGGGGCGGGGGAGTTACGCGAGCTGTATCGGGCCGCGGGGTCGGGGGCCCGGGTTGTCGGCGGTCGAACGGGGTCCTGAGGATGACCGCCCTGGATATCGAGCAACCGGAGGCGTTGGTCGATTGGCTGAAGTCGACCGGGCGGTTGCGTGCGGAGGAGGAGCCCGCGGTCGAGGTGCTGTCGGGTGGGGTGTCGAATCGCACGGTCCGGCTGCGACGCCGGTCGGGGGAGTGCTGGGTCCTCAAGCAGGCCCTGGAGCAATTGCGGGTGGCCGTGGAGTGGCGATGTTCGACCGAGCGGATTCACCGGGAGGCCGACGGAATCCGCTGGCTGGCCACCCTGGCTCCGGGCGGGGCGATCACGCCGCTGATTTTCGAGGATCGGGAGCGGCATGTGCTGGCGATGCGGGCCGTACCCGAGCCGCATGCCAACTGGAAGACCTTGTTGCTCGCGGGACAGGTGGGAGCCGACGAGCTTCGTCAGTTCGGTCAGTTGCTGGGCGCCATCCATCGCAACGCCAAGCTGGCCGGAAGCCGGCTGCGGGAGACGTTCGCGGACCGGACCCACTTCGAGGCGCTGCGACTCGAGCCATTCTACGAGTATACGGCCGACCGGATTCCCGAAGCGTCCGGGTTTCTGCGGGGGCTGGCGGCGCGGACGCGGGCCGTGACCTCGACCCTGGTGCATGGGGACTACAGTCCCAAGAACGTGTTGGTGCATCGTGGCCGGTTGGTGTTGCTCGATCACGAGGTGATCCACTGGGGGGATCCGATGTTCGACGTGGGATTTGCCCTGGCGCACCTGTTGTGCAAGGCCCATCACGTACGGGCACGACGGGAGGCCTTCGCCGGTGCCGCCATCCTGTTCTGGGAACATTATCAGTTCGCCACCTGCCAATGCCTGTCCGCGGAGGACGACTTTGCCCGGGGCGCGCGGCACGCGTTGGCGTGTCTGCTGGCGCGAGCGGCGGGCCGGTCGCCGGTCGATTACCTTGGCGAGGAGGCGCGTCGTCGCCAGGTCGCGGTCGTGCTCCGGATGCTTCACCGACCGCCTGAGACGATCGTCGAGCTGACGGATGCCTTTCTCGAGGGGATTGAACGGGAGGAACAGGGCACGCGCTGAGGAGCCGCGGCAAATCGCATCGTCATGTCTCGCATTCTACGGTTGGACGCGTTGGAGATTCTGGACAGCCGGGGGCGTCCGACCCTCGAGGTTTGCTGCGAGCTCGAGGGTGGCGCGAGGGCATGGGCGCAGGTGCCTTCCGGCGCCTCGACGGGCGCGGCGGAGGCCCGGGAATTGCGGGATGGCGATCCGACGCGCCACGCGGGGCTGGGGTGCCGCCAGGCGGTGCGCTCGGTGAAGGAGGAGTTGGCACGTTCCCTGGCGGGATGCGATCTCGCGTCGCAGGCGGAATTGGACGAGGCGTTGCGGGCACAGGATGGGACGCCGGACCTTTCCCGGCTTGGGGCAAATGCGATTCTCGGGGTATCGCTGGCGTTCGCCCGGGCCGAGGCGCAACGGCGCTGCGTGCCGTTGTATCGGCACTTCGCCGGGATGGTGGGGGAGTCCGGAGGGAGGCTGCCCCGTCCCACGATCAACCTGTTCAGCGGGGGCAAACATGCGGGGGGGCAGGTGGCGATCCAGGACGTGTTGGTGCTGCCGGTTTCGGCGGCGACCTTCGACGAGGCTTTGGAGGATGCCTGTGCGGTGTTCCGGGCGGCAGCCCGGGGCACGGGGGCGCGCTACGGGAGCCGGGCGCTGGTGGCCGATGAAGGGGGGTTGGCGCCGCCGTTTCCCAGCGTCGAAGCCATGCTGGACGACGCGGTGCGCGCCATCGAGGAGGCAGGCCTGAGACCCGGGGAGGACGTGGCGCTGGCCGTGGACGTGGCATCCTCCCATTTCCATGAGGCGGGGCGGTATCGGATGGATGGGATCGAGCTCGATGCGCAGGGGATGATTGATCGGCTGGAGGGCTGGGTGGACCGTTTTCCGATCCGCAGCGTGGAGGACGGCCTGGCGGAGGATGCCTGGGAGGCATGGCCCGAGCTGCGCCGTCGACTGGCGGGCCGGGCCCTGGTGCTGGGGGACGATCTGCTCTGCACGAATCCGGACCGGATTCGGCGTGCGAGGACGGCGGGGGCGGCGGATGCGTTGCTCTTGAAGGTAAACCAGATCGGGACGCTGACCGGGGCGGCGGAGGCGAACCGGCTGGCGCGGGAGGCGGGTTGGCACGTGACGGTGAGTGCCCGGAGCGGCGAGACGGAGGACCATTGGCTGGCGGATCTGGCGGTCGGCTGGCGCGGCGACCACATCAAGATCGGCTCGATCACCCGGTCGGAGCGGTTGGCCAAATACAACCGTCTGCTGGCCATCGAGGCGGAGTCGGGCTGGCCCCTGGCGGAGGGACCGGGGACGAGCGGCTAGGAGGCGCGTTGCAGGACGGCCTCGAGCTCGTCCGTCGTGAGCGCGATGGGATTGGCCTTCATGCTGCTGGCCGCGGCGGATTGCGCGGCGAGTTCCGCATGATGGGAAGGGGAGATGCCGTAGCGGGACAGGCCCGGGATTCCCAGGTGCGCCACGGTCTCCGCCACCCAGGCGATGCCCTCCTCGGCACGGGCGGAAGCGCATCCGGTGAGTTCGCGGGCGACGCGTTCGTAACGGCCAAGCGCGGGAGAATCGGGGGCCCGTGCGCGCAGGGCCGCGAGGTTGATGGCCATGACGTGTGGCAGGAGGGCGGCGCAGACGGCGCCATGGGGTGCCGGGAAGGCGCCGCCGATGGGTGCGGCGAGTCCGTGGACGGCGCCGAGTCCGGCATTGGCGAGCGCGAGTCCTCCATGCAGGGCGGCGAGGGCGAGGTCGGTCCGCGCGTCCAGCCGCCGGCCATCCTCAAAGGCGATCCTCAGGGAGCGCGCGGCGCGGCGCAGGCCCTCGAGGGCGAGCGCGTCGGTCATGGGGTTGGCGCGGTGGGAGACCAGCGGTTCGATGAGCTGCGTGAGGGCGTCGAGTCCCGTGGCCGCGGTGATCGCCGGCGGGAGATTCAGGGTGAGTTCGGGATCGACGAGGGCGATCCGGGCCAGGAGGCATGGACTGCGGAGGCTGGCTTTGACGCGATGCTCGCGCGACGTAAGCACGGCGTTCCGCGTTACCTCGGCACCGGCGCCGGCCGTGGTGGGGACGGCGATCCAGGGGGTGGCGGGCTTGGTCAGGGCTTGACCGCGCCCGACGACCTCGAGGCAGTCGAAGAGGTCCCGGTCATTGGCATGGAGGCCCGCGATGGCCTTGGCGGCGTCGATGGCACTTCCCCCGCCGATTCCGAGAATGACCTCGAAACCCTTGAGTTTCGCTCGAGCGACTCCCGAGGCGACATGGAGGGTGGTCGGTTCTCCCGGGACGGGGAATGTCTCGGCAGCCACGCCGGCGCTCGAGAGTGCGTCCAGGATGGGTTGGAACCGGCCCGGTTGACTGCCGGTGACGACGAGCGCGCGGCGTCCGAATTCGCGGGTCAGTTCGCCGAGGTTTCTCGCGGTACCGGCGCCGAAGATGATCCGCGTGGCGGTGGCGAACTCGAAACGGGGAAGGTCGGGCATGGTCGGTGGCCGGTCAGCGGGTGTCGCCGGCGGGTTCAGGCGGGGGAGTACTTCACGCTTCGGCGGGGCTCGGCCATGAGGGGTTCGACGGCGTCGCGCCATCGCTTGTAGTGGGAGGTTTCCTTGTGGGCCGCGGGCGCCTCGGGAGTGCGGTAGACTTCGGTCAGCAGGAAGCGCGCGGGATCGTCGAGTTGTTGCAGGACGTCGAAGGCGGCGATGCCGGGTTCCTGGAGGCTGTGGCGGGCGTTTTCGAGGGTGGCGGCGCGGAAGGCCTCGATGGCTTCCGGTCTGACGTGGACATGGACCTGGACGACGAGCATGGCGATGTCGATGGGATGTGATGCGGACGAGGCAGGGTATCGGCGCGGGGCGGGAGTGTCGACGGCGGGAGAGGGGGAGGGAAGGGCTTGGAAGCGCGGGGAGGGGGCAGTTGAATCGAGGCATGCACGTGGGGCCCATGCTGGAGCGGGAGCGGCGATTCTGGCGCCAGCGGGCGTGGTACCTGCGTCCGCCCTATCTGCTGGCGCACGCCTTGGCGGGCTTCGGCGTGTTTCTGGTGGGGGCGAGGTGGATGACGGGTCGCGCGGTGGAACCGGAGGAGGTTTTTCCCTTCGCGCTCTACTTTGCGTTCGCGGCCCATTGCTTCACGGGCGGCGGAGCAGTGTCGGTAGTGGCCGGGGAAGTCCAGGGAGGGGCGTTGTATCTCCTGGGGCTGGCCGGGATGCGGGCGCGGGATCTGGTGATGGGCCAGTTTGCCTGCGGGCTGGGGGTGGCGTGTTGGGGGGTGCTGGGCCTGGTGCCCTGGCTGTGGGTGGGTTGGCTGAATTCCCCGTTGAGCCTGACGGAACTGGGCTGGGTGGCCCTGCTCTGGCTGCTGGTGGGGGCGGCGCTGCATTCGGTGCTCCTGTTCTGGGCCTCGCTGGGACGAACCACGGGCCTGGGGATGGTGTCGGGGTTGGTCCCCGTCGTGTTCTTTTTCGGTCGCGAGCAGATGTTCGACGTTTTCGGGGCCCCGGCGGCCTTGGCCGGGACCACTTGGCGGTGGGTTGGGTTGTACGGGGGTTTGATCGGGGTGACGGTCGCGGCGCTGGGGTTGGCGACGTGGCGATTGTGGCTGGCGGAACGGACCCCGTTTCGGGAACGCGGGGGAGTCCGGGCGCGGGGCGGACTACGGGGATGGCTGCTGGGCGGCGGGCGTCCGACCGGGGAGCGACGGAGAAGGCTGTTGGATCGCAATCCCGTGGAATGGCAGGGGGCGTCGCGGACTCCCGGGTGGGCGTGGCTGCTCGTGTTGGGAGGGATCGGCTGGGGGGCTTGGCAGGTGTGGCAGGGGGAAGGGATCTCCCGCCTGATGACGGCGGGTTGTGCGACCCGGGCGGCGTTGCTGGTTTTGGTGTCGTTTCAGGCGTACGGCCAGGTGCGGGCGGATCTGGCCGAAGGCACGTGGGAGCCCTTGATGCGAACCGGGATCACGCCCAGGCAATACCTGGCGGGACAATGGCGGGCGTGGTGGCGGCAGCAGTGGGGACCCTTGGCCGTGATCGCGGTGCTGCCGGCGCTGCTGAGCTGGGCGCTGCATTTCGGGCACGGGTCCTGGGTACCGGCGCTTCGGTTGTTGGCCGCGGGGGTTCTGTTGACGACCGCGGACGCGGCGCTGGCGGGGATTTGGTTTCTGGGGGCGGCGCTGAAGATGGACGGGACGCGCTTCTATTATGCGGCGGTGTTGTCGGCGGGGATTCTGGGGGTGATGCAGCTGATGCACGCCTTCGGGGACGGTGGGTGGGGAGCATGGCCGGTCGCATGGGCGGTGATCGCGTCCCTCTTGTTCGGGCTGAGCTGGAAGGCCTGCCGCGACGATCTCGTGGTGGAACTCGAGGAGGCGGCCGGCAAGCCGGACCTGCGGAATCGATGGTTCGAGGTGCGGTAGGCCGGGGGACGGGATTCGGCAGCCGGACGGCGTCGCGGCGGAGCCGATCCCGCGTCCGGATCAGCCACCGATGCAACTCATGGTGCGCGCGGGCTGCTGGAATCCGGGCTCGCCGATGTGATGGCGATCCTCCTTGCCAAGCACCACCTCGCGGATCCAGGGGACCAGCGCATCGTCGTCGAGCCCGGCGCGGAATCGGGACTTGAGATCGTGTTCGTCGAGGCTGAAGAGGCAGGTGCGGATCTGGCCGTCCGCGGTGAGCCGGATGCGGTTGCAGTGGCCGCAGAAGGGCTCGGTCACGGGGGCGATGATGCCGATCTCGGCCCGGGAACCGGCGATGCTCCAACGTCGGGCGGTTTCCGCGGCATGCGTGGGCGCCAGGGGGACGAGGTCGAAACGTTGGCGCAGGCGGTCGAGGATTTCCCGACCGGGGACGACCAGTTCCTTCAGCCAGGTGCGCCCGGAGTCGAGAGGCATGAACTCGATGAAGCGGAGGGCGAGTTCCTCGCGGCGGGCGAACTCGGCGAGTTCCTCGATCTCGTGGTGATTGAGGTCCCGGATGATGACGGCGTTGACCTTGACGGGCTGGTAGCCGAGGTGGCGTGCCAGATGGATGGCCTCGAGGACCTCCTTGCAGCCATCGCGTCCGGTCATCTTGCGGAACGTCTGCGGGTCGAGGGAATCGAGGCTGAAGCTGACGCGGCGGAGGCCGGCCTCGCGGAGGCGTTCGGCATGGCGGGCGAAAAGGAAGCCGTTGGTGGTCATCGCGAGGTCTTCGACCGCGGGGATCGCGGCCAGGGCGGCGACGAGTCGGGGCAAGTCGGCGCGCAGCAGCGGTTCGCCGCCGGTCAGGCGCAGTTTGCGAATGCCGAGGCGGACGAAGAGCCGGGCGACGCGGGCGAGTTCCTCGTAGGAGAGCAGTTCCGAGCGGGGCTTCCATTCCCGGAGAATGGGCGTCGGCGGGGCGGGAGCCGGTTGGCGGAGGCGATCGAATCGGCCCCGGTAGAAGTTGGCGGCCTCCTCGGTTTCGGGAAGGCAGTAGACGCAGCGGAAATTGCAGCGATCGGTGACGCTGAGGCGCAGGTCGCGCAGGACCCGACCGTGGGAATCCACGAGGGGAGGCGGGGAACCGGACGGTGGGGGGCCGTGGGCGGGCTCGATCACTGGGGCTTGGGGGCGGGCACGGCAGCCGGGGCGGGGGGGGTGATTTTGACCTCGCCGGACGTCTTGAGCTCGACATCCAGGCTGGGGGCGTCGGCGCCCACGGAGCCCGGGGCGGCATTCGTGTCCCTGGTGCGCGGCGCGGAGGTGAGCGTGGACAGGGTCTCGACACCCTTGCGGGGCGTGGAGGTGTAGAGTCCGCGCCGGATCCAGTCGAGCCGGCGGGCGATGGTGAGTTCCTCCTTCAGCTTGCGGACCTGCTCGCGGACGAAGGCGAGGTCGTTGAGCTGCTTTTCGAGCGAGAGCTTCTCGGTCTGGAGCCGTTTGAGTTCTCGGAGGAGGTCCTGTCGGTTGCCCTCGGAGGTGGCCAGCCGGCGCTCGGTTTCGTTGATTTTCTGTTCGAGGCCGGCGATGGAGGCCTCGAGGTCGCCCATCTGCTTGGTCAGATCGACGTTCCGGTTTTCGAGGGTGTTGATCTGGGCGTCGCGTTTGGCGATTTCCTCCTGGGCGGATTTGACCTCGGCCTTGGTCTTGGCGAGGTCGGAATTCAGACCGGAGATCTCGGTGCGCAGGGTCTCCAGTTGCCTGGCGCGGGCCGTCAGGTTGGTTTCGAGGGTGACATTGACCGACTTCTGTTCCTCCAGGGTCCGGCGGGTCATGGCCCAGCGGTTCGAGAAGTCGAGAATGACGATTTCGTTGCTTTGCCGACCCTGCTGTTCCGTGGCGAGTTGCGCGGCCAGTTCCTTGCGCGTGCGGTCGAGCGATGCGACGGCCCAGACGAGGCCGGCGATGACGAGAACGAGGACTCCTGCGAGCACCTTCATGGGGCCACTTTGGGTGCAGGGCCGGGCTTTGGCAACTTTGCCCGCGGGGGGGCGGGGGGCGAACTTGCAATCAGGGCGGGGCCCCCTAGTTTCGCCGCAATGGTACTGCCGAAGAGCATGGGGGTCATGATCCTGCCCAGCGTGAATTTGTTCCCTCACGCGATCATGCCGCTTTTCGTCTTCGAGCCGAGGTATCGGCGAATGCTGCGAAACGCCCTCGACACGCACCGGCTCTATTGCGTGGCCATGCAACGTCCCGAGGCCGAGGCCGAGACCCCGGCCCAGGTGGCTGGGGTGGGGGTGATTCGCGCGGCGGTCGAGAACCCGGACGGAACCTCGAACATCATTCTTCAGGGCCTGGCCCGGGTCAGCCTGGGGCGCGTGTTGCGCAAGCGTCCCTATCGCGTCCATTCGCTTCAGGCGATGGAATCGGTGGCGCCCGACCCGACGCGGCTGGATGCCCTGGCGATCCAGGTGCGGGAGATCGTGGGCGAGCGGTTTCGCCAGGGGCTGCCCTCCGCGCTCAAGCTGCTGGAGGAGATGGGCTCGAAGGGCGGGGAACCGGCTTCCAACCCCGCCGCGGACCTGTTGCGTTCCCTGGTGGAGATCCGGGACCCGGGCATGCTGGCGGATCTGGTGTCGTGCACGCTTCTGCCCGACCCGCGGCAACGCCAGGTGATGCTGGAGACGGTCGACCTGGAACAACGGTTGCGCTACCTGATCGCGTTCCTCCTCCGCGACGGCGCCGGGGATGGACCGGGGGGTTGAGGGCGGGCAAGGCACGTTGCCGCGTGGGGGGCACGCGGCCTGCAGCCGGTAGGCCCGGTGCCCTCGCAGGGCCGTTGACAAAGTCCTGCGTGGAACTGCGATGTGGGGCCGGCGACTGCCGAGTCGCAGGCTTCGCCTCTCGATTCGCCTGCTTCGATCGCCCCGCGACCCGGCCCGCCGTCGCGCAGACGCTAGGGCGGGGAGCCGGTCGCGGGCCCCCATCGACTTTGTCAATCGCCCTGGGTGCCCTTGTCCGGCGGCGCGCCAGGGCCTTCCCAGGCGGAACTCCGGTGGATAGGGTGTCCAGCCTGTGAGGGGAAATCCTGCATCCAATTTGGATTCGTCATCCGTCGGAAGTCGCCGCCCGCGCCGGGTGGGTCTCATCTCCCTGGGTTGTGCCAAGAACCTCGTCGACGCCGAGATCATGCTGGGGTCACTCCTGAAGGACGGCGTGGAAATCGTGAACGACCCGGCGGAGGCAGACGCGTTGATCGTCAACACCTGCTCGTTCATCGACGCCGCCCAGGAAGAGAGCGTGGATGCCATCCTGGAATCGGGACAACTCCGGGCTCAACGGCGCCCCGACCAGGCGTTGATCGTGTCGGGTTGTCTGCCGCAGCGGTTTCGGAACGACCTTCCCAAGCTCCTGCCCGAGGTGGATGCGTTCATGGGCATCGACCAGGTGGAGGGCGTCGGCGGGATCGTGGAGAATGCGATTGCGAGTCGCGCCGGAAAGCTGGGCACGCCGTCGGGTCGGGTCGGGAAGGAGCGTTCGGGCAAGGTGAAGGCGAAACTGGCGGAGCTCGACAAGACGGCGGGCGGGGGGCGCGGACACGCCCATGACCATGACCATGACCATGACCGGGATCATGCGCATGGGCACCCACCTGAGCAGGGCCAAAACGTGCGCGGCACGGACGGCTCTGGGCCGACCCGCCGTACGCCGGCGGCCAAATCCGCGGACGGGGAGGGAGCGGCGGTGACCGTGCACGTGCGCCCCAACTATGTCCCCCACTGGGACACGCCTCGATTCCGGCTCACGCCGCGACACTTCGCGTACGTCAAGATCGCCGAGGGCTGCAATCACCCGTGCAGCTTCTGCATCATCCCCCGAATGCGGGGGGCGCATCGCAGCCGGGCGCAGGCCGACGTGGTGGAGGAGGTCCGTCGGTCCGTCGAGGACGGGGTGCGCGAATTGAACCTCATCTCCCAGGACTCGACCTATTACGGGCTGGACCTGCGGGCGGGACACAGCCGGGCCATCGCGTCCCCGGATCGGTTTCGAGCGGCGACGAAGTCGCTGCCGAAGGACGCCACGACGCTGTGCTCGTTGCTGCGGGAACTGGAGGGGGTGAAGGGCGACTTCTGGGTCCGGCTGTTGTACACGCATCCGGCGCACTGGACGGACGAGTTGATCGAGACCATGGCGGCCTGCCGGAAGGTGGTGCGGTACGTCGACATGCCCTTGCAGCACATTCACGACGATCTGCTGGCGAGAATGAGGCGCGAGACGAGCGGACAGTTCATCCGCGATCTGATCGCGCGGATCCGGGCGGGGGTTCCGGGCATCGCGATCCGGACGACCTTCATCGTCGGTTTTCCCGGCGAGACCCAGGAACACTTCGAGACCCTGCTCGAGTTCATCCGGGAGACGAGGTTCGAGCGTCTGGGCATCTTCGCGTACTCCCAGGAAGACGGGACGGTGGCGGGGCGGATGGCCGGACAGGTGCCCCTGAAGACGCGTCAGAAGCGCCGGGAACTGGCGATGGCCGCGCAGCACGAGGTGGCGCGCGAGGTCTCCCGTCGGTTCGTCGGGAGCACGATGCGGGTGCTGGTGGAAGGGGCGGCCGCGGAACAGCAGCTGCAGCAGGCCCAGGTTTCGTCCTGGGAACACGGTTTGATGCGCGACGGCGCCGAGCCCGTGCCGGCCGTGGTCGGGAAGACCGGCGGAAGGCGGGGAACCTACTGGGTGGCGCGAGGCGAGGCGGACGCGCCGGACATCGACGGACGGGTCTACGTGCGGGGCCGGCTGACGCCCGGGGAGTTCGCCGAGGTCCGGGTGATTGGGCACACGGACTACGATCTGATCGCGGAACCGGCGTCGAAGGCGTGACGCGACGGTGGGGGCCACGCATGAGCATGGAGCAGGACGCGCGGTGCATGCCGGGAGGGAAGTGCCCGGCCTGGCCGAAGTGGCTGTTGTGCCGGGTTCCCTTGCTGCTGCTATGCGGGGCCGGATTGGGTGCCGCGGAATGGACGGAGGCGGATGGGTACCGGGTTCGGGAACTGCGGCTGCCGGCGGACCCGGCGGGCCGCGGCGGGTTCACGGCGATGCCGGCTGCCGCGGCGGGGGTGGGGTTCACCAACGTCCTGGGGGCGGATGCGTTCCTGACCAATTTCGTGGCGCACAACGGCTCGGGCGTGGCGTTGGGGGACATCGACGGGGACGGGCGGATCGACCTCTATTTCTGCGGACTGGAGAGCCGCAATCGCCTGTTTCGCAACCTGGGGGAGTGGAAGTTCCAGGAGGTCGACGCGGGCGACGCGGCATGCGACGGGCAGTTCTCGACCGGTGCCGTGCTGGCGGAGGTCGACGGTGACGGCGATCTGGACCTGCTGGTCAACGGCATCGCGAGCGGCACCCGGTTGTTCCTCAACGACGGCGCGGGGCGCTGGTCGGAAGCGAAGGAATCGGGACTTTCCCGGACCGCGTCCGGGACGACGCTGGCCCTGGCGGACATCGACGGGGACGGGGATCTGGACATCTATTCCACGCACTACATCGACGTGATGCATCTGGCGGACCCGACGATCCGGTTCGCGCTGGCGAAGCGCGGCGACGGGTGGGCGGTGCTGAAGGTGAACGGGGAACCGGCGACGCTGCCGCGTTGGAAGGGGCGCTTCGAGGCGCTGCCGGACGGGAGTGTCCGGGAACTTCCGGAGGTGCACGGTCTGTACCGAAATGACGGGAAGGGGCGGTTCACGGCCATCCAGGACGAGCCCGGCATGTTCCGGGACGAGGACGGCCAGGCGGTCGCGCCGTACCGGGATTGGGGTCTCGCGGCGATGTTCCGGGACCTGAACGGGGACGGGGCGCCGGACCTGTACGTGTGCAACGACAACGCCTCGCCCGACCGGATCTGGATCAACTCGGGGCAGGGGACATTTCGGGCCATCGGACGAAATTCGATCCGGCATGGCAGCCGATCGGCCATGGCGGTCGATTTCGCGGACGTGAACCGGGACGGGCAGGTGGACTTCCTGGTGACGGACATGCTGGCGCGGGAGCCGGAGCGGAGATTGACGCAGTTGATGCGGGATCGCCCCGACCCCGCCGAAGTGGAGCGGAGCGAGGCGCGTCCTGCCTTCAATCGAAACACCCTCTTCTGGGGGCGCGGGGACGGGACTTTCGCCGAGGTGGCGTGGCTCGCCGGGGTGGCGGCTACGGATTGGTCCTGGTGCCCGGCCTTCCTCGACGTGGACCTGGATGGTTACGAGGATTTGCTGGTGACGAACGGGTTCGATCTGGACGTGATGGACCAGGACAGCAACGACGCGCTGCGGGTTCGGTTGCGCCAGATGACGGAGGCCCAGAAGAAGCGTTCACGCCGGATCCACCCGCCCTTTCGGACGCGGAACGCGGCGTTCCGGAACCGGGGTGACGGCACGTTCGAGCCGGCACCCGGCGGCTGGGGATTCGATCACGAAGGCGTGTCGCACGGGATGGCTCTCGGCGATTTGGACGGTGATGGGGATCTCGACGTGGTGGTGAACCACCTGAACGAATCACCGGGCCTGTATCGCAACGACGGCGCCGCACCGCGGATCGCCGTTCGGCTGCGGGGCGCCGGGGCCAACCCGTCCGGGATCGGGGCGCGGCTTCGCCTGGTCGGGGACGGACTCGAACAGAGCCAGGAGATGATCTGCGGCGGGCGCTATCTCTCGGGGGACGAAGCCGTGCGCGTCTTCGCGGCGAAACAGGGCGACGCAGGGAAAGCCCGGCTCGAGGTGCTCTGGCGCGGGGGGCGCCGGAGCGAGCTGCTCGGGGTCGAGGCCAACCGGGTCTACGAGGTCTTCGAGGCGCGGGCGGCGCCCCAGGTTCCGCGCGACGAGGCGCGAAACGTGGTCCGACCGTGGTTCCGCGAGTCGACGAATGGGTTGGTTCACCGGCACGTGGAAAAGGCGTTCGATGAACTGGCCCGACAGCCGATGCTGCCCCGGCGACTGGGCCGTTCGGGACCGGGGGTGGCCTGGGTGGATTGGAACGGGGACGGTTGGGAGGATGTGTTTATCGCGGCGTCCCCGGGGGAGGCCCCGGCGTTCTTCCTCAACGAGGATGGGAAGCGCTTTCGCCGGCTGGAAGGAGTCGGGATGCCCCCGGGTGAAACGGGATCCGTCGTGGTCTGGCCTGATGGGACCGGTGGACGTTCCGTGCTGCTGGCGAGTTCGACCCACGAACGGGGAGGCGAGGTGCCCGGCGATCTCGTTCGGTTTCCCGCCGGAAACCCGGGGAAGCCGATCGTCCGCTCCCTCGGCGCCTTCTGCCCCGGCCCGTTGGCGCTGGGGGATATCGACGGGGATGGCGACCTCGATTTGTTCGTGGGCGGGCGTTTCGTGCCGGGGCGGTACCCGGAGCCGGCCCCCGCGCAGTTCTGGCGCAACCAGGGCGGGCAACTGGAACTGGACCCGGCTTCGAGCGAGGCATGGAAGGCGCTCGGTCTGGTGACCGGCGCCGTGCTCGCGGATCTGGACGGGGACGGCGACCCCGATCTGGTGCTGGCCACGGAGTGGGGTCCCGTCCGAATCCTCGTCAATCAGGGGGGGCAGTTCGCGGATCGGACGCGCGAACTGGGTTTGGAGGACTGGAAGGGACTGTGGAGCGGCCTGGCGGTCGGTGATTTCGACGGCGATGGCCGGCTGGATTTGGTGGCGGGGAATCGGGGCCGGAACAGCCACTACGAACCTCATGCCGGGAAGCTGCGCCTCTACTACGGAGACTGGGATGGCAACGGGCAGGTGGACCTGGCGGAGGCGTGGGGAACCGGCGAGTCCTGGCGGCCCCTGCGCAGTCGGTCCTCCCTCGCGTCCGGATGGCCCGAGTTGAACTCGCGGTATCCCACCCACGCCGCGTTTGCCCGGACGACGATCCGGGAGATGCTGGGATCGCGAACGAATGGGACGCGCCATCTCGACGCCACGACGCTCGAGACCGCGGTCTTCCTCAATCGCGGCGGGCATTTCGAACGACGAACGCTGCCCGTGGCCGCCCAGATCGCGCCGGTCTTCGCCGTGCAGGTGGGGGACGCCGATGGCGACGGCGCCGAGGATGTCTTCCTCGGGCAGAATCTACTGGGGACCCTCTCGGATCTCTCGCGGGAGGATGCCGGGCAGGGGCTCTGGCTGCGCGGGCGCGGGGACGGGACGTTCGTGGCGCTCGACGGGGTGGCGTCCGGAGTACGGTTGGATGGCGAACAACGCGGGGCAGCGCTCGCGGACTTCAACCACGACGGTCGCGTGGATCTCGTGGTCACGCAGAACGGGGGAACCACGAAATTGTACGTCAACGAAGCGGCACGCCCCGGGTGGCGGGTGGTTCTGGCCGGGAGTGGATTGAACCCCGATGGCATCGGGGCGCACCTAAGGGTGGTCTATTCCGATGGGCGGCGTGGACCGGTTCGGGAGGTCGTGGCGGGCGCCGGCCATGGCTCGCAGGACTCGCCTGCCGTGGTTCTGGGTGCCGGGGACGGCGCCCGGGCGTTGTGGGTGCGCTGGCCGGGAGGCAGGGAACAGGTGGTTCCCGTTGGCGAAGGGACGCGCGAGGTGCGGGTTGGCAATACTCTGCCTCCGGAGCAGGCTACGCGCGGGCGATAGGCGTCCGGGGGGGGCGGTGCAACCCCACGCCGGGTTCCCGCACCAGCCGACGTGCGGAGCGAACGGGGTGACCGAAAAGGGTCCGCCTCGTGACCTCGTCGGGTACGAGGTGCGGTGCGCGAAGTGCCGGGGCGTAGCCGCCGACATGAGGAGGCGGA
>CAZSOV010000076.1:0-28663 GCA_964608505.1 uncultured Verrucomicrobiota bacterium
GGGAGTCGGGAGTTCGTGGAGGGGGTGTTCCGGCAGCACCGGGAGAAGTTCGGGAGGAAGCGGAAGGATGGGGCACGGAGAATGCGGGGAGTCGAGGCGGGGGCGGGGGAATGGTTCACGTTGCGCGATCTGCGGAAAGACGTGTTCGGTTAGGCAAGGGCAAGGGGGCGGACCCGCGCAGGGCCGCCCCGACAAAGGGGCCTCAGGATCGGCGTGCGCCTCCGACAAAGCGCTTTCCGGATCGCGGGAGCTGGGGTTGATTGGCGAGGTCGTCCCATGCCTGCCTTGCATCCTTCCCATTTTTCCTGTTCTTGGCTGCCCGCGAGGTCACGGCGTTGCCTTGCGATGGTGCTCCTGGCCGCTTCGGCCCTGGCCGCGCCGGCGCAGGTCCTGGTGGCGACGAACGCGGTGTGGGCCTATCGGAAGGGGACCAGCGAAGCGTCGGCACCGGTCGATGCGTGGCGGAGGGCGGACTTCGACGATGCGGGTTGGGCGCGCGGCGCGGCGCCGTTCTACTACGACACGGACAACGTCTACACCGGGAACACGGTCCTGCCGGACATGCGGAGCGGTTACACGAGCCTGTACCTGCGACGCACGCTGCCGGTGTCGGGTTTGGCGGCGATGGGGACGCTGAGGCTGCGGTTTTTCTGTGACGACGGCTTCGCGCTCTGGATCAACGGGACGGCGGTGACGAACTTCAACAAGTCGGGCGCGAATTTCGCCTTCAACGCGTTGTCGACGGGCAGCCCGGCGGAGCCCCTGGAATGGGTGGAATACACCTTGCCGAATCCCCAGACATGGCTGCAGGAGGGCGACAACCAGCTCGCGGTGCAGGCCTTCAACACGTCGCGGACCAGCAGCGATTTCGTCTTCACCCTGCAGCTGACGGCCACCGCACGCGACGCCGCGCCGCCCAGACTGCGCGAGGTCCTGCCACCCCCGGGCATCGTGGGCGCCCTGACTTCCGTGACCGTCGTGTTCTCCGAACCGGTGTCCGGCGTCGGTTTCTCGGACCTCCTCGTAAACCAGCGTCCCGCGATGGGCGTGGCGGGCGGAGGCGACACCTACACCTTCGCGGTGGAGCAACCGGCGTACGGCGACGTGCGGATTTCCTGGGACCCGGGTGCGGGCATCACGGACTTCGGGGAGCCTCCGAATCGCTTCGAGGCCACGGCACCCGCGGCGGAGTGGAGCTACCGGTTGGTCGATGTCACGGCGCCGACGGTGGCGGAAATTACCCCCGCCCCCGGAAACACGGTCCGCGCCCTGACGCAGGTGGAGGTGCGATTCTCGGAAGCGGTGACGGGCGTGGATGCCGCGGATCTGCGGGTCGGGAATGGGACGGCGGAGTCCGTCGCGGGTTCGGGCGGGGGGCCCTATGTGTTCCGCTTCGCCCCGGTCGCGACGGGGACGGTGACGCTGGACTGGGTGACCGGGCACGGGATCGAGGACCTGGCGACGCCGGCGAACGCGTTCGCGGGCGGGGGCTGGACGGCCACGGTGGACCCGGAGTTCAAGTACCAACCTGTCCGGATCAGCGAGATCCTCGCGGGTTATGGGGGCGACGCGGGGCTGCGGGACGAGGACGACGAGTTGCAGGACTGGATCGAGTTGCACAACCGCGGCACGACCGAGGC
Source organism: uncultured Verrucomicrobiota bacterium (assembly GCA_964608505.1). Lineage (GTDB taxonomy): Bacteria > Verrucomicrobiota > Verrucomicrobiia > Limisphaerales > CAIMTB01 > CAIMTB01. Next base: position 1,641 of record CAZSOV010000076.1, read on the forward strand.
GAACCTGCGCGGCTGGGCGTTGACGGACGATCCCGAGGACCCGGGCAAATGGGTGTTTCCCGACGCGCGCATCGCGCCGGGTGGGTACCTGGTCGTGTTCGCGTCGGGCAAGGACCGCAAGCCGGCGACGGCGGGAGGACGGTTGCACACGAACTTCAAGCTCGGGAGCGACGGCGAGTACCTGGGTTTGTACGACGCCGATGCGCCGCGCGGCCGGGTCGCGGAGTTTGCTCCGGCGTATCCGGTGCAGCGGAACGACGTGTCGTACGGGTTCGACCTCGCGGATCGCCCGCGGCATTTCACGACGCCCACGCCGGGCGCGCCCAACGGCACGAGCACGATCACCGGCGTGCTGCCCCCGGTGGACTTCAACGTGGGTCGCGGCGTGTTCGAGCGGCCCTTCGAACTCCATCTTTCGTCGGCGATGCCCGGCGCGGAAATCCGGTACACGACGGACGGAAACGAGCCGACGTCCACCACCGGCACGGTCTACGTCGGGCCCATCCAGGTCGTCGGCACGTCGGTGTTCCGGGCGGCGGCCTTCGCCGCGGGGCATCTGCCGTCGGCGAGCACGACGCACACCTACGTGTTTCCGGGGCAGGTCGCGCGGCAACCGGCGCTGCCCCGGGGCGTGCCGGATCGCTGGATCGACACCCAGGGCCGGACGTGGACGGCGGACTACGAGATGGACCCGGAAATCGTGGACGCGCCGGCGTATCGCGACGAGGTGGTGCCGGCGCTGAAGGCGCTGCCGGTGTTGTCGATCGTGGCGCGTCCGGCGGACCTGTTCGACAACGCGAACGGGATCTATCCGAAGTCACAGGCCCGGGGGCCGTCGTGGGAGCGCCCGGCCTCGGCGGAGATCATCGACTGGGCGGGGGGCGGGACGGTGCAGGCGAACTGCGGGGTGCAGATGCAGGGCAACTCGGTGCGGGACCCGGTGAAGACGGGGAAGCACGCGTTCCGGCTGGTGTTCAAGGGGGACTACGGCCCGGCGAAGCTGCGGCATCGGGTGTTTCCGGACGGACCGCTGGAGGAGTTCGACACGCTGACGATCCGGGCGGACTTCAACAACTCGTGGATGCACTGGAACGGGGAGCAGCGCCCGCGGGGTCTGCGGATGCGGGACGCGTGGATGAAGGAGAGCCAGCGGGCGATGGGGGGGCTGGCGTCGCACAGCCGTTTCTTCCACCTCTACGTGAACGGGCTCTACTGGGGCGTGTACGACGCCGTGGAACGACCGGACGCGGCCTTCGCGGCGGCGTACCTGGGCGGGGCGAAGGAGGAATACGACGTGGTGAACGAAGGGGCGGCGGTGGACGGGAACATGACCGCGTACAACGCCATGCGGGCGCTGACGGGAGTGGAGACTCAGGCGGGTTATGAACGGATGAAGCAGTACCTCGACGTGCCGGCTTACATCGACTACCTGCTGCTCCATTTCTACACGGGGCACGAGGACTGGTTCACGGACAAGAACTGGTACGCCAGCCGGCGCCGCGTGGCGGGCGCGGGATTCCGGTACCAGGCCTGGGACGGCGAACTGATGCTGAATTCGCCCGCGCAGAACATCGTAACGCGCACCGACCAGCCCTCCGGCCTGCATGCCCGGATGCTGCCGAATCCCCAGTACCGGATGGACTTCGCGGACCGCGTGCAGCGCCACTTGTTTCAGGATGGCGCGCTCGTGCCGTCCGCGGTGTCCGCCCGCTTCGACCGCTGGGCCGCGGCCCTGGATCTCCCGATGGTTGCGGAGAGCGCGCGCTGGGGCGATTACCGACGCGACGTGCACGCGTACTCGAGCGGGCCGTACGTCCTCTACACCCGCGACGGGCATTTCCGGCCCGAATGGCAGCGCCTGAAGTCCCAGTACTTTCCGGGACGCACCGCGACGTTGCTCGGACAGCTCAAGGCGGCGGGGCTTTACCCCGCCAACGCGGTCGCGCCCGTATTCAACGTCCACGGGGGACGCGTGCCGGCGGGGTTTGCCCTCGCGCTGAGCGCGCCCTCCGGCTCGGTGTACGTCACGACCGACGGCTCCGATCCACGCGTGCCGCACGCCGCGACCGTGGCGCCCACCGCCCTTCCCTATCGGACGCCGCTCGTGCTCGAGACGACCACCGTGGTCAAGGCGCGCACGCAACTCGGCAACGAATGGAGCGCGCTGGCCGAGGCCCGGTTCGAGGTCGGCCCCGCCGGCGTCACGCTCGCAATCACCGAGATCCATTATCATCCGCCGGACGGCGATCCCTACGAGTTCGTCGAGGTCCGCAACTTCGGAGCCGTGCCGGTGGACGCGACGGGGTTCTCCTTCGACGGCATCGCGTACGTCTTCCCGCCCGGGGCCGTCCTGGAGGCGGGCCGGACGGTCGTGCTGGCGTCGGGGCTGGGATCGACGTCCTTCCGCGCCCGGCATCCCGGCGTGGCGGTGTTCGGATGGTTCGATGGATCGCTCTCCGACGGCGGCGAGCGGTTGGCCCTGCGGGATCGCGCGGGACGGACGGTGGTATCGGTCGACTACGACGACGCGGGCGGCTGGCCCCGCGCGGCGGATGGCGCCGGTTCGTCGCTGGAACTGCTGGATCCCCGGGCCGATCCCGACGCGCCCGCCCACTGGCGCGCGAGCCTTGAACGGGACGGCACCCCGGGCACCACGCCAACCCCGGCAACCGGCCCGCCCGAGGTGCGTCTCGACGAGATCCTGGCCACCGGGGACGGGCCCTCGCCGGATTGGATCGAAATCCGGAATGCCGGCGCGGCGCCGGTCGATCTGGGAGGCTGGAGCCTGACGGACGACAGCGACCCGCGGCGGTACGTGTTTCCGGCGGGGACGGTGCTGGCGTCCGGCGGACGGTTGGTGGTGACGTGCCGGGGAACCGTGGCGGGCACGCCGACGGGCCCTTCGGAAACCGGTTTCGCCCTGGATCGGGAGGGCGAGACGGTCTCGCTGTTCGATCCCTCGGGAACCCGCGTCGATGCCCTGACCTACGGCGCGCAGATCGACGGGGCCAGCGTCGCGCGCATCGGGGCCGGGGACGAAGCCTGGGGATTGGCTTCCCCGACGCCGGGAGCCGCCAACGTGGCGCGGGAACCCGCGCCCGCGGGGACGGTGGCAATCAACGAGATCCTGGCGAACCCTGTTTCCGGCGCCGACGATTGGGTGGAACTGTTCAACCGGGACCCGGCGCGGCCGGCGGCGGTGGGCGGGTATCAGGTTCTGACGACGAACGGCACGGCGCGGGTGAGCCCGCTGACGTTCGTGCCGCCCGGCGGATTCCTGGTGCTCGTGGCCGATGAACAACCGGGCGCCACGCACCTCGACCTTCGCTTGCCCGCGGCGGGCGGCTTCGTGGCCCTGCTCGATTCGGCCGGGACCGAACTCGACCGCCTCGACTACGGACCCCAGGAGACGGGTGAATCCCGAGGCCGCCTGCCCGACGGCGGCGCGGCCCTCGCGGCGTTCGCGGGAACCTCGAGTCCGGGGGCAGGCAACTTCCTCGCCGAATACCGCGGGCCCGTGCTGAACGAACTGCTCGCCGGGGCCGTGGAACCCCTGCCCGACTCCCCGGGCCAGCTGGTGGCGGGCTGGGTGGAACTGCACAACCCGGGGAGCGAAACCGCCGACCTCGCGGGCCTGACGTTGAGCCCGGACCGGATCGGCTCGGACGCCTGGACCTTCCCGTCCGGCACCCGCGTTCCCGCCGGCGGCTTCGTCGTGATTCGCTGCGATGGCACGCTGCCCGCCTCGACGGACCCGGGGCGGGGATTCAACACCGGGTTCGCCCTCGGACGCCGCGGCGGCGGTCTCTTCCTGTTCGATGTGCGCGGACGGCTCGTGGACGGAATCGAGTTCGGCCCCCAGGCGCGCGGGCTGTCCCTGGGGCGAACGGCGACGGGCTGGCGCGCGGACGCTCACCCGACGCCCGGGGCCGCGAATGCCGCGGCGGCGGTCCTGGGCAGCCCCGACACGGTTCGGATCAACGAGTTCCTCGCCACGTCCCTGGTCGGAGGGGATTGGGTGGAACTGCACCATCCCGGCGCCGCGCCGGTGCCGCTCGCCGGGCTCCAGCTCACCGACGATCCCGGCCTGACCGGCGCCGCGGCCTGGACGTTCCCGCCGCTGAGCTTCCTGGATTCGAAAGGGTTTCTGCGCATCGAGGCCGACGGACGGCCCGGAGCGGGGCCCGGACACGCCGGGTTCCAGCTCGCCGCCGGCGGCGAGGCCTTGCTCCTCCTCGACCCGTCCGGACGCGTGATCGACGAGGTCTATTTCGGGCGGCAACAGCCCGACGTCTCGCTCGGGCGGCTTCCCGACGGGGCCGCGGGTGCGTTTCAGGCCTTCGCGAGGCCCACCCCCGGCCTGGGCAACGCGACCGTGGCGTTCGGGCCGCCGCGCATCGTGTCGGCGCAACGCCTTGCCGGGGAACTTCTCCTCCGGATCGACGCCGAGATCGGCCCCGGCTACCGGGTCGACGCCACCGCGGACTTCCGGTCCTGGACGCCGTGGACGGAGACGGTGCGCCCGAGCTCGTCGCCCTTCGAGTTGCGTGCCGCCGACGCCGATACCTCGGAGGGCACGGCGCGGTTCTATCGGGTGGTGCTGGTGCCGTAGGGAGGGAAGGGCCCGCATGAAACGCGACGCTCCCCCCACCCCGTCGCCGCGTCGCTGGCGGGACGTCCTCCGGGCCAGCGTCCTCGTCAACGTGCTGCTGCTCGCCCTCCTGCTCTGGAGCGCCCGTCGGAATCGAGAGGCGCGGGCGGCGACAACCCAGGGCGTCCGGGTCGGAGCCGCCGAACCCGCACCCGCCCCGAACGGCGCCTTTGCCCCGCGGCGTGCGGGCGGACCACCCCGCCACGACCCATCCGCCGAGCGTGCCCGGATCTGGTCCGGGCTGATGTCGACGAACCTGCGGGAGTCCGCGCTCCGGTTGCGCGAGGCGGGGTGTCCTCCCGAGACCGTCTGCGACATTCTCGAGGCGACGTCGACGCACGAGATGGCCCGGCTCGCCGAGGCGCCACCGACCGGGACGAACTATTGGCGGACGGGGTCGGCACGGGGAGCGGCGCAGGACGAACGGGACGCTGCGCATCGTTCCCGGATGGCATCGTTCGCGGCCCTGGCACGCGAATTCGGCTGTGAAGGCGCCCGGTTTCTCCAAGGCGAGGACGATTTGAGGATCCGGTTGGTCGTGGATGCGGTGGCCGGCTTCGTGCCTCGGGAACGCCGGGAGGCGGCGCTGGCTGTCTTCGGGGAAGCCAAGGCGTTGACGAGCAGTTGGGGGGGACGCTCGCACGGAATTCTCCTGCCGGAGGAATGGCACGAGATCCAGGCCGAGTCGCATGCCCTCGAACGCCGGTTGCACGCGGCCCTGACCGATGCCGAACTCGCCGAGGCGACGCTCCGCGTGCAGGCCGCCTCCGTGCTGAACGAGGAGAGCGACCAGACCTTCGGAGCGATCCGCATCACTCCCGACGAACTTCGGCAATTGGCGCCGTGGCTGGATCCCAGAACCGCGGAGACCGTGCGCAATGCCGCCACCCTGCGCGGTCTCCTGTCCGAGGAAGGAGATGCCCCGCCGGTTCCCGAGGAGGCGCGGGAAGAGGCCATTCGCCGAATTCTGGGCGCCGAGCGCGCGGAGGAACTGCTGGCACGCCAGAGCTCGGAGTTCTCGACCGTCTCCGACTGGACCGCGAACCACGGATTGTCGCCCGAGGTTCCCCGGGCCGTGCACGCCGCCCTGTCGCGGTTCCGCCGGGAAACCTCCGCGCTGCGGGACCGCTGGGCCGCCGATCCCGCGGGGGCCCGCGCCGGCTTCGGGCAGGCTCGCGACCGGGTCTGGGGCGAGATGCAGACCCTGCTCGCCGGCGTGCCGCCCGAAACACGGGATCGGGAACTGCGGGAATGGCTGCGACGGGCCGCGTCACGGGGGTGGGAGGAGCGCGACCCATGAACGCCCGGTCCTGGTCCTGGGTTTCGCTCGGATGCAACGCCGTCCTCCTCCTGTCCCTGGCGGGCATGTTCCGCCCCGTGCCCCGCTCCCTTTCCGCGTCCGCCCACGCAACCCGATCCGACACAACCACCCACGACCACGACCCCGGCTCGCGTCCGGAACCCGCGCCGTCGCCGGCGACACCCGGAGGAACCACGCCCTTCTCGTGGTCCGAACTCCGCACGGACGACTGGGCAAACTACCGGGATGATCTGCGCGCCATCGGCTGCCCCTCATGGACCGTGCGGGCGATCATCCAGGCCGGCGTGCATCGGAACTTCGTCGAGCGAAACCGGACCCGGATGGAACGGATCTCCGCCCAATACTGGTCGTTCCTTTGCCCGCCCTCCAAGGCCCGGCTGGAGGCGGAGGACAAGGAAATGCGGCGAGTCGACGACGAACGATCGGCGCTCCTGGATTCCCTGTTCCCGCCGAACGAGGCCACGGAAGACCCGGTCCAGTCCGGCGGCGGCGACGATCGCCTTTCGTTCCTTCCGTCGCGGGTGCAGGACCAGATCCTCGCGATGCGGCGGGAGGCTTCGGCAGCGATCCGGACGATTCGCGAACACGGCGACCCGACGGAGGAGGATCAGCGCGAGATCCAGCGTCTCGTGGCCGAACGGGACGCCGGCATCGCCGCCCTGCTCTCGCCCGAGGAACGGGAGGAACTGCAACTCCGATCCTCCCGGCACGCGCCATTGCGGCTCCTGGAAGGCATCGATCTCACCGAGGCGGAACTGGCCGGGATCATCCAGCTGCGGGAAGCCACCGAACAACAGGGGCGGAGGGAAGGTAACGATAAGAAGGCCCGGGAGATCCTCGAGGCAGGACTCCAGGAACTGCTCGGCGAGGCTCGCCACGCCGAGTTCCAGCGCGCCCAGAACGACGAGTTCCAACACCTGGTCCGGCTCGGCCGGCGGCTGAATCTCGAGCCCGACGTCGCGGTCTCCCTCTGGAATCTCCAGGACACGCTGAAACGGGAATTGGATCGCGTCGAAAAGGACACCGACCGGCCCTGGGCGGACCGCCTCCAGGCCGCGGCCGGATTGGAGGCCGAACTGAAGCGGCGCGGGGAGGCCCTCCTGCCCGATGACCGGGCCCGCTACACGTGGTGGCGAAACCATGCCGCGTGGCGTCGCCATCACTTCACGATCCGGGCGGAAAACCCGATCGAGTCATGGCTCGCGGAATAACGTTCCACGCCGGGTCGCGGCCCTTCCCGCGGGGAAAACCCGCCCTGGAATCGACAGATCGCGGGTCCGGACTAGACTCAGCCGCGTCATGGCTCCGCACAGTGAATCCGCCCGTTTGACGCACCTGGACGACACGGGAGCGGCGCGGATGGTCGATGTCTCGGGCAAACCGGTGGTCCTCCGCGAAGCCGTTGCTTCCGGCGAAATCCGGATCCAGCCCTCCACTCTGGACCTCATCGAGGCGGACCTGATCGCCAAGGGCAACGTGCTGGCGACGGCCCGCATCGCGGCGATCCTGGCCGCCAAGCGCACCGGCGACCTGATCCCGCTCTGCCACCCGCTGCCCATTACGGCCTGCGACGTGGAATACCACATTCCCCCCTCCCGGGACCGCATCGGCATCGAGGTCCGCTGCCGAATCGCGGCCCAGACCGGCGTGGAAATGGAGGCCCTGACGGCGGTCAGTCGGGCGGCCCTGAACATTTACTACATGTGCATGGCCTTGGATATGTCCAGGGTCATCGGCGAGATACTAATTTTGGCCAAGACCATGAGGGCGCCGGCGTAGCGAGCGGAACGGCGGCGCCCGGCGCTGCGGGATCGGGGAAACACCCCGAGGACAGGGCAGTAGGTCGATTAGGCAAATCTCTGTAGAAGTTTTCTTGTAAGAAATTTCCGGATCCTGCGTTCTTCCTGTGGTTCGAACGAACTCAAAAACGAACCTCGAGCGCCGCGGTCGTAGGGCATGCCACCGTCGGAAGGCTCTTCAACCCATGAGCAGGAATTCGGAGCCGTCGCCAACGTCGGGCTTGGTCGCGCATGAAGCCGCGGACCCAAGCGCCCGACCCAATCCCATGGGGGACCACCGCGTTTTGGTGGAATACACCGGGCCGACCGCCTTGGTGCTGACCGGACCGATCACCGGGGCCAGGTACAGTTTTGATCAGCCGGGTGCCCGGTTGGAGGTGGATGTCCGGGACCGCCAGGTGATTCTCTCCGTGCCCGTTCTCCGTGGCGTCGTGGCGTGCTGACCGGGATGTCGAGGGATGGCCGGGTAGCCAGGTGGCTCATCCTCATCCTGGTTTCCCGGGTTCTTTGCAGGATGGGCGGTCGTAGCCGTCTTCGAGTCACTCCTGTCTGTCCCACCCCAGACAGTCGCGGCTCCCGCCCATCCTGTCCGCTACCGAAGACCTTCCCACGGGCTTGGCGCGGCGGGGGAGGCGAGGATTCCGTTGACGGTCCCGGCTTGCCCCTCCTACAACCGCGCATGTCCCGCCGTCTGGATGCCGCTCCACTGCCCTTCCCGGAGGCCCGTTTTGATTTGCGTTCCGCCTGGCTCGGCCTGGCGGCCGCCTGGGTCCTGTCGGGCTGCTGTTGTCCGTCGTCCGATTCCGGCCCATCGAACCCTCCCACCCACGCGCGCATGATTGAGGTCGTCGACACCCCCCACCTTCTGGATGGACGCCCCATCCAGACCATCACCCTGCGCAACGCACGGGGCGGACTGGCCCGACTGACGTCGTACGGGGCCATGTTCACGGAACTGCACATGCCGGATCGCGAGGGGCGCCTGGCCGACGTGGTCCTGGGCTTCGACGACCTCCAGACCTACCTGCGCGGCCATCCGTTCTTCGGGAATACGACCGGGCGGTATGCCAACCGCATCGCGGGTGCGAAGTTCACGATCGATGGCCGGACGCACACGCTGGCGGCGAACAACGGCCCGAACCACATCCATGGCGGGCCCAAGGGTCTCGACAAACAGAACTGGGAAGTCACCCGGCTGGACTCGCCCGCGGGTCCCGGGGTGCGCTTCACGCACCGGAGCCCCGATGGCGCCGAGGGCTATCCCGGCAATCTGAATCTGGCGGTGACGTACACGTTGACCGAGGACAACGCGTTGCGCATCGACTACGAGGCAACGACCGACCGGCCCACGGTGCTCAACCTCACCAACCACGCCTACTTCAACCTCCGCGGCGCCGGGGAGGGCGACGTGCTCGGGCATGTCCTCCAGCTCCACGCCGATCACTACACCCCCGCCGATGCCGCCCTGATCCCGACCGGCGAGATCCGCTCCGTGGCCGGCACGCCGCTGGATTTCCGCCAGCCCCAGGCCATCGGGGCCCGCTGGGATCAGCTGCCCGAGTCCCTCAAGGGCTACGACCACAATTTCGTGCTCAACGGATGGAAGCCGGGAAAGCTCGTTCCCTGCGCCGAACTGTTCGATCCCGCCTCCGGACGCCGCATGAAGGTCAGCACCACCGAACCGGGCGTGCAGATCTATACCGCGATCCATCTCCGCAACGTCGCCGGCAAGGGCGGCAAAACCTACCAACCCGCCTACGGCGTCTGCCTCGAAACGCAGCATTTCCCCGATTCCCCCAACAAACCGAACTTCCCCACCGTCGTGCTGCGCCCGGGCGACACGTTCCGCTCGACGACCGTCTACGCCTTCTCGGCGGAATAGAACGGGCCGATCCATGCGTCTCCTCCTTCTTGGCGGTACGGGCATCATCTCCAGCGCCTGCACCCGCCTCGCCCTCGAACGGGGCCATGACGTCTGTCTGCTGAACCGCGGCCAGCGCTCCGCCGCCCCGCCCGCCGCCACCTGCCTCGTCGCCGATCTCCAGGACGAGGCCGCCACCGCCGCCGTGCTCGGCGACCGGACCTGGGACGCGGTGGTGAACTTCGTCGCGTTTCGCCCGGCCGACATCGAGCGCGACCTGCGACTCTTCCGCGGGCGCACGGCGCAATACGTCTTCATCAGCAGCGCCAGTGCCTACCAGCGTCCCGTGGGGCACTACCTCGTCACGGAATCCACCCCGCTCGCCAATCCATTCTGGGAATACTCCCGAGAGAAGATCGCCTGCGAGGATCGCCTGATCAGAGCCTACCGCGAGGAGGCTTTTCCGATCACCGTCATCCGCCCCTCCCTGACCTACGGCGAGACCATGATCCCGCTCGCCATCAACTGCTGGCTCAAACCCTGGACCGTCGTGGACCGCCTCCGCCGCGGCCTGCCGGTCGCGGTGCCCGGCGACGGCACGTCCCTGTGGACCCTCACCCACAACTCCGACCTCGCGCGCGGGCTCGTCGGATTGCTCGGCCACCGACAGGCCATCGGCCATGCCTTCCACATCACCTCCGACGAGGTGCTTTCCTGGAACCAATGCTACGAGGCCGTTGCCGAGGCCGCCGGCGTCGACCGCCCCCGGCTCGTGCATATGGCCAGCGACTTCATCACCGCCTGCCTCCCGGAAATGACCGGGACGCTCCTCGGCGACAAGGCCACCTCGGTCGTTCTCGACAATACGAAGATCAAGCGGTTCGTCCCGGATTTTGTCGCCACCACCCGCTTCCGGGAAGGGGTCGCCCGGTCCATCGCGTGGTTCGACGCGGACCCCGCGCGGCAACAGGTCGATCCGGACTTCAACCGGACCTGGGATCGGCTGATCGCGGCGTACCAGCGCGGCCTCGACGCCGCCCGGGTGGAATTCGGGCGCTGACCGCCGGTCGGGGAACAATCTCCGGCGGCGCGGGTCGACCTCTTTGCTCGGCGGGAATCCGGCTCCGTCGCGCTTGCCGCCGGTTTTCGTGCCCGGAGGGCTCGGAGGTGTGCCGCCGGTCAGGCAGCCCGCCCAAGGGCGGGCGCCGCCACCGGACATGGCCCCGCCGGGATCCACTCCACCCCAGCCGGGGCCAGGCCGGGCGCGTCAGAACAGCCGCATGGCCATGGCGACGAGGATGAGGACGAGCAGCACGACGCCGGTGCCGAAGAACAGGTAGCCGAACGTGCGGGCGATGCGCTTCCAGCGGAGCCACTCGTCCTGAACACGGTGTTCGTCGAGGCGCCCCTCGGCGACGAGGCGGTCGTACCACCTACGGCGCTCATGGAGCATTTCGGCCTTCGAGATCCGGCCCGAGAAGATCACGGTGTCCATCGGGAATTTCTCGAGGCGGAAGTGGGTGTTGAAGAAATGGATCGTGAAGATGAAGCCGGCCGCGAGCAGGGCTTCGTCGGAATGCACGATCTGGGCGATGTTGATGATCCAGCCGGGCATGAACCGGGTGAAGAACTCGGGGAACCACAGGATGAGGCCGGAGACCCCGATGGCGAACACGCCCCAGAACACGGCGAAATAGTCGAACTTCTCCCAGTAGGTCCAACGGTCGAACTGCGGCTTGGCGCCCCGTCCGAAGAACCACTTCTGGTGGGCCACGAAGTCCCTCCAGTCCTGCCAGGTCGGCACCATGGAATCCGGTCCGAAGAGGCCGCGGATCATGAGTTTGACGGAGAAGTTGCCGGTGGCGGGATCGCGGAGCTTGCCGCGGTTGGCCCAGAGGTTGGACAGCAACTCGGCCATGTGGAGCCCGAAGTAGAGGAAGGTGATGAGGGCGCCGAAGTGATGGAGGCTGCGGGCCACCTCGGGACCGCCCATGAGATCGAACAGCACCCGGGCCCAGCGGGAGTCGAAGAACTTCAGCGGCATGCCCGTGAGCACCAGGAGCAGGAAGCTGGTGACGACCAGGAAGTGGAGGAACCGCTCGAACGGCACGAACCGGGTAAACCACTCGTCGCCCTGCTGCACCTCGACCCGCGCCTCGCGGAACTTCTTCGAGTCATGGAGAAAGACCCAGGCCGAGCGGAGCAGCCAGAGGCCGGTGTGGGCCCCGAAGAAGGTGAACACGCCGATCAGCAGCGCGGTCATGAAGAGGAACACGCCGTGCAACGCCGGGTAATTCTTCCCGTCCATGGGGTTTGCATGCGGGCGGTAGAGCGCGAAACTCTCCGAGGCGTCGGGATGGCACTTCTTGCAGGTCCCCACGATGTTGGCCGAGGAGAGCAGGGACTTCGGATCGGAAATGGGCAGGACGTCGTGGTGCCCATGGCAGTCGTAGCAGGCGGCGACGTCGGGGGCGACGTTGGGGCGGCCCAGGGCCATGGACTTGCCGTGATAGGTCTCGCGATAGAACTCGAGACGGTCCTTGTGGCACTTGCCGCAGCGTTCGTCGCTCTGCGCCTTGAAATGCCCGCTCTTGGCGGGGGCGTCGATGGCATGCGCCGAATGGCAGTCGGTGCACACCGGCGCGCGGGGATCCCCCTTGGCGTGGAGCTGCCCATGCACGCTCTTGTTGTAGACGTCCTCGATCTTGACGTGGCACTTGCCGCAGGTGCGGCTGATGTTGGCCTTTGCAACGGGCGAGTTGGTGTAGGTGCCCGGGATGATGTCGTGCACGCCGTGGCAGTCGTTGCAGGACGGCGCGACGATGAGCCCCATCTTCAACAGGCCCTGTCCGTGAATGCTGTCGAGGTACTGCGATGCCGCCTCCGGCATCTTGATGCGGTACTGGTCGGTGATCTTCTGGTCGTTGTGACAGCGGGCGCAGGTCTGGGGCAGGTTGAGCTTGAAGACCGGCGACTCGAGGCTCTTCACCGACACCATCTCGTGCTTGCCGTGGCAATCGGTGCAGGACGCGGCGAACCCGCCCTTCTGATGGTTGAACCCATGGATGCTCTGCGAGTATTGGGTCCCCTCGTTGGTGTGGCAGACCGAGCAGTTCACCGGCTGGGCCACGTGCCCGTCGTCGGGATGTTCCCACCGGAAGGCCAGATCCTTGTGGCAATCGACGCAGTTGTTCGTGCGGTGCATCGAGGCCTTGAACAGGTCCTCCTTGACGAACAACGAAATGACCTTGCCCGCGGCGTTGGTCTTCGTCGTGTCCTCCAGGCCATGGCACTCCAGGCACTTGTCGTTGGGAACCAGTTCCTCCGCCCCCTGGGCACGGGGGACCGGCAGGCCGAGGGTCAAAGCGAAGAGCAGCGCGGTGACCGCGCCGACGTACCAGAACGAGCGAGGGCTTTTCATGGGGCTTTCCATTCCGGGCCGGTCCGTTGTCGCGAACGGGCCAGCCGGGCCGCTACGCCGGTCACCCTCCGGCGCACCCTGCCCCCGCGCCAATCCGCCCTTGTCCGGTCCTCACCCTTCCTTGGCAGGTGACCGGCACCCGCGAAACCCGAACCCGCGTCCTCCGGCGTCCCGAGGCGGATCATAAGTTCATACGATTACCGGCAGCCTCGGCTTCTGTTACCAATGGCCATGGTCGTCGTGTCCGATCCGTCGCCGGGGAGGTGAATGAGTTCCGGGACTCCCCCGTAGGCCCTGCCGAGACGGCGGCTCGTTCCGCATCCCGCCCAACCATCGAACCTCATGAAACCGGCCCCCCACCCCGTCCGCGCCGCATTCACCCTGATCGAACTCCTCGTCGTCATCGCGATCATCGCGATTCTCGCCAGCATGCTCCTTCCCGCCCTGTCGCGCGCGAAGGAGAAGGCGCAGGCCATCAAGTGCCTGAACCAGCACAAGCAACTCGCCCTCGCCTGGCACCTGTACCTGGGCGAGAACGAGCTCCTGGTTCCCGCCGAAACCTGGGCGGCCGGCACCAACAGCCAGTTCATGACGCTCAACGACCCCGCCCGTCCCGACAACTGGGACGTCGAGGCCTTCGCCCAACGCGGCGAACTCATGCCCTTCCTCGGACGGAGCCCCGAGATCCTCCGCTGTCCCTCCGACCGTTCCCTCGGACGGAACAAGAGCGGCGCCCGCGTCCCACGCGTCCGCAGCTATTCCCTGAACGCCTGGCTCAACGGCATCGGCTGGGCCGCATCCGGCCCGGGCTGGCGGATCTCCCGCAAGGAAGGCGATCTGGGGGACCCCGGTCCCGCCAACACCTTCGTCTTCATCGACGAACATCCCGGCAGCATTCACACCCAGGAGTTCTACGTGAACATGCGCGGCTTCGAGCAGGACCAGCCCGAGGTCCTCGTCTCCATCCCCGGTCGCTACCACCGCAACGGAGCCAACCTCTCCTTCGCCGACGGCCATGCGGAATTCCGCGCCTGGAAGGACTCCCGCACCCTCCCGCCCCTCGACTACACCCACGACACCGAGGGCGGCGTCTCGACCCCGGGCAACCGGGACCTCTACTGGCTCCAGTTCCGCAGCACCCGTCGCTAAGTCCACCCGGCACCGCCGCCGGCCCACCGACCGACGGCCTTCTTTTCCACTCCCGCGCCCCCCAACGCCAGCCCCCCCCGCCATGAATCTCCGGCCGTTCTCCTCGACACTCACCCTCGGCCTCCTCCTGCTGGCTTTCGCCCGGCTCGCGCCGTCGGTCCGCGCCCAACTCCCCCCCGACCATGACCTCTTCGCCAAGCGGCTCCTCATCGAAGGCGAGGTCGTCGTCCGGGATGACGACAACCGCCGCGCCCAGCGCGACCTCGAGACCGGGGAACCCGCCCACACCGCCGAGCCATCCCGCCCGGGCACCTTCAGCCTTTGGTATACTTGGCGCGCCCCGCGCAGCGGCGTCGTGCAAATCGACCTCGCCGGCAGCACCTTCGACACCGCCCTCGGTTTCTACGAAGGCAAGGAAATCGGGCGCCTGCGCATCCTGAATCGCAACGACGACGCCCCCGACGGTGCCGCAACGAGCCGGCTCACCGCCCCCGTCGAGGGCGGCGCCGACTACCAGATCGCGATCGCCAGCGCCCGCGGCGTGGCAGGCTCGATTCATTTCGTCCTGCGCATGCTCGACCGACCGGTGATCGATCCTCAGCCCGCCGACCGGACCGGACGCTACGCCGAGACCGTCACCTTCACCGCCACTGCCCACGGCGATCCGCCCCTCCGTTTCCAATGGTTCCACGAAGGCACCCCCGTCGTCGGGGCCGGCGGCGAACTGGCGCATTTCGAACTCCCGCTCTCCCTCGCGGTCACCAATCTCACCGTCGCCGACGAGGGCCGCTATTGGGTCGAAGTCACCAACCCCAACGGAGGCACCACCAGCCGCCAGGCCCGACTCTCGGTGTCCTCGGCTCCCCATTTCCTGGATCAGCCCGACAGCCTGCGCGTGCCCGAGGACGGTCTGCCGGCGACGTTCGAAGCCCTGGCTGCCGGTCGACCCCCGATCACCTACCAATGGCGCTTTCAGGGCACCAACCTCCCCGGCCGCACCGGTCCCACCCTCGTCATCGCGAACGTCCAGCAGGGCCATGTCGGCGAGTATTCCGTCGTCGCCAACAACGCCTCCGGCTCCGTCGTCAGTTCCAACGCCACCCTCTCCGTCGGCATCGCCCTTCCCGAAATCCGCGAACAGCCCGTGGGCGTCACCAACGTCGTCGGTGCCCCCGTCACCCTCCGCGTCGTCGCCACCGGCTCCCGCATCATGGACTACCAATGGTTCAAGGACGGCAACGCCCTCCCGGGACAAGTCTCCTCCAACCTGGTCTTCGCCGCCGCCCAGGTCGCCGATTCCGCCGCCTACCACGTCCGCGTTTCCAACAGCCTCGGTGCCACCAACAGCCTCACCGTCCGCGTCCGCATCCTGCCCCCGCCCCCCAACGACCACTTCGCCCAGGCCCTGCCCATCGTCGGCACCGACTACCCCATCCCGCTCGACGGCTACAACGTCGGCGCCACCCCCGAAACGGCGGAACCCGGCCACGACGGCCCCCCGGCCCTCCAGTCCGTCTGGTGGAACTGGACCGCACCCGCCCGCGGGCTGGCCACTCTCGTCTTCACCGAGACTTCGTTCGCCCCGCGCCTCGGCGTCTACACCGGCGACGCCCTCGGGGCCCTGCGCGACGTTCCTTACCGCACGCCGTTCACCGACCGGACCCTGGTCTGGCTCACCGATCCGGGCGTGCCCTACCACCAGGCCGTGGATCGCGAGGGACTCCTCCCCGGCGAGATGAAGTTCCAATTCAGCTTCACCACCAACCTCGCCCCGCCCCTCATCCTCGTCGGCCCCGCGGACAAGGACATCCAGGAATGCGAGACCCTGGTCCTGTCCGTCCTCGCCACCAACGTCCCCACCCACCTCCGCTATCCCCTCGCCTACCAGTGGCGACGCGACGGCATTCCCATCCCCGGCGCCACCGCCGCCTCCTACCGCGTCCCGAGCGCCCAACTCCTCGACTCGGGCATCTACGACGTCCAGGTCAGCAACTACGGCGGCACCACCACCAGCGTCACCTGCCGCTGCGATGTCCGCAAAGGCCCCAAATTCCTCCTCCACCCCGCCCCCACCGTCCTTCCCATCTGTTCCAACACCGATCTCCTCGTCGCCGCCGTCGGCTGCGATCCCATCACCTTCCAGTGGCACCAGGACGGTCGGCCCCTGCCCAACGCCACCAACGCCCTCCTCCAACTCCGCAACGCCGACGTCCTGCAGACCGGCGACTACCTCGTCGTCGCCACCAACCCCGAGGGCGTCAGCACCTCCCGCGTCGCCCGTGTGCGCGTCGATCCCGCCCCTCGCATCATCGCCGACAACCTCTTCGACACGGTCGTCCGCGAATGCTCCAACCATGTCTTCCGCGCTACCCTCGCCGATCCCGACTGCCGCCCACTGTCCTACCAGTGGTTCTTCAACCACACCAACGCCCTCCCCGGCGCGAACACCAACGTCCTCACCCTGATCGGCGTCCAGACCAACCAGGCCGGCCTTTATTCCCTCGTCGTGTCCAACCTCCACGCGGCCTCCACCTCCCGCGTCGCCCGCCTCGTGGTCAGCGCCCTCCCCATCATTCCCGGCCACCAGCCTCTGGATCGTGTCCGCAGCCGCCTCGGCGATTCCTTCCATCTCGAGGTGGAACCTCAGAGCTGCACCCCCATGACCTACCGCTGGCTCTTCAACGGCTCGCCCGCCCTCCCCGGCGTCACCAACCTCGTCGTCCTCACCAACGTCACGGTCGTCGCCACCAACCTCGTCCGCGCCACGAACGTCGTCGCCCTCACCAACATCGTCGCCGGGCGCCCGGTCGTCTCCCTCATCACCAACGTCGCCGTCCTGACCCACCTCGTCTCCGCCACCAACCTCCTCCAGGTCCCCATGCTCGCCGGCACCAACCAGGCCCGGCTCGTCTTCAACCGACCCTCCACCAACCTCAACGGCCGTTACCGTGTCGAGGTCCGCAATCCCGCCGGACTCGCCCTCAGCCGCGAAGCCCTGGTTCAGATCCTCGTCCCGCCCCCCAACGACCACTTCCAGGACCGGCTCCCCATCGCCGGCACCAATACCGTCGTCACCGGCCACGACGTCATCGCCACCCGCGAACCCGGCGAACCCCGCCACGTCGGCAACGAGGCTTGGGAGCGCTCCATTTGGTGGACCTGGCAGGCCCCCGACGACGACGGCTATCTCACCGTCGATCTCGGCGGCAGCACCTACGACACCCAACTCGCCCTCTACCACGGCGACACCCTCGCCACCCTCCAACCCATCGCAACGGACGAGGACTCCGCCGGCAATCGCAACGCCCGCATCGCCGAGCTTCCTGTCCTCGCCGAGACCCGGCTCCAACTGGCCGTCGAAGGCCGATACCTCGACGAGGGCAACGCCCGCCTCCGACTCGTTTTCAACGCCGACACCAACCGCCCCGTCTTCGCCCGCCAACCCCGCAGCGTGGCCGTCCTGCCCGGCGGCACGGCCCGCTTCGAGGTCGCGCTCCAGCGCACGCCCCGGTTCAGCTACCAATGGCAATTCGACGGCGTGGATCTTCCCGGCCAGACCAACGCCACCCTCGTCGTCACCAACGTCCAGGCCCCCCGGGAAGGCGCCTATGTCTGTCTGGCCCGCAACAAATACGGTGTCACCGCCAGCCAGCGCGCCCTCCTGACCACCGGCGCCATCGTCACCGGCCTCGTCACCGACGCCACCAACAAACGCCCTGTCCCCTTCGCCCGCGTCTCCGTCGGCGAAGGCTCAGCCGAGGTTTTCACCCTCACCGACACCCACGGAAACTATGAACTCGCCGGCGCCCGTCCTGGCGATCTCCGCGCCGATTTCGATGCCAACCGCCGCGTCGTCGGTCTCCTGGATCACGTGGAATTCCACAACCTCTCCTCCCTCGACGGCGCGTTCCTCGCCTGCGCCGCGACCAACTACTTCCGCTTCGAGGACCGCCACTTCCGTGTCGTCCCCGGCACCATCATCACGAACAGCTTCTCCCTCTCCCCCCGGCTCGAAGGCGGCCTCCGCATCGTGCTCAACTGGGGCCTCAACCCCGCCGACCTCGACCTTCATGTCCGCACCCCCACCGGCCACGAAATTGACTACCGGAACCCCTACCGCGGCCAAATCAACGACCCACCCTGGGGACAGCTCGACGTCGACGAAACTCGCAGCTACGGCCCCGAAACCGTCACCCTCTTCCGCCTCACCAACGGCCTCTATCAGGTCTGGGTCCAAAAATTCGACCCTTCCGCCCAGGGCTCCCTTGCCGCCTCCCAGGCCACCCTCAAAATCTACGACAACCGCGGTCTCCAGCGCGTCGTCGATGTCCCCTCCTCCGGCAACGGCCTCGTCTGGCATGCCTTCGACATCCACGGACAGTCCCGTGAACTCATCGTCGTCAATCGCATCGTCGACCGCCTCGTCGCCGGTCCCGATCCGGGCCCCGATCCCGTCCCTCCCCTCCTCCGCGCCCGTCGCGGCCTGCTCCGGACCGCTCCCGGGCCCGACGATGACCTCCATGCCGGTTCCCAGCTGGCCTATGCCTGGAGCCTCGGCGACGGCACCGTCACCAACACCGCCGCCCCGCGTTTCCAGCACCGTTTCCCGCGCCCCGGCGTCTTCACCGTCGCCCTCGACATGGCCGCCCTGGTCAACGGCGTCCTCACCAACTCCCGCAACGTCCGCCCCGACTTCATCACCGTTACCAACGACCCGCCCTCCGTCGGGATCACCGCCCCCACCCCACGGATGCTCTTCCGACTCAACGCCCCCATGACCGTCGCCGCCCACGCCTCCGACTCCGACGGGCGCGTCACGAACGTCACCTTCTTCGCCAACGGACGGCGTCTCGGCGCCGACTCCTCCGCCCCCTACCAACTCGAATGGACTCCGACGACCGAAGAGGTCGTCACCCTCACCGCCGAAGCCACCGATGAGTTCGGCGCCCGCACCCTCTCCGCTCCCGTGGTCGTCGGCACCCGCGACCTCGCCGGCAACGTCCTCATCGTGCGCAACGCCCCCGATCCGGAAATCACCGAGATGACCCTGCTGGCGGAGGAGATTCGCTGCCTCCAGGAACCCCTGTCCGTCCGCATCCTCGACCGCGCCGAGATCACGTTCCCCCTGATGAACCGCTTCAAACTCATCGTCTGGAACCACCTCTCCGCCACGAATGCCCCGTTGTCCGCCCTCGAGGTCGATCTCTTCCGCCAATGCTACGAAGCCGGCATCCCGCTCTACTTCATCGGCGAGGATCTCGCCGCCATGACCGACCGCATGGCCCCCGACGCCCGCCCGGCCTGGCTCGCGCTGGCCCACCTGCGGTCCGCCGGCACCAAGATCGGCCCCGCCCTCGTCCGGAAGGCCCCCGGCGTCCCCGAACACCGCATCCTCTATTCGCCGTACTCCGAGTTCGCCGACTTCCGTTACGGCGGCCCGCTCGATGCGGCCACGGCCGAACCCGACGGCGAGGTCCTTCTCCGCGCCGGCGACTCCCCGGTTCTGGTCGCCTATCCCTCCTCCGACCAGAACGCGTTCGCCGTTCGCCGCGTCACCCAGAACTTCCGGGTGCTCGACCCCGGACGGGATTCCGGGGGAGACATCCAGCGTCGCCAGCTCTTCCAGGCCGCCGTGGCGTGGTTGATCCAATGCGGCGACTGCCCGGTCTCCGACCTGCAACTGCTCTCCCTCCAGGCTGAGCCATCCCAACCCGAAGCCGGAGGCGACCTTTCCTTCACCGCCGAGATCGCCCACAGCGGCCCCTGCGAACCCACCGGCGTCGACGTCACAGCCACCCTGCCGCCCGGCGTCCGCCTCATCGCGACCAGCCCCGCCCATTCGGCCCGCGTGGGCGACGACCTCGTCTTCCGATTCGGCCGCCGGCCCACCGGCTTCCGAACCAATGTCGTCGTCACCGTCGTGCCCGACCGGCCCGGCCCCCTCCGCTTCCGGTTCTGCGTCCAAGGCAACATCCGGGACGCCTACCCGGCCGACAACTGCCGCGAACTCGAGGTCGAGGCGCTTGCCGCGGTCGGCCTCCCTCCCCGGCTCTCCATCTCCGGCTCCGGCGCCCAGGTCCGCATCCAGGTGGATGATCTCTTCGGCCGCGCCGCCGAACTGCAATACCAGTTCGCCCCGGGCGACTGGCGGGTCGCGGTTCAGGCACCCCAACCCGCATCGTCCGGCGTGATGTTCCTCGTCCCCGTCGACGCCTCCCACCGGCTGTTCCGCGTCCGGATCCGGTAGGGGTCAGGGCCCAGCCCGCGCCGCCAGGACGATTGACAAAGTCGATTGGGGCCCGCGACCGACTCCCCGCCATAGCGTCTGCGCGGCGGCGGGCCGGGTCGCGGGGCGATCGAAGCAGGCGAATCGAGAGGCGAAGCCTGCGACTCGGCAGTCGCCGGCCCCACATCGCAGTTCCACGCAGGACTTTGTCAACAGCCCTGCCGGCGCCGCAGCGCACCGGAATTGCGTTTGACCGTATTTTCCGGGGACGGGTAGTGTCGCCCCTCTTTGCTCGGAAACGCGTATGTTTCAATTCATCCGTAGGCACCAGGCGATCGGGCTGATCTTCATCGGCATCGTGATCGTCAGCTTTGTCATTTTCTTTTCGCCGAACCAGGGAGGCGACCGGGCCGGCGGTGGTGACGGCACCTTTGGCACCATCGCCGGGCGACCCATCCGGCGCAGCGAATACCTCCAGACCCTCCGCGAGGTCCGCCTGTCCCAGTGGCTGCGCCAGGGCCAGTGGCCCGACCGCAACAACAACCCCGATTGGGACGAGCAGCGCGAGGTGTTCACCCGCGTGATGCTCCTGCGCGAGGCCGAACTCCTGGGGGTGACGGTCGCCGACGACGTCGCGGCCGCCCGGATCGTCGATCTCCCGTTCCTGCGCGACGATAAGACCTCCAAGTTCAACCGGGCCGCCTACGAACAGTTCCTCGGCCTGATCCAGGGCGAGAACGGCATGGCCCGCGTGGATTTCGAGCGTTTCATGCGCAACGAGGTCGCCCTCCAGCACCTCGTCAACCTCGGCGGCATGAGCGGCTCCCTGGTCACCCCGAAGGAGGCCGAGACCCGCTTCCGCTCCGTCAACGACCACTTCGCCGCCCAGCTGGTCCTGTTCTCCGCCACCAGCCACCTGGCCCAGATCCAGCTCGATCCCGGCGCCATCTCCCAGTTCTACAGCAATCGCCTCGCCGATTACCGCATCCCCGAGCGCGTGCAGGTCCGCTACATCCGCTTCGCCACGACCAATTTCTTCAGCGAAGCCGATCAACAGCTGGCCGCGAACACCAACCTCAACCAGATTCTCGACGCTGAGTACCAGCGCCGTGGCGCCGAGGCCTTCCGGGATCCCCAGGGCAACCCGATGACCCCCGAGGCCGCCAAGGCCGACCTCAAGGAGCAATTCCGCAAGTCCATTGCCAACGACGCCGCCCGCAAAAAGGCCAACGAGTTCGCCAACGAACTCTACCGCATGGACGCCAAAGTCGAGTCCCTCACCGATCTCGCCGCCAAGAACGGCCTCGTGGCCCTCACCAGCATGGCCTTCGACCAGTTCCGGCCCCCTGCCGACATGCGCGTCCCGGCCACGTTCAACAAGGCGGCCTTCGCCCTGAGCGTCGACGAACCCTTCGCCACGCCCGTCATCGGCGACGACGGCGCCTATGTCTACGCCTTCGAACGCCGCATCGAGGCCTCCTACCAGCCCTTCGAGACGGTCAAGGATCGCGTCACCGAGATCTACAAGCGCACCGAGGCCCGCAAACTCGCCGAAACCGCGGGACGCGACTTCCACGCCAAGGCCACCAACGAACTCGCCAAGGGCAAGAGTTTCGAAGCCCTCGCCACCGAGGCCGGCCTGAAGGCCATCGCCGTCACCAATTTTTCCCGCAACTCCGGGATGCTCCCCGATCTCCCGCCCCGCATCACGGTCAACGAGCTCCTCCGCGTGGCCGCCGACGTTCCCCCCGGCCAGGTCTCGTCCTTCGTCTCCGCGGCCGACGGCGGCTTCGTCATGCAGGTGCAGGCCAAACTTCCCGTGCCCGACGACGAGGTGAAAGCCGAGCTCCCCACGTTCCTGGAACAATACCGGCAAATGTCCCGGTTCGCTGCGTTCGCCGAATGGGAACGCAAGCGCTACGCCACCGCCGACCTCCGCACCCCGCACCGCCCGGCTCCGGCGACCAACGCGCCCGCGGGCGCGACGCCTTGAACCTCGGCGTCCTCAAACTCTCGTCCCGGCCCACCCAGGAATACTGGGAGGTGCCCGTCCTGTATCAGGACGAACACCTCCTGGCCCTGGCCAAGCCGTCGGGTCTCCTCACCTCCCCGGATCGGTATGATCCGGAGCGGCCCAACCTCATGCGGCTGCTCCATTCCCATGTCGCCCGCGGGGTGCCTTGGGCCGTCGAGCGCGGCCTTGCCTATCTGTCGAACGCCCATCGCCTCGACTTCGAGACGTCCGGCGTGATCCTCCTCGCCCGCAGCAAGCCGGTCCTCGTCAAGCTGGCCGACCAGTTCGGTGCCAACCTGCCGCGCAAAACCTACTTCGCCCTCGTCAACGGCACCCCGGCCGAGGATCCATGGGAAGTCGACGTCAAGCTCGGCCCCCATCCCACCCGCCCCGGCGTCATGCGCGTGGACCACAAGTCCGGCAAGAAGAGCCGCACCGGGTTCAAGTCCCTCATCCGGTTCCTCGGCTGGACCTGGGTCGAGTGCACCCCCTTCACCGGGCGCACCCACCAGATCCGCGTCCACCTGAACTGGGTCAAGCTTCCCATCGTCGGCGACGGCCATTACGGCGGCAAACCCCTCTACCTCTCGCAACTCAAACGCGAGTACCGCCTGCGCACCGACCGCGAGGAACGCCCCCTCATGAGCCGCGTCGCCCTCCACGCCGCCGCCCTCGAGTTCTCCCATCCCGTGACCGCACAACCGGTCCGTATCACCTGCCCCGTTCCCCGCGACCTCCAGGTCGCCCTCAAATACCTCGGCCGTTACGCCCTCCCCGCCGGCGAAACCATCGGCCCCCTCGACCCCTCCCCCACCTCGGCGCCCGAACCCGGACCCGGGGCGTAGCGCCCCGCGAGGTTGGCTCCGAAACTTGGACGTCGCTCCGCGACGGGGTCTTCTTCTGCGGCGAACCCCTTCTGGGGGTTGGAAACCCCCGGCCACCTTCGAACGGTCGCGCCGCGACCGGGAAGCCACGGACGATTCCTCCTTGCTGAATTGCTTGAGACGCCCCGCACCGGGCTCCCATGCCAAGCCAGAGTTCTGTCAGGACACAATCATGCCCCCTACGATTCTGTCCCCTCCATGAAACGCACCGCCCGGTTGTAGGCCGCGTGCCCCCACGCGGCGACGTCCGATGGTTGCCGGGGCCTTCCGACCCCGGTGCCTCCCTCTCCCTCTTCCGCGTCGCGGAGCGACGCCCGACGGCTGCCGCAGGATCGCGTCACCCCACCGCCGCGGTGCAGCGAGGGCACAGGGTGGGGTGCCCGGGATGGCTTCCGACCTCGTGCTCCCAGTGCCAGCAGCGCTCGCACTTGGCGCCTTCGGCCTTCGCGACCTCGCAGGACGGTTCGGCGCCCGCGGACGGGATCACCTCCAACTGGGACACGTTGAGCAGCTCGCGCAACGCCTCTTCCCAGCCCGCGACCAGGTCGCATCCCGGTCGGGCACAGCTCAGGCGAACGCGCGCCTCCAACGCCTTGCCGATGAGCTTGGCCTGGCGCGCCTTCTCGAGCTCGGGCAGCACCCGTTCGCGCACCTCGAACAACCAGGACCACGTCCCCTGCTCCGCCTCCGAACGCGGGAACGAACGCGGATTCCAGTCGCTCAGATGAACGCTCGACGCCGTGCGGCCCGGGATGCATTCCCAAGCCTCGTCGGCGGTGAACACAAGGACCGGCGCGAGCACCTGGCACAGGCCGCTGACCAGGCGATGCAACGCCGTCTGGGTCGAGCGGCGCCGGGGCGCGTCCGCGCCGTCCGTGTACAGCCGGTCCTTCACCGCATCGTGATACATCGCGCTCAACTGCACGGCGGCGAACTGGGTCACGCGCTGGTACACGACGTGGTATTCGCAGGCGTCGTAGGCCCGCGCGCAATCGGCCTCGACCTCCGCGAATTCGCCGAGAATCCACCGGTCGAGCCCCGTCAACGCGTCGTCGGGGACGGCGTGCCGGGCCGGATCGAAGTCGTAGAGGTTCGAGAGCTGGTAGCGGAGGGCGTTGCGGATGACGCGATAGGACTCGCCAACCTTCTGAAGGCGCTCCTCGCTGACGACGATGTCGTTCCGGAAATCCGCCGAAGCCACCCACAACCGGAGAACGTCGGCACCGTAGTCCTTCACGTAGCGCTCGGCGGTCTGGGGTTTCTGATAGCCCCCCTGCCCCTGCTTGCTCTTGGAGATCTTCTCGCGGTCGGCATCGACCATGAACCCGTGCGTCAGGACGGTGCGGTAGGGCGCGGCCCCGTGGCCCGCGAGCGAGAGCAGCAGCGAGGACTGAAACCAGCCCCGATGCTGGTCGCTGCCTTCGAGGTACATGTCGCACTGGAACGGGCGATCCCCCGCCCCGCGCAGTTCGGGCCGCCGCGCGATCACGGCCGCCGACGACGACCCGGAATCGATCCACACGTCCAGCGTGTCCGCGGACCGCGCATCGGCCTCCGGACCGGTCCAATCCGCGGGTCGCACGAGTTTCCAGAGCTCGGCGGCGGTGGTCTCGAACCAGATGTTCGACCCGTGCTTCTCGAACAAGTCCGCCGCGTTGCGGATGACCCGCGCGTCGAGGATGGCGGTGCCGTCCGCGGCGTGAAAGGCGGGGATCGGCACGCCCCAGGATCGCTGCCGGGAGATGCACCAATCGGGCCGCGACTGGACCGCACCCTTGATCCGGTTCACGCCCCAGTCCGGAATCCAGCGCACGCGGTCGATCTCGGCGAGAGCCGCGTCGCGAAACTTCGGGCCACCGGCCTCCGGCTCGTGATCGACGCGAATGAACCACTGGTCCATCGCGCGGAAGATGATCGGCGTCTTGCTGCGCCAGCAGTGGGGATAGCTGTGGTGGTAGTTCTCCTGGTGCACCAGGGCGCCGCGCACGCGGAGTTCGTGCAGCACCGCCTCGTTGGCATCGCTCTTGCCGTGCTTCTCGAGGATGGACTTCCCCACCATCTCCGCCGGCATTTGCTGGTCCGCCGGCAGATCGGCGGTGTGCGCGAGGCAGCCTTCGTCGTCGACGGGCGAATAGATCGGCAGCCCGTGCTGGCGTCCGAGCTGGTAGTCGTCCGCGCCGTGGCCGGGGGCGATGTGGACGAATCCGGTGCCGGTGTCGTTGGTGACGAACCCGTCGCCGGCGTGGAGTCGCCCGGTCCGCTGGCAGAACGGATGTTGGTACTCGAGCTGGCCCAGGACCGAGGCGTCGAGCGACCGCAGGATCTGGTAACCCTCCCAGCCGGCCTTCTGGGCGACCTGCTCGAGCAGCATCGTGGACACGATGTAGGTCTCCCCCCCGACGAGGACCTGCGAGTAGAAAAAGGACGAGTTGTACGCCACCGCCAGGTTTGCCGGGAGCGTCCAGGGCGTCGTGGTCCAGATCACGATGAACGTGCCCGGATGCCCGACCACGGGAAACTTCACGTAGACGCTCTGGCTGACGTGGTCCTGGTACTCCACCTCCGCCTCGGCGAGCGCGGTGCGGCAGGGAATGCTCCAGTACACCGGTTTCTTGCCGCGATAGACGAACCCCCGCTCGACGATGCGGGCGAAGAGCCGCAGCTCCTCGGCCTCGTACTCGCGGTTCAACGTCAGATACGGGTTCTCCCAGTCCCCCAGCACGCCCAGGCGCTGGAACTGCTCCCGTTGCAGGTCGATGTACTTGCGGGCATAGGCGTCGCACGCCTTCCGGATCGCCGCCGGGTCCGCGGTCGTATCCCCCGCCTTCCGCATCTCCTGGCTCACCTTGAATTCGATGGGCAGCCCGTGGCAGTCCCACCCCGGGATGTACGGCGCCCGAAATCCCCGCAGGCTCCGGGACTTGATGACGATGTCCTTGAGGATCTTGTTGAGCGCGGTACCCACATGAACGTCGCCGTTGGCGAACGGGGGTCCGTCGTGCAACACGAAGGTCGGGGCCGACGCGCGCCGGGCCTGGATCTCCTCGTAGAGCCGGACCGACTTCCATTGCCGGAGCCGCGCCGGTTCGCGGACCACGAGGTCCGCCTTCATCGGGAACCCGGTCTGCGGCAGGTTCAGGGTGTTCTTGTAGTCCATCGACGTGGTCGGGAAAGGGGTGGAAAGCAAACCGCAAAACCCACGATCTGTCAGCACGTTCCGCGGGGAACGGGCGGTCAGACCAAAAAGGCCGCCGGGGGTGCCGGCGGCCTCGTGATCGAATGGGCAACGGCAGGGAGCGCCGAAGCGGGCTTGGGCTCCTCGGCGTGGATCAGTAGGCCGCCTGGGCGCCCTTGATCTGGCGCTTCTTCATCCAGGGCATCATGGCGCGGAGCTTCACGCCCACCTTCTCGATGGGATGCTTCTCGCCCGCGGCCAGCAGCGCGTTGTAGCGCTTGTACCCGCCCTGGTACTCCTTGACCCAGTCCTTGGCGAACTTGCCGGTCTGGATGTCCTTCAGCGCGGCCTTCATGCGCTTCTTGACGGAGCCATCGATGATCTTCGGGCCGACCGAGACGTCGCCCCACTTGGCGGTTTCGGACACGGAGAAGCGCATGCCGCTGATGCCGGCCTCGTTCATGAGGTCGACGATCAGCTTGAGTTCGTGCAGGCACTCGAAATAGGCCATCTCGGGGGAGT
>CAZSOV010000077.1:0-28534 GCA_964608505.1 uncultured Verrucomicrobiota bacterium
AAGATGAGTCCGGCCACCACCGGCGAGACCGAGAATGGCAGGTCGATGAGCGTGATCAGGAGCGCCTTGCCCCGGAACTGGAACTTGGCGATGGCCCACGCCGCGGCGAGTCCGAAGACCACGTTCAAGGGCACGCAGATGGCCGCGACGGTCAGGGTGAGCAGGATGGCGGAACGGGTGTCGGGGTGGGCGAGTGCTTTGAAGTAGGCCCCCAGACCCTCGCCGAACGCCTGGTAGAACACGTTCGCGAGCGGCAGGAGCAGGAACACGAGCAGAAACGCGCCCGCGACGAGGACCAGGGTCCACTTGACCCACGGCGCCTCGTCCGAGCCGCGCTGGGACTTGCGCGTCGCTTCGCGGGATCGGCGTGGGGCGGGGGCGGCGGACATGGGGGAAGGCCGGGGTTGGGGGGGATCAGTGCTGGAACCGGCTCGCCCAGCGCTCCAGGAGATTGATGGTGCCGAGGAGCAGGAACGACGCGACGAGCATCACCACGGCGATGGACATCGCCCCGGCATAATCGAATTCGTCGAGGCGGATGATGATGAGCAGCGGCGTGATCTCGGAGCTGTAGGGCTTGTTGCCGGCGATGAAGATGACGGAGCCGTACTCCCCGACCGCGCGGGCGAAGGCGAGGGCAAAGCCCGTCAGCACCGCGGGAAACAAGGTGGGAGCCACCACGGTGACGAAGGTGCGCAGCCGACCCGCGCCCAGGGTGGCCGCCGCCTCCTCGATTTCCCGCTCGAGATCCTCGAGCACCGGCTGGAGCGTGCGCACGACGAACGGCAGCCCGATGAAGGTCAGCGCGATCACCACGCCGAGCGGCGTGAACGCTCCCTGGATTCCGAGCGGCACGAGGAACCGGCCCAGCCAGCCGTTGGGCGCGAAGAGATTCGCCAGCGTGAGGCCGGCCACCGCCGTGGGAAGGGCGAACGGGAAATCGACGAGGGCGTCCAGGAACCGTTTGCCGGGGAACTGGTAGCGGGTCAGCACCCAGGCGGTCAGCGTGCCGAACACGGCATTGATCAGCGCCGCCGTGAGCGACGCGAAGAAGCTCAGTCGATACGCCGCCACGGCCCGCGGGTGGGAGATGACCCGCCAGAAGTCCGCCCACGACAGGTCGATGACGCGCAGGATCAAGGCCCCGAGGGGGATGAGCACCACGACGCTCAGGTAGAAGAGCGTGTAGCCCATCGTGGGGCGAAAGCCGGGAAGCGCGTTGAACCGGGTGGCGGCCATGCAGTGCAGGAAAGCAGCGGTGGGAGGCGAAACGGATGTCTAGCGGGGCGCCGGATTCATGGGAAGCCCGCAGCAGGCCTTCCTCGCGCCTGCCCCAGGGCAATTGACAAAGTCCGGTACGCAACCTTGCTGTGGGGCGTGCGACTGCCAAGTCGCCGGTTTCCCCTCTGGTTTCGCCTCCTTCGAGCGCCCCGCGACCCGGCGGTCGCGGCCCCCAACCGACTTTGTCAATGGCCCTCGCGTCTGCCCGCCGACATCGGCATGAACCGGCCCGGGGGTCGACCACGGGAGCGCGAGCCACCGGAAACGGGACCGCGGCGCCCGGGCTTCCGGGTGCGGTTGGCGTGGCTCGCAAGTCGACGGCGGGTGCATGGGGTTCATGAGGCGACGTGGCGGCCCTGGGGCGGCGACGGACGCGCAGCATTTCCGCTAATGTCTATCAAGTCAACCGAGATTCGAATCTTAAGCCCCTTGTGTCCTTGTCCAAAAGGCTTTAGCGGCCTTCGGATGCGCCGCTTCGGAGAACCGCCGAGGATCGGCCACCCGCGACCCACGCCGATCAGGCGTCAGTAGGGGAAGCCGACCGAGAAATGGAACGTCCCCGCCGGATCGAGGGCCCGGGGATTGAGGTTGTGGCCGTACTCGAACCGGATCGGGCCGACGAGGCTGTTCCAGCGGAGGCCGCAGCCCATGGACAGGAGCACCTCCCTCCACGGAGGTCGGTCGAGGTCGGGGGAGGAAGCGACGCCATCCAGGAAGCCGACGACGGACCATGACGTCGTGAGTTGCTGTTCGAGTTCGAGGTTCCAGACGAGCGCGGATTCGGCGCCGATCAGCGCCCCGGCGGCGTTTCGCGGGGAAGCCTCGCCGCGTTGGAATCCGCGCACGCTGTCCTCGCCACCGGGAAAGATCCGCTTGTTGAAGGGAATCAGGTGGTCCCCGGACGGGTCCAACAGCACGCGTTGCCGGACGCCGGCTCCCAGGAAGCGACCGCCGCCGAGCGGTTGGTGCCAGGAAGCCTCGATCTCCGGCCCGACGTAATCCGCCTGCCCGCCGAACTCGGGCCGCGCCAGTTCGACGCGGGCCCCCAGGCGGAATCCATCGCGCGGGGTGACGCCGGAGTCGCGGCGATCCAGGCCCCAGTCGAGGACGATGGCGGCGACGTTGGGCTGGGTTGCCTTGCCGGCCGGGCCGCCGGAGCCGGCCGGGGCATCCAGCGCCCGGAGGAATTCGTAGGCATAGCGGATGCCCGCCTGGTGGCCGGTGTCATCCCAGACGCGGCGCGCGCCGATGCCGGTCCGGAGTTCCTCGCGCCGGAACGAGATCTCCTCGCGTCTCAAGGCATCGACGAGCGCGAACAACGTCACGCCGTCCTTCACGAAATCCGGAATCGAGTAGGTCAGGAACGCCTCGGTGGCCTTGAAGGACTGGACGAGCCGGAGATCGGCGACATGGCCGAGGCCAAAGAGGTTGCGGCGCCTGACATCGACCCCGCCGTAGAGCAGTTCGTAACTCCGGACGCCGGCCAGCACGTCCACGGTGAGTTTGCGACCCGCCTCCAGTTCGTAGACGACGTCGCGGGTGTCCGGCGCGTCGCGGTGCAGATCATACCGGACGTGAACGAACTTGAACCCACCGGCACGGGCGAGGCGGACGCGGCCCTCGTCCACGGCGAGTCGATCCAGATAGGGCCCCGACAGCCGGGCGCGGCGCGTCAGGAACGCGGGGTCGGACTCGAGATCGACGCCTTCGAACCGAACCACGCCGAGGCGGACCCGGGGTCCCCGGAGAATCTCGGCGACCAGGTCGACGCGGCGCGTCCGGTCCGGTTCCTCGGATTCGCGGTCGACGTGGATCCGGACGACGGCATCGGGATAGCCGAGGCGATGCCATTTGCGGAGCAGACCCTGTTCGAGGTCCTCGCGCGAGCGGCGGGAGTCGAGATCGCCCACCGCCCGGGATTCCTCCTCGAGGACGGGGCCGTCCTGTTGCTCCCTCACGAGGATCCGGAGGGTACCGATCCGGTGAACCGGGCCCTCGTCGACCACGACTCGGACGTTCACGGCGCCGGAGGCCTCGTCCAGAACGCGACGCTCCACGGTGACCCGGGAGAGGGAATGGCCGGCGTCGGCCAGGGCGGAGCGCAGGTTTGCGGTGGCCTCGTCGAACTCGGACGGGCTGTAGCGCCGCAGCGCGCGGGTCTTCACCAGACCGTCCGTGCGCACGAAGAAGCCGCGGGCCGCCGCGTCGGAAAGCGCGCTCAATCCGCTGAACTCCAGGGATTCGTAGTAATGGCGGCGGCCCGGACGCACCTCGTAGTGGACCTTCGTCGCGGCGAGCTGTCTCGGCAGAGGGGCCTCCTCGGTTCCGGTCCAGGTCGCGCGGAGCGTCCCTCCGTCGGCCAGGGTCATGTCGCAGGTGACCCGGGCGCGGATGAATCCGAGGCGCTGCGCCCGGTTGAGGAGCACGAAGGCGCCGTCCTCGATGAAGTTGGCGTCATAGGCCGGCGGGGCCTTGCCGCCGGGTCGCAACTGCCGCAGCACGCCCTTCATCGACAGGTTCTCGAGCCAGCCGAGTCCGGTCACGGTGATGCGTCCGGCCGGTCGCTGCGCCGGGTCCTTGTCGGGCTCCGACGGGGCGGAAGCCGCGGCGGGCCCGGGAGCGCCGTCGGGGGCCGAGGCCTCATCGACGGGCGTCGACCGGATCGCGATGGCGGGGGGCGCGGCGTGGGTCACCGGCCCCAGCGGAGGGAGCAGCAGGAGGCATCCGAGGATCCGACCGATCCCGGCGATCCGGAGGATCCGCGGTTCGAGCCAGGGACGGGGAGCGGACGGGCTCATCGCTCCAGGACGCGCCAGCGGACGCCGGCGTTGAATTGGCTCCAACGGTCATACTCCCCGACCAGCGACCAGCGGTCCGTGAGACGGTACTCGAGGCCGTAGGTGAGGCGCCCGTTGGAGGTCACCTGCTGTCCGCTCCGGGTGGACAGGCGGGATTCCTCGGAGGGATTGCCGGTCAGGTTGGAGAGAAAATCACCCGCCAGAAAGGAGCCGACCCTCTGAGCCTTGCCCGTCGTCGAGAAGGCGTATTCGCCCCGAGGCAGCGAGCCGGCGGTCAGCATCTGGACGATCTCGCGGGTGCTCATCGGGGGCACGGACGTGAGAACCACGCGCGGATCGTCCAGGGTGCCCGAGATGTCCATCGTGATCGAGTAACCGAAGTTCATCCCCGTGGCCCGGCCTTCCAGACGGGGGCGATGGGGATTCGTCTCGGAAAAGCGAACGCGGGCCTGTTCCACCTTGAGTTGGCCGAACGGGAAGACGATCTGACCCGAGTCCACCACGCCCTGCCCGAGGACACGGGGCGTCCTCAGCGTGCCGAGAAGTCGGACATCCGCGGACACCTGACCGCGAAAGGCGGGGCTCAGGACCCGCGCGAACTCGGTGCCGCGGATGCGCAGGTCGCATTCCCAGTCGCCGAAGGGGGCGCGGTCGATGCTGAAATAGGGCGGACGCTGGTCGGGACGATCCAGGTTCACGGCGACCAGATCGCGCACGTCACGCATGACGAGGCCGTCCCGGAGCGTCACGGTGCCGGTAATCCGCGGCACGGACTGGAGGTTCGTGCGTCCGAGCTGCAGGTCGAGATCGGCGCGCAGGATCGCCTCGGGGGAACGGAGCAGGGCGAGATTGGTACCGGACACGCGCAATTCGCCCTCCGGCTGCCCCCCGGACGGCAACGCCAACCATCCGGCGACCTCGATGGGGTGGGCACCCAACAGGGCGGATGCCCGCTCGATGGTGAGTCGCTCTCCACCGAGGGTCATTCGCATCCCGATGTCGCGAAGCGCGCCCAAGGGTCCGATGGGCCGGGTCGCGAGTTTGTCGAGTTCCAGGAAGCCCCTCACCTCGCCGTCCTCGAGCCGGACCTGCGCCTGGGCGGTGCCCTGCGGATGAAGCCATTCCCCCCATGGGCGGAGCAGGGGCCCCAGTTCGGTCCGGGGCAGATCCAATTCTCCCTCGGCCCGGCGCCAATCGGGAGGCCAGCGCATCCCACCCTCGTGGGTCCCCCACGGGAGTCGCGCCCGGGCTTGAATCGGCTGTCCCTCGAGGCCGAGGCGGAGCGATTCCAACGCGATCCCGGACCGCGTCACGCGGGCTCGGAATTCCAGGGAATCCAGGGTGACCCATTCCTCCGTGCGCCCCGGCAGGGGGATTCCGGTCCGCCCGACCTTGCCGGCGACGATCAACCCAGGGTGATCGCCGTTCTCCGACCATTCGACGCCCACGACGGGATCGGTGGGCGAGAGGCCGGTCCGACGCTCGAGCCAGGACCAGATCCAGGCACCCGACGCCACGTCCGCTCGTCCGCCCACCGTGCCGTCCGGCACGGCCCGCACGATCCCGGAGGGCTCCGCCGGAACAAGGGCATAAGGCAGGCGGGCCGACGCGGTGACGGCGACATCCCCGGGACCCGCCTCCCGCGCCATGACGACCACGTCGCGGATCTCCACGCCGTTCCCGGCGAGAATCGCGCTTCCCCCGATGTCGAGCGGGCCCACCTCCGGCAACGTCACGACTGCTTCGATCTCCACCTGTCCCTCGACCGGGCCGCCGTCCCAGCTTCCGTCCAGCCCCAGCCGGCGCACCTGCACGTCCGGCATCCCGTCCGGGACCGCCTCGAACCAGTCGGTGATCCAGGACGCGGGGACAGCGCTCAGCGCCGCATGGACGCGTCCGCGCCGGGGCCATGTGGCTGCGCCGCCCAATTCGAGGCGCGCGCCGCCGGGTCCGGCCAAAACGAGGTTCTCGAGGGCTGCGTCCGGGACGCGGCGTCCCTCGGCGTCGACCTCCCATCCCAGGGAGGCGGCCCCCGGCCCCGACAGGGCGAGTCGTGGCGCCCCGTCCTCGGTCAGGGACAACGCATGCAGGCCCAGGGCGAGGTCGGGAGGTTGGACGGACCGGAGGGATGCGTCGGCCAGCAGGCGAAGCTCGGCACCCGGGCGCGTCACGGTCAGGTCGAGCGACTCGAGTTGCCGCGCCTTTCCCCGCCAGAGGCCACGGACGTCGAGGGGACGGAGGCCCCACGCCCGAAAGGAACCGGTGGTCCGGAAGTCGGCGGCATGGGTCAGGTTTGTGAAGGGGCCGTGCAGGGAGCCGCGGGCTTCGAGGGCGGGCCACCCGTGGTTGGCCGGGAGACCCGTCAGCGGGGGCGGACCCGTGAATTGCCAGACGAGTTCCTGGATCTCGCGTTTGGCAAGATCCGCGGCGCCGTGGACGGTCAACGCCGCGGCGTTGGTAAATTGGGTGGCCAGGGAACTCAACCGAACCCGTGGCCACTCCAGCTCGCCCTTCAGCGAGAATCCGAAGGGAGCGAGCCCGGGAAGCCGCAGGGTTCCGGCGTGAAATTCGAGCGAGACGACCGCGCTCCCGGCCTCGCCGGACGGAGTCGACAGGTGTCCGCGCACCGTCCCCGACACGGCGGGGCCGGCGAAGGCCTCGAGGTCCGCCAAGAGATCGAGTTCCGCGGGCGGAAAGCGGGTCGGTTCCGACCATTTCCAGGAGACCGGCGCGTGCAGGCTCGCCTGGAGAAAGCCCGATTCGACGACGAACGCCGTGACGTCCAGTTGTTCGGTTGTCATCCGCCCGCGCGCCTCGGCGCGTGCCGGGGACAGTCCGGTTCGCCCGGGCACCGCGGTCTCGCCGGAGGCCCGCACCGAGAAGTCACCCGCCCCCTCCGCCCAGTCCGCCTCGACTTCGATCCGGACGCGTCCCGGACGACCTGGCGGGAAGGGGATGGGAATGCCGGAACCCCGCAGACTGGCTCGGCTCGGCAGCCAGGCGCCGCCGCCGAAGACGGACGAGAGGAAAAGCCGATTCGTGCCCTGACCCTGACCGGCGCTCGCCTCGAGGTTCCATGCGTCGTCGCTTGGCGTCATCGTTCCCGTGAGCGCGACTCCCCAGGGTGCCACGGACGCATCGAGGCGGAAGACGCCTCCCGCCTCGCGACGGAGCTCCAGACCCAGGGTTCGTTCCCCGTCCGAAACGGAGGCGAGCAGGCGTCGGGCATCGCAGTCAACGGAGCGGACGACCAGCGATCGGCCCGCGATGGCCACGCGCCCGTCGTCGGCTCGGATCGGTCCACCCACCCAGCGCAGCCATTCCCAGGCCGGTGCGGCCGCGTCGAGGAGGGCCCCGACGGATCCGAACCTCGACTTCAGGCCCGCCGCCGCCCCCGTTGGGGAGGGCCCGATCTCGATGCTCCAACCCTCCACTTGAATCGCGGGCGCGACATCGGGACTGTCTCCGAGGGGCCTGCCTCGGAGCCATCCTTCGAACCAGGCGAGGGGCAGGGGAAGTTCGAGGGTTCGCGCGGTCCAACGAACGGCACCGAACTCGGCGCGGAGCCCGGCCAGCCGGAGGCGGCTCCACCCCAGGCGTTCCTGGGAATCCACTACGACGCCGAGGCGTCCGGCCACGCGTTTCAACGCGGACGGGAACCAGATCGGGCTGCCCAGCGGGAGGAGGGCCGCCAGGACCAAGCCGATGCCCACGCGGCGCCGCCAAACTCGCGTTGGAGAACTTCGAGCACTTCCGGACAAAGCGGAGCCAATCTGCCGCGCAAATGGGCGCGATTCAAACGGCAGGGGCGAAATTGTTCCTCCGGAAGGTCAACCTGGGGGCATCGCCAGCGAGGAGCTGTTCCGCCACGTTCCGACCTGCCGGAACGGGAGTCCGAACAGTCGGAATTGCCCGCCGATCGAGCGAGCGGAACTTTCCCAGCGGGGGATCCAATTCGGCAGCCTCGCAAGACCACTCGAAGACGCGGCGCCAGGAAGCCCCTTTTTTCCACGAACCCGACGCCCGTGCATCGGGTGTCCCGAGTTTGTTTACTTGCGAAGCATCCGCCAGAATCGGGCGGGTTCGGAGGCGTCAGGTGCGTGAAGGGCCTGGACGCTGTGGGTGAAGGTGACAGGTTGGGTCGGCAGCCACGGACCGGGCAGACGGGACGCACGCAGCAGTTGGCAGGAAATCCCCGGCCCGCCGTGAGCCTGCAATTCCAAGCCGGACAAACCGCGTGACAACGCGAGCCGGGGCGCAGCAACCGTCGATTTTGACAGCAGCGCCAGACAACTTCCCGTTCCCGCTGCAATCGCTGCCACGTTCCTCAATCCACCGGGTACGTTTGTCTCGCCCACCCCCTCCCCGCCCCAGGCGACCACCTTGCCCTCGGACGTCAGCGCCAGGCTATGCAGGTTTCCTGCCGCAATCGCCACCACGTTGCTCAAACCGATGGGCACCTTGGACTGGCCGTGCTGGAGATACTCCCCGGTGTCGTTCATTCCTGCGCCCCACCCGACCACTCGGCCCTCCGACGTCAGCGCCAGACTGTGAAAGCCTCCCGCCGCGATGGCCACCACGTTGCTTAAACCGCCAGGCACCCGGGCCTGGCCGTAGTGGGGCAATGCCCCGGTGTTGTCGAGTCCCGCGCCCCACGCGACGACTCGACCCTCCGATGTGAGCGCCAGGCTATGCACGTTCCCCGCCGCAATCGCTACCACCTTGCCAAGTCCACTCGGTACATTCGTCTGCCCTTCCTTGTTGTAGCCCCAGGCCACGACGCGGCCTTCGGACGTCAACGCCAGGCTGTACAGGGTCCCCGCCGCGATCGCCACCACGTTGCTCAGGCTGCTGAGAATCCCAGACTGATCCCCAGACACCCCCCACGCCACCACCCGCCCCTCCGTCGTCAGGGCCAGACTGTCCTGACTGCCCGCTGCTATCGCGACTACATTGCTCAAGCCATCAGGCACCTGGGTGGCCCATTGACCACTCGATCCTCCATAACCTCCGTTGGCCCCTGCCACCACCTGGCCCCCGGCGGTCAATGCCAGGCTGAACGTAGGTCCAGACGAAATTGCCACGACGTTGCTAAATCCCCTGGGCACGGTCGCCGCTTCGGGTTCACCGCCGATCCAAAACGAGCCCCACGCCACCACGGGTAGCACGCCAATGGTCAGCGAACCGGTGCCGACCCCGTATCGATTGCTGGCCACCAAACTCACGACGAAGTCACCGAATTCCAGCGGCACGCCGGAGATGACCCCGGTTTGTGCATCCAGGACCCAGCCCTCCGGAAGCCCTGTCGCACCGAACCACTCCGGCTCATTGCATGCCACGACGCTGTGTCTGAACTCGGTGCCCAGAACGGGCTGTGCCCACCCACCGGCAATGGCCGGCACCGGCAGATTGATGAACACCGTGACCGTCCATGCGCACGATCCGAGACGGTTCGTCGCGGAAAAACCCACGGCGAAAGTGCCAGCTTGCGCCGCCTGCCCGGTAATCAGGCCGGAGCGCGGATCCAGCGCCAATCCCGGCGGCAGTCCGACCGCGCCGTAAGTATCCACGCCGTTCTTGGCGACAACCCAGTGGTGGAAGGGCCGGTCCACTGTGCCGATCAGGAACCGCGGACCAACCCACGCAGGCGGGGCCACGCCTGGTGGCAACCCGCTCAACGCCAGACCCGGGGCAATGGCTACAACGTTGCTCAAGCCACTGAACACGGCCTTGGGAACATCGCCCGGCCAACCGATCGAGTATGTGATCACCCTGCCGTCGGCCGTTCGCGCCAAGCCCTCCTGCCTCGTGAAGACCTCCCCCCTTTCGGCCGCAATGGCCACCACGCTGCTCAACTCCTTGGGAACGGGGTGGACACTTGCCCCATCTCTCCCTCTCCACGCCACCACCACCCCCTCCGATGTCAGCGCCAGGCTAGGCACGTTTCCTGCCGCGATGGCCACCACGTTGCTCAAGCCGATGGGTGCCTTGGAAGGCACTGAGAAGATGGTGCTGACCACCCCCCACGCCACC
The DNA here is from genome assembly GCA_964608505.1 of uncultured Verrucomicrobiota bacterium. Classification (GTDB taxonomy): domain Bacteria; phylum Verrucomicrobiota; class Verrucomicrobiia; order Limisphaerales; family CAIMTB01; genus CAIMTB01. The sequence continues at coordinate 10,113 of CAZSOV010000077.1, forward strand.
ACCCTGCCTTCGGCCGTGAGCGCAAGATTCTGGTCCTCATCCGCCGCGATCTCGATCACGTTGCCCAACCCGCCGGGCACGTCCAATTGACCGTAAGAGTTGTCGCCCCATCCCACCACCCGCCCATCGGCCGTCAGCGCCACGGTGTGAGAAGACCCTGCCGCAATCGAGACCACGTTGCCCAACCCGCTGGGCACGTCCAATTGACCGCAAGAGTTGTCGCCCCATCCCACCACCCGCCCATCGGCCGTCAGCGCCACGGTGTGAGAAGACCCCGCCGCAATCGCCACCACGTTGCCCAACCCGCTGGGTACATTTGTCTGACCGTAATCGTTGCTGCCCCACGCGACGACGTGACCCTCAGCCGTGAGCGCGAGGTTGTGACCGCGGCTCCCCGCAATCGCCACCACATTGCTCAACCCGCCGGGGCTGGGCACTGGCCTGGGAACGTAGGTCGAGCCGTCCCAGTAGCTGCCACCCCATCCGGTGACTTCGGCGGCGGCGGCTTCTGCCAAGGGCATGCCGCTCAAATGGAGCAGCAGGATCAGAAGGACATCCCATCTCCGTTTGGCGCTGCTCGTTTTCATGGAACCCGGTCAACCAATGCGAATGCGCGCGCGATCAGAATTCTGGATGACTGCATCCTCGTTCATGATCTCCGGAGGCGCTCCACCTTTCTTGCCCGATCGCGACTCATCCTTGGCAAGGGACGGGTGCGAGGCCCGCCCGGGGCCACGCCCGGATTCCGGCGAGCCTTGGGCCCGTCGACGTTCTGCACTTCGTGGCAACCGGTGGACAACCGGGGGCGTCGAACGGGGGCCAAAGGTCGAGCGCAGTTGCCAGCGATTGTCAGGTAGGAGGGTTTTCCGTGGCAAACGACGGAATGGCCGGGAAATGAGAGGAAGCCGGCAGGGCGAGCGAAAACACCAGCAAAACCGCGATTTTTGAGGGGGTTTGAAGTGGTGCGCGGGGCGGGGGTTGAACCCACAACCTTCGGCTCCGGAGGCCTTCCAACTTTTTCAAGAAAACCCAATAAAAGCTGGCCATTCAAAACCGTTGGCAAGTGCGTTGACAATAACCCGCGGAAATGGACAATAAGGCCGACAAAGGAACGCAATGGCCAGACTCGCCAAGAATGCCGACCGCGGATTTGTCGTCCGACCGTTCACCTACCCGAGCGGGCGGGTGGTCTGGGAAGTCCGGGGCTACTTGGACGGGAAGAGAACCCGGGAGTATTTCGACACCCAAGGGCAGGCCGAGACGAGGCGCGTCGAGTTGGAGCTCCTTCGGATCGGACGGAAGGCGGTCGAGATCCCCAGGTCCACCTGGCTGTCCCACGAACAGCTCAAGGTTGCCGAATGGGTCTTCACCCGGACGACGGAGCCGGCGGAGGTGCGGACGGCCATGGAGTACTGGTCGAAGATCGGGAAGAACGCCGTGGCCGCGACGGAGCATGCCGCGGGCGTCACCCTCGACGAGGCCGTGGCCAAATTCGAGGAGTACCTCCGGACCGCCGTCGACCTCCGCGACGCCACCAAGCGGAACCTGAAGTACCGGGCCGCCATGTTCGCGTCCGAGGTTGGAAACCTGGAGCTCTCGAAGATCACCCCGGGAACGGTCGAGGGATGGCTGGCGACCCGGAAGGCAAGCCCGGTGACGCGCGACAATGACCGGCGCGCCCTGGCGAGGTTCTTCTCGTGGTGCATCGCTCGCCCGCAGCGCTTCCTCGTCTCGAACCCATGCCGTGAAGTTAGGGTGGCCAAGCCCGAGAAGGGAGAGCCGGAGATCTACAGCCTGACCGAGGTTCACCGCCTGTTGGCCGCCGCCCGGCGCTTCCGCGGGGGCCGATTCCTGAAATTCGTCGTGCTCCAACTCTTCGGCGGGATGCGCCCGACGGAGGCCCTGCGGTATCGCGACGCGCAGCACGTCGGGGAGAGCATTCGGATCGAGGGGCGGCAGACCAAGACGGGACGGGGGCGTACCATCGAAGCGGATCCCGTCCTTGTCGCCTGGCTCAACGTGGCGGGGAAGGGGCCGGTGAGCGACCCGCAGCGATCGAAGCTGCTCTGGGGCGGTCTCAAGGCGAAGGCGCGGATCGGGCGATGGATTCCGGACGGGCTCCGGCATACGGCCGTATCGCACCACTTCCGGCGCTCCGGGTCGTACGGATTGACGGCGGAGTGGGCCGGCAACAGCGAGGCCGTGATTCGGGCGCACTATCAGGCGCGCACGACGCCCGAGGAAACCGCCCGGTTCTGGACCCTGTTCCCGGATCGTAGCGAGCGACAGCGGGCGCGGAAGGTGGGCACCAAGGGCGAGCGTGTCGTGGAGTTCCCGAAAGCCGCCTGACCATGATTTCCTCGCGGGCCGAGTGCCGGGGCGGGCCGGCTCGCGAGACAAACAACGAACCGACCCAGCGGCGTGACAGCGCCGGCCCCGGCAGACCGAAGAGGCAACATGACGAACCCCTCGAAATGCAAGAACTGGCGCCCGCGGATCACCATGGACGCGGCTACCCGCCGTCTCGCGCGCGGCTTGGCAAGGCTGGATGGCCGCTCTCTCGCGGAATACCTCGGCGCCCTGGTCGCCTCTGAATGGGTCAGAAGGCACCCGGCTGCGGATCTCGCCGCCAAGGACGCGAGCGAGCCCCTCGGCTTGAACTGACCCGGACGCCGCCCCCGGCGCGAGTCGGGGGCGTGGTCCTGGCCAGATGAAAACCGAACGTCCCGCACCGAGCACCGACACGCTCGCCATTATCGCCGCCACGCTTCACCGAGGGGCCTCCGGCGAGGAATTCAACCCGCAAGAACTGGCGCGCCGTGCACATGCTCTATGGCGTGCATGCAGCGATCCCCAAGAGGTTCCCATGACTCTCACCCAGGAGTGCGAGGCGTCCATCGCGGTGGAGTTCGCAGGGTGCATGCCGGCGGCGTTCCCGGCCTCTTTCGCGAGGTTCTGCCGACTTGTCGTCCGGGCAAAGGACGTGACGAATGCCGCGCCCGTAGTGCGCCAATTCCTCCGCGAAGCGAAACCGGGGATCGAGTTCGGAGCCTTAGCGAAAGACGGAATCGTCTCGCGTGGTCGGTGGATGCAGTTGGCCCGCTGCTACCGCGAATGGAACGCGAAGCGGGTGTCGGCCTCGCGGGTCCGGAAAAGAAAGTCGTAGGTCGGTAGGGAATCCTGGCCGGACGCGGGTTTTGCTCTCGTCGGATGCGGGTTTGTGGTGAGCGGGTGCGGGTTTGTCCTCTCTGGGTTCGGTTTTGTAGCCGCGCGATCTCATCTCGGCAACTTCACCGCCGCATCGGCGGGCATGGCGCATGATACGACTCTTGCGTCATGAACGACCCAGCAATTGACGGCAAGACGGAGCGAGCCCGCGCGAGGCTCGCAACCATCGAAGCGCTTCGATCGGATTTCCTGCCGAAGCACCTCGACCCTGTCCCGAGCACCAAGACGCTTCACGCTTGGTTCAAGCGGGCGAACGTCCCTTTCTTCAAGGCCAACCCGGCAGCGCGAGGGGGAGGCGGTCAAATCTTCTACTCGGTCTCCGCGGTCGAAAAACTGATCCGCCGGAGAACCTCTGGAGCCGATCATGAGGAAGGCGGTGCGTCGTGAGCGATGCATTCATCGCCGGCTACCTGCTCGCCCTGCGCCTGGCCTGCCACGGCCTCGGCATGGCCGTCGGTGGTGCGGCGTTTCTCGCGGTACTGTTCATTCTCGTCGGTGCGTTCACCGCGCTCGTCTCGGCGGTGGGGCGCGTCGTGGCGCGTCGGAAAGGGGGCCAGCCGTGAGCCGTCGCAAGCGCGCCATGAAGGAATCGCGGGCGTCCGGATCCACTCGATTTCTGGTCCTCACGTTGCTCTTGCGTGGGTTCCGCTCCGGGCTGGCGCTCCGCGAACACAGGCGCCAGCGCAGGGCCGAGCGCCGGGGCGACCACGCGGCGCACGGACAATGAGCAATCCGGCAACACCCATGCGCGTCCGTTGGAACCGGCCCGGCACACGGAGACCGAAGCCGAAGGTCCTACCGTCGACGCCAGCGCAGGGAGGAGCGCCGACAATGAGCGTGCCGCCAACACCCATTCGCGTCCGTTTCGGCACACGGAGACCAAAGTCGAAGGTCCTACCGTCGACGCCGTCATGGGCTGATCGGAGCCAACCTCCGGAGCGGGAGGACGCATGATCTTGAAGCAGGGGTTTCACGCCCACCCGAAGACGGTCATGCTCCGCAAACGCGGCGGTTCCGCTGCGGTCGAGGCTCTGCAACAGCTATGGCTATTCGCGGAGAATGCCCGAACGTGGCAGTTCCCGAACTGGACCCGGGAATTCGTCGCCGCCATCGGATCGATTTACGGGCAGCCTGACTTTGCCGACCTCCTCACGCAGACCGGATTCCTCGACGTCCTGCCTGACGGAGGGTTTGCCCTGCATGACTTTGCCGACCACAACGCGGCCCTGATTCAGCGATGGGAGAACGGGCGGTTTGGGAAGCTCGGGGCCGAGTTCGGCAAGAGGGGCGGACGACCGGGAACCCCCCGGGAAACCCCCGGTGGGGGTTCTGGGAAACCCCCGGTGGGGGGGCCGAAAACCCCCCCGACCAGACCAGACCAGACCAGGGAGAAGGCTCTCTCACCCGCGAGCGCGTGCGTGCGCGTGCGCGAGGGGCCTTGGCCAACCCTGCAGGAGTGCCTGCGGACCGCCGAAATGCGAGCGATTCCGTCCGAGTGCGCCGAGAAATGGTGGCTGGAACACGATGCCAGAGGGGGCCTCGACAAGACGGGACAGCCCCTGGACCGCTGGGAGTCGAGCCTGCTGGCCTATGCCAAGACCTGGCGGGCCAACGAGGAGAAGGAGAAGCAACGCCATGCCAACCCCAACAGCCGACCTGGTGTCGCGCGTCCTGACCGCAACGCGGGAACGGCAAACGCCGACGTCGTCGGGCAGTACGCCAACGCCCCGGGTGTCATCAAAGCCTGATGGCGTCCGAGAGACCGAAGAGCACCCAACCCAAACAACCCCCATGAACCGACCCCACAACGAAAGCACCCTCGAAACCCTCGCCGCCCTCGTGGGCCGCGCCGACAGCGTCCTTGTCCCCCTGAGGCATGGCGCCAGAGACGGCCACGGTGCCGCCATCCCCGACTTGGCCAAGAACCTCGACGCCGGACTCGACGCGATCGAGGAAGCCGCCGGCATCGTGCGTCGACTGCGGGCGCATCGCGTCTCAGTGCCGGAGGTGCGGACGTGCCCCTCCGACTATCCACCCATGACCACCCTTGAAACCAACCTCGAAGAACTCGCCCGACTGACCGCCCGTTCCGATGCCGCGCTGGTGGCGGCAACCTCCGGCTTTGGACGGGACGGGAATCCGGTCCCCTTACCTGACCTCGCCCAGAACCTCGTGCGAGCGCTGCAAGACATCGTCCTGGCGGGCCGCATCGCCAAGTCAGTCATCGACCAACTGGGGACAGGTGCCTCGAAGACTTGACGCTCGCGCTTAGGTGCGAACCAGCGAACCCATGAACGCGACCAACCCCGAACCCCTGCTGAGCCTCCCGGGCCTCGCCCGGCGAATCGCCTGCGACCCGTTCACCCTGCGGACCCGGATTCAACGCGGGCAACTGGCGCCTGACTTCATCGTCGGCGAGGGCGTCGGGCGCCCCCCGTCCCCGCTGTTCCGCGAATCCCGGGTTCCGGACGTGCGTCGTCTGATCGGCGCCCCCGAGCCCGCCTGACCACTTCCGAGAGCGCGCCACCACCCACACGACCCTATGCCCAAACCCGACCTCGAATCGCTCGACCAACACGAAATTCGCAGCGTCGCCGCGCAACTCCGCAGCCGGCTCAAGGCCCGTGATTTTCTCGACGGACTCAACGCCAACGCCGCCGACGAGCTGGAGGCCCTGCAAGGGCTGCTTGCCACGGCGAAGACCCACGGGGTCGGGTGTGACGACTTGCACCCCGCCCTGGCGGGGTACAAGCCCGCCAAGCCGCCCCCTGCCACGCCTGCCGCCCAGGTCAGCACCTCCAAGGCGGCCCCCTCGGCGCCGGCCCAGGTCCTGCCCGCCGGCAGCTACCTCGCCCAGAACCTCACGGCGCTCTGCACCGGGAAGTGACCCAACCTCACCCAGCGTAACCAAATCCCATCCATGTTCCGCATCCCCTTCATGTCGCATCCTGTTCAATCTCCGTCCGCCGCCGGAAGCGAAGGATTCCAAGTCGTAGGCTCGGATTCTCCTGAAACCCCTGCGGTTCGCGAAGAGGGCGAGGAATACATCCAGTCCACGGACGGGATACTTCGCCCTGCGGACGACTGCCTTCGGCGACCCGCACCGTTCGAACCGTGCCAACCGAGCGTCCCGACGGTGTCCCGTTCGAACTCGGGCGGTCCGCGTTGGGTCCGTCGAAACCCAGTGGCCATCGTCATCGACACGGTCCGAGATGACCTGACGAAAGCGGTCGCGAACTTCAACAAACTCGCGACCGAGCTTGGCTGGGCTACGGGCGGGGCCATGCACTTCGAACAGCGTCGCGCCGCGATCGATCACATTTCCCGGGCAAGCTGTGCTCGCGGACTTCTCGAATCACTGAAGGAGCCATCCCTCCTCGCAATCGACCCCGTCGCGTTGCGTGAGATCCGGATTCGGGCCCGTGGACTTCTTTCGACCCAGGTTCGGACCGAGATTCTCCCCTTGATCGACGATATCGAGAAGCGATGGGACGCGCAGTTTCCGGACCTTCTCGAAGAGGCATCGAAGGCCCAGGATGCCGCTGCTGTCGCCACTTCCAAGGTCCTTGGCTTTCGGGTCTCCACGCAGGTCCTCACGGAACTCGTTGAGAACGCGGACCGGATCTTGCGATGGCGTCTTAGGGAGTTCCGGCACGACCTCAACGCGTGCCACCCCGATACAGGATCGTTCGGGCTCGACGACGTCGAGGCGCTCCTTTCGCTCTGACGATTTTCCGGGGGGACGCGCGTCCGCTGGGGGGTGTCCGCGCGATCCCGCCGCCTTGTCCTCGGCGGGGGCCCCCCGGTTCTCTTTCTGATCCATGGCCAAGAAACGCATCCAGCCCGCTCCGCCCGCGCCTGCACCGCGGGAGGGCGAGTCCGTCAACGCGCTGGCCAACCTGCTCGGGTGCGACCGTCGCACCATCTCTCGTGCCATCTCCAAGGCAGGGCTCCGACCAGCGGGTCAGCGCAGTGGATCCCCGATCTACCGCATCGATGATGTCACCGAGGCGTTGAAGGCCCTGAGCGCCAACCGGGACGCCATTGGCGATGTTCGGCGGCGCCTATTGGAGAAGCAGGTCGAGCGTTTGGAAGTGCAAATCTCGGTCATGCGGCGCGAGTACGTGGCCTCCTCCGACGTGGAGCGATGGGGCGCGGAGCTGGGCTCGGCGATCCGAAAAGAGGTGTGCCAGATTCACATGGTGGCGCCGTCCGTCGTGGGTGTCTCGGTACCGGATGCCGAGGCTCGGTTGAAGGAGCTAGAAGTCGACATCCTCCGCCATCTCCACCAGCTCCAAGACCGGATCGCCACCAAGCCGGCATGAACAGCCCGTTCAACGAAGAAGTCGTGTCCCCCACCGTTGACCCGCTGTCGGTCGATGATCGGTTTACCGACTTCGACTGGGCCGGGCTCGAAGAGGCGCTTGGCGAGGCAGGCAGGGAGCTGGAAGTTGCCGACGCCCGGCGGCAAGCGGCGGACGCGGTGGGCATCCTGCTTCGCTGGTTGGCCAAACCCGAAGGACACTCGGGCACCTCCGGCATCTATGGGCGGAACTTCGACCGGACGGTAGGGCGTAGGGCCTTGGCCATGGTGTGGGTGATCCGGCCCGACCTGGTCGACAGCGCGAGCTTGGCCCACCTCTCGCGCGAATTGGGTCTCACCCGAGCAGGCATGAGCTTCCATGCCGCCAAATTCTCGAGGGAATTTGGAATTCACAACCGAGTGCAACCGCACCCGACCCCGGGTCAGCACCCCCACCCAGGGGACAGGGAATCTTTTTCCGCCGGGCGTCCCGGGCACGGTGCCAGTCATAGCGGGAAATGCACACGGGTGGCCGAAAACAGCGTGATCCACCACAAGCCATGACGAGCGAACTCCAAATCCGCCTGGCGTTGTCCGGGCTCCAACAGGTTCAGAGCGGCATCAATTCCCTCACGTCGAGTGCGTCACAGATGGGCCGGGCGCTTTCCGCCGCGGCAACCGTCGCGGGCGCCGGCGTCGCAGCCCTCGGCGCCGGGCTCGCCGCAGCGGCGGGCAAGGCAGTCGTCGATGGCATCGGCCTCAACAAGACGCTCGAACAGGCCCGGCTCCAAATCGCCGCGATGTCGAGGGCAACCAACCCGACGGCGTTCGCGAGCTTCAGCGAGGCGCTGAAGGTCGCCACCCAGGCGGCGGAGGCCCTCGGTTCCGTGGATCTCGTCGAGACCTTCAGTGCCGTTTCCGGCGAAGCTTCGCGGGCGGGCCTGTCGATGGCGGAACAGGTTGGGATCGTTCGCCAACTCGGCGACGCGATGAAGGGCTTGGGCTACGAGTCCGAGAAGATCCGGGGCGAGGCGCTGGGCTTGTTCAGCGGGCAGGTCGAGGGAAAGTCCGTGGTCGCAACCGTGTTCGGCATCGACTCGAAGGACCTGGCTGCCGCGCGCGAACAGGGGCGCCTGTTCGAGTACCTGACGGAGAAGCTGGACGGATTCAAGGATGCCGCGGAGGCAGGGAAGGATTCCTTCGGCGGGCTGTCTAAGGACCTCCGGGAAGCGTTCCGGGCCTTCTCCACGACAGCGTCGAAACCCATCTTCGACGGGCTGAAGGAGGGCATGCAGGAAGCCTTGAAAATCGACTGGTCGCGGATCGGGAAGGACGTCGGTTCTCTGCTCGCGATCGGCGTTGAGTCCAGCCGGGCGGGGAGCCTCGATCGGTTCATCGGCGTGGTTGTCGGCGCCGGATTCGAGGTCGGCGTCGAGCGAGCGCAAGGGCTGCTCGTGGACTTGTTCTCCGTCAGCGGCCGAGTTTGGCAGGAGATGCAAAAGATGACGGTCCGCCTGGGCTTCGCCATCCGCGAGGCCTTGGCGGATATCGGCGACCTGGTGGCCCAGGGAGTGGCGGCGGTGCTCCCGAAGTCGATCCAGGACGCGCTCCGGGCTTCCAGTACGAAGGCACGCGGGGCGTTGTACGCCGAACGTGATGCCGCCCTTGGCGCCGTGGGCGCGGACCCCGGGGCGCCCGGCACGTCCTCCCGCGACGAGCTGGCGCGCATGCTCGAACAGCGTCGCGCCACCGAGGCATTCGAGTCCTCGCCCGGCTTCGACATGCAGCCCATGCGGGTGGAGGGGCCTGGCGCTGGGATGGGGACGATGGGGGGCGGGGGCTTGGGCGCGATGACGGACCCCTCTTCATTCCAGGCGTCCTTCAGCGCGGTCATGACCGACCTTCAGGCGCAGTGGGGCACGTGGGCGACCGCCACGGCGGACGCTTTCCGAACGGTGTTCGAGAGCTCGATTTCGTCGATCTCGGATGGCATCACCGGTCTGATCATGAAGACCAAGACTTGGGGGGAGGCCCTGCGCGAGATCGGGGTTTCGATCCTGACCAGCGTCGTGCAGTCAATCGTGACGATGGGCGTCCGGTGGGCGGCAACCGCGCTCCTGATGGCGACCGTCGGTCGGCTGATCTCCCGGATGGGCATGAAGGCTGCAAGCGCCGAAGCCGCGGCCCTGGCGAAAATCTGGGCACCGGCGGCCACGATGGCCAGCGTCGCAACGTCCGGCGCGGCAGCCGCTGCCGGCACGGCGGCCCTGGCTGCATCCATCGGCGTGATTCAGGGCTTGGGAAGCGGCTTCAACGGGCCTGGCTTCGCCGCGGGTGGTTTGACCCCGGGGCGCCCGACGCTGGCCATGGTCGGCGAGCGTGGCCCCGAGTTCGTGGTGAACGCCGACGCGACCCGCCGAAACCTCGCGGCGCTGGAGGCCATCAACGCGGGAGCGAACGTAGGCAAGGGTGGTGCCATTCCCGGGGCCGGTGCGGATTCGAAGGAAGTCCGGATCCTCGCCTTTTTCGACCGGGGCCAGTGGGTGAACGCTGCCAAGGATGATTTCGAGGCGATCGCCTGGGACGTGTATCGTCGTTCGACGGTCTGAGCGATTTTCGGTCGAGGCACCCCTCCCGGCTGAGTGGTCGGGAGGGTTTTCGTTTTCGGGGGCTTCTCTTGACAATGCGTATCGTAATACGTATTGCTAGCGCGTGGCAGAGACAAAACCAAAAACCATCAGCGTACCCGTGGACTTGCACGCCGACCTTGCCAGATTTCCGGAGGAGAACTGGTCAAAGGTTGCCTGCCTGGCGTTCACGATCCGGGTAAAGGAGTTGGAAGCAATGAGTGTGACAGCACCACGAGAGAAGGCCATCGCCCGGTTGAAGGCCTCCAAACTGAGGCGCGAGAGCGAACTGGAAAGCAAAGGCCGCGCCGCGGGGGCGGAGTACGCGTTGGAATACGCGGAGATCGATGAATTGCAGCGCTTGCAGAGGTTCTCCATCGAACCAGGACTGCTCGAAAATGCTGACGACCTCGCCCGAATTCTGGTCGAAGGCGATAACTGGGACGGCGTCCGAGACACGGCCAACGATCTGCGCGAAGAGCACGGCGAGGCCGCCGACGACCCGGGATGGATGCATGCATTTGTAGCGGGTGCCGTGGAGGAGTTCGACAAGATCGAGAAGGACATTTAGCCGAGGACTCCCAGCACCCAGAACGATCAAACCCCGCGGGACCTCCGCGGGGTCTTTCGTTCGGATACGGGAACCTTCGGCCTCCGAACCGTTGGCAGGAATTGGCAATAAACGGGTATTTGCCGGTAGTTGGTCGTCTTTGCGTGTGCTTGGAGCGGGAACCGAGAAACCAGCGAAAACACCAGCAAAACCGCGGTTTTTGAGGGGATTCGAGGTGGTGCGCGGGGCGGGGGTTGAACCCACAACCTTCGGCTCCGGAGGCCGACACTCTAGCCAATTGAGCTACCCGCGCACACAACCGACGGGCCGAACGATAGGGACATCGCGGAACCGGGGCAAGCGGGCAAATCGGTGCCTCCCGCGGCCGAGGGCGACCGGGCCGCCGGTCACGGTTGGGCGAAGACCAACGCGGCGTTGGTGCCCCAGAAACCGGAGGAATTGGACAGGGCGGCGCGAAGACGCGCGGGGCGGGCCTCGGGATGCACGAGTTGGACGGGGCATTCGGGGTCCTGGACGAGCAGACCGGCGGAGGGAGGCAGGGCGCCATGGTGCACGGCGAGGAGGGAGATGATCGCCTCGAGGGCGGAACCGGCACCCATGCAGTGTCCGGTCACCGCCTTCGTGGAGGAGCAGGGAACGCCGGAGGGGAAGCGTCTGGCGAGCGCGTGGGATTCCGCGCGGTCGTTCAGGGGAGTCCCGGTGCCGTGGGCGTTGACGTACCCGACGTCTTCCGGGGAGAGGCGGGCGATATCCAGCGCGCGGGTCATCACCTGGTGCAGGCCGTCGCCATCCTCGCTCATGCCCGTTCGCTGGCGGGCCTCGGAGCCGACGCTCCAGCCGGCGAGGCGGGCGTAGGCGCGCGCGCCGCGGTTGCGGGCGGAGGCGGAGGATTCGAGCACGAGAAATCCGGATCCGTCGCCCAACACGGTTCCGTTGCGGTCCGCGGAGAAGGGCCGGCACGCCCAGGCCGGGTCGGAATGACTGCCCAGGACCCCGGTCGCCTTCAATTGACGGACGAGCGGGGGCAGCAGGGTGGCTTCCGTGCCGCCGACCAGCACGACCTCGGCGTTGCCCAGCAGGATCTGTTCCGCGCCGAGCGCCATGGCGTGGGCGGAGGAGGAGCAGGCCGCCGACACCATGCAGGCGGGACCGAGCACATGGAATACCATCGAGAGCATACCGCTCACGCTGGCCACGGTGCAGGTGGAGGCGTAGCTCGGCATGGCCCCGCCGTTGGCTTGGTGGTTCATCCACTCGTTCCACTTGGCCAGCGGGCCGCGGGATGTCCCGACCACCACGCCGCGGCGATCCGGTGGCGGGGAGGAGGATTCCTCGTGCAGGCCGGCATCCGCCCAGGCCTGCCGGGCCGCGGCCAGCGCCAATTGCGCGCCCCGATCCATGCGGCGCACGGGACGGAACTCGGGCGCTCGCAGATCGACGTCGGGCGCGGCACAGGCCGCGATCCGCTCCCCATCGTGGCACGACATCCATCGTGCCTTGGGAGTGCCCGCGATCACCGAACGCCAGAGTTCGTCGACGGAGGTTCCGGCGGCGCAGAACGCGCCGATTCCGGTCACGAGGACCGGATCGTCGTGGAGAAGGGCGGTCAGGGTGCGTGCTTTCATGCCTGTTCCAGCATTGGGGCGGGGTGCGGTGGGAAGGTGGGGTTCGTCCCCGGATCGGACAGAGTCCGGGGTGCGGGTTTTCCCAGCCAGTGGGCCAGGCGTTCGCCGAGTTCCGGCGCCACCGCGGGATCCACGAGGGACCAGTGGTCGGCGGCGAGGTCGTCGAGGAGAAGCGGGCCCCGAACCAATTCCGACCAGCCGTTTCGCGGATCCAAATCCCGGAAGATTCCGAAGGAGACCTCGCGATGGCGGGCCCGGAGCAGGAGCACCGGTCCATCGTAAACGGGTTCGCGTTGGAGGGTGTGCGCCGCGCGGAAGGAGGCCTCGAACAGGCGGGCGCGGGCTTCCTCGGAGGCCGTGGCGGGTCGCGCCGGGTCGCGCCCCGGGTCCAGTCCGAGGTCCCGTTGGATCCGTTGCCGCCGGGCGCGGGCGAACTCGAGAAACCGGGTTCCCAGAAAGCGGAGCGAGGCACGGAACCCGATTCGACGCATGAAGCTGCCGAGGCTGCGGCCCGCCTCGATCAGGCTTCGTCTTCGCAGGGCGCCCGGAAGGTAGGTGTCGAGCAGGAGGACCAGTTCCGGGCGCCGGCCCCGCCGATCCCATTGCCGGGCCATCTCGAAGGCGACCATCCCACCCAGGGAATAGCCACCGACCCGGAGCGGCCCCTGTGGCCAGACCCGCTCGACCTGCTCGATCAACGACCGCGCCAAACCCTCCACGGTGTCGAGCGGCGGGGTGGTGCCGTCCACGCCCGGGTCCTGGAGTCCGTCGGAATACGGGCACACCTCACCCACCCGGCTCAGGACAGCTTCGGGCAAATAAGTGACGCCCGGCACGCCGGGCACGAAGAAGACCGGCGGGCGGTCCCCACGTCCCCGGAGGGCCAGGAATGCGGCTTCGGAAGGCCGCTCCAGCCGCCGCGCCAACGCGGCAATGCTCGGGCACTCCCGGACCAGCGTGATCGAGACGTGCTCGCCGTACCGGGCCCGCAACTCGAACAGCATCCGCACCGCGAGGAGGGAGTGGCCACCCAGGCTTTGGAAATCGTCGGTCACTCCGAAATCCGAGCGCCCCAGCAACCCTGACCAGATGGCATGCAACTCGGCCTCCAGCGCGGAACGCGGTCCTCGTTCCGCCTCCGGCGTCGTCGCGAGCCCTTGCCTGTCCGCGCCCTCGAGCGTGTGGGCAGCGCTCGCTTCCGGAGTGGCTTGCCCAGGCGTGGGGCATCCGGTCGGCCGGGCGGATGAGGCGGGGAGCCGGCGCGAGTCCCGCCGCGTCCGAGCCAGCGCCAGCACCTCGGCCAGCGCGACGTCCGGACCCTCCGTCAGGGCGTCGAGGAGGACGAGGTAGTCCTCGAGGAGGGCCTCGGCCAGCGGCGCTCCGGCGGCTCCGAGCGGATGCGTCAGGTGAACCTCCCAAGGATCGTCGAGGATGACCTCCAGACGCCACGGGATGCTGGAGCGGCGGCGGACCTCGAAGCGCCGGTTGGCCCATTCGCCGCCGCGTCCGCGCAATTGGCGGTCCACGCTCGCCCGGTGCACGACGACGAAGGACTGATAGAGGCGGGTCCCCGGGCCGAGGGGACTTGCCCGCGCAAGCGTCGTCCAGGGCGTGAGGGGATGGCGGCCCGACGCCAGCCACTGGGCATGGATGTCGCGCAGCCAGTCGTCCACCCGAGCCTCCCCGGGCAGGCGGACGCGCATCGGCAGGGTGTTGACGAAGCACCCGACCCGATCCAGATCCGGCGTGCACCCGAGCGCGCGCAGGCGGCCTTCGCGGGAAGTGCCGAAGATCACGTCCGCTTGTCCCGTGGCCGCGGCCAGGAGCAGGGCCCAGGCTCCGTGGATCAACGCCGGGGGCGTCACGCCCCGGCTGCGGGCCCACGCCGCCAGGCGGTCACCCTGCTCCCGGGGCAACCGCCGCCGGACCGGGCTGCCCAGCTCGTCCGTCCGGCACGGCGCGTCGCCCCCGGGGACGGGCCCGGGCGTGACCTGGGGAACGCCGGAGAGCAGTCGTGTCCAATGGGCAGCGCCGGACTCGGGGCCACGCGCGTTGGCGTGGGCCCGCAGCGCGAAGTCCCGGTAGCTGCCCGCCGCCACGGGGGCCGGCATCGATGCGGCCCCCGACCGGATGGCCCGGCAGGTCTCGAGCACGTCGCGCAGGACGATGGGCAGCGATGCGCCATCCACCAGCAGGTGATGGACGGTCCATGCCATGACCCAGTCGGTCGACGACCGGCGGAGCAGTCGGACGCGCATCCAGGGAAAGTCCGACCAGGCAAATCCCCGTTCGCGATCCGCCGCCAACCGGGACTCGAGAGCGGTGTCGCGGTCCACGGGGCCGAGCGGTTCCAAATCCTCCACTTCCCAGGGCAGCACGAAATCGTCCGGGTACTCCACGCCGGGCGCGCCGCGCGGTCCCGCGACGACGCGGCTTCGCAGGGCGTCATGCCGCGCCACCACCCGTTTCCAAGCCTCCTCCAGGGCGGATGGCGACACCTCCTCGGGCAGGTACGCGAGGATTTGGAGGATGTCCGTGCCGGTCCGCGATCCGCTCCAGGCTTCCGCCAGCATCAACTCCTGCATCGGGGTCAGCGGCACGGACGCGGACGGCGCGGCGGGGGGCGACTCCGGCTCCGCCGACGGGGGCGGATTCAGTGGTTGAGCCGTGGAATTGCTGTCGGCCACGGTCATTCGGGGAGGGCGGGGAGGGCGGGGAAAGTCATGGCCACGAGGTCGCGGCGGCGGGACGTGCGGCGCGATCCAGGATCGGGACCGCGGGCACAGGCGCTCTTCGCGGGGCGCGGCTGCATGCTCATATCCGGATCGTGGCGCCTCGCGAAGTCGGTGGTCAACCCCCGGGGCGGGGCGACCCGGGCCAGGAACAGGGCCGTTGACAAAGTCCTGCGTGGAACTGCGATGTGGGGCCGGCGACTGGCTCCCCACCATAGCGTCTGCGCGACGGCGGGCCGAGTCGCAGGCCCCACATCGACTTTCTTAATCGTCCTGCGGAAGGCCGGGAGCACCGCTTCCGCAGGTGACCGGGGGCGGGGGGGCTGCTAGGCTGGAGCCGATGGAACACCTCCACGCGCCGTGGCGCATCGAGTACATCCTGGGGCCGAAGGCGCCGCCGGGGGGAGAATCGGTTTTCAAACGGATCGCGGATTCGGCGGACGACGAGGGGAACCTGGTGATCCTGCGGGCGCGGAGCTGCTATGCGGTGCTGAACAACTATCCGTACAACGGCGGGCACCTGATGGTGGTGCCGTACCGGCAGGTGGCGGGGTTGGAGGAGTTGACGGACGAGGAGATGCTGGAGGTGATGCAGGTGGCGCGGCGGTGCATGGCGGCGTTGAAGCGGACGATGAAGCCGGACGGGTTCAACGTGGGCCTGAATCTGGGCAAGGTGGCGGGGGCGGGGATTGAGGAGCACCTGCACCTGCACGTGGTGCCGCGATGGAGCGGGGATACGAATTTCATGCCGGTGCTGGGGGCGACGGCGGTGCTACCGCAGGCGCTCCGGGAAGTGGCGGCGCGGTTGCGGTCGGACCTGGAGGCAACGAAGTGAATCCAAACATCGAGGAAATCCTGCATTTCGAGAGCGCGCGGCACGCGCAGCAATTGTACCACAACGATTCGCGCAACCTGCAATCGGTGGAGCAGGCGCTGGGCGTGAAGGCAACGTCGCGCGAGGGTTGGATCAAGCTGGAGGGCCCGACGGAAGCGGTGGCGCGGGCGCGGCGGATGTTCGAGCTGCTGGACGAGGCGGTGAAGAACGGCCAGACGGTGCGCGGGAAGGAGTTCGCCTACGCGTTGAACGTGGTCCAGCACGAGGGGGCGGACGCGTTGCAGAACCTGTTCGACACCCGGATCGTGACCTCGACGCGCAAGGCGCACGTGACGCCGAAGACGACGGGCCAGAAGCGGTACGTCGAGGCGATTCGCGGTCATGACCTGACGCTGGGCGTGGGGCCGGCGGGCACGGGGAAAACCTATCTGGCCATGGCCATGGCCGTGGCGGCGCTGCGGGAGGAGAAGGTCGAGCGCATCATCCTGACGCGCCCGGCGGTGGAGGCGGGCGAGGCGCTGGGTTTCCTGCCCGGCGATCTGTACGAGAAGATCGCGCCGTACCTGCGACCGTTGCACGACGCGCTCCACGACATGATGCCGGCCGACGAGATCCAGAAGAGCACGGAACGCGGCATCATCGAGATCGCGCCGCTGGCCTACATGCGGGGCCGGACGCTGAACAACGCGTTCATCATTCTGGACGAGGCCCAGAACGCGACGGCGGAACAGATGTTCATGTTCCTGACCCGGCTGGGATTCAGTTCGAAGGCGGTGGTGACGGGGGATCCGACGCAGGTCGATCTTCCGAAGAACCGGCCCTCTGGACTGGCGGAGGCGCTGCGGGCGTTGAAGGGAATCGAGGGGATCGCCGTGTGCGAGTTTTCGCGGCGCGACGTGGTGCGGCACCCGCTGGTGCAGCGGATCATCTCGGCCTACGAGGACCATCGTGGGCGGCGGAAGGCCACGTCGGCATGAACCCCCGCCGGGCAAGCACGCACCGCGAACGGCCCCGGCGCCGCGTGGGGGCACGGGGCCAACAGGCGGTGGCCCCGGTGCCGCCACCGGTCGAAACGGTTGCCTCCGGTGGTTCACGGGAAGGTGGCCCGGGGGTCCGGGTGGTGATCCGGAACCGGCAGCGCGGCTGGCGGGTGAATACGGTCCGGTTGCGGGGATTGGCCCTCCAACTGCTGGGCGAGGAACTGGGCCTGGCGGACGCCGAGTTCGGCGTGCATCTGGTGGGGGAACGGGCCATGGCCCGGCTGAACTGGCAATGGCTGCGGCATGAGGGATCCACCGACGTGGTGACGTTCGATCATGGGGAAGGGGCGCTTTCGGGGCCGCGGAGGACGGCACGCCTGCACGGCGAATGTTTCATCAGCGTGGACGACGCGGTGCGGCAGGCCGCCGAGTTCGGGACGAGCCCGGACGCGGAACTGGTGCGGTACGTGGTGCACGGGGTGCTGCATCTGCTGGGGCACGACGATCTGGAATCCGGGGCGCGCCGGACGATGAAGCGCGCCGAGAACCGCCTCGTGCGTCGTCTGACGCGGGGCGCGCCGGCCACGGACTGGGTCGTCCATCGCCGGCCCTAGGCCATGGAAGAACGCACGACGGGCATCATCCTGCGGACGCGGCTGCTGACAGAGACCTCGTTGATCGTCCAGTGGCTGACGGCGGACGCGGGGCGGGTGGCGACGGTGGCCAAGGGGGCGCGGCGACCGAAGTCGCCGTTTCGCGGCAAGCTCGACCTGTTCCACGAGGCGGATCTGGCGTTTCGGAGGTCGAGCCGCTCCGAACTGCACACGTTGCAGGAGGTGGCGTTGCGGGAGACGCATCCGGAACTCCGGGCGGATTGGGGCCGGTTGAGTCAGGCGGCCTATGGGGTGTCGCTGGTGGAATGGACGACGGAAACCGACACGCCGTTGCCGGAGGCTTGGGAGCTGTTTCGCGGGTATCTGGGCGAGGTCTGCTCGGGACCGATGACGCCACGTCCGGTGCTGGCACTCGAATTGCGGCACCTGGCGGACCTGGGGCAACTGCCCGAACTGACCCGGGCCTCCTTGTCGCCCGAGGCCGGGCGTCTGGCGATGGCGCTGCTGGAGTGTGCCTGGCCGGAAATCCGGGGCCTGCCGGCGGACCCGGCGGCGGACGAGGCGTTGTCGCGGTTCCTGCACGGTTTTCTCGTTTATCACCTGGGACGGTTGCCGCGGGGCAGGGCGGAGGCGTTGGGGGCGGGGGCCCCCATCCCCGCCTAGGAAGCCACGGAGGCACGGAGAGGAAGGAACCGGCGACTGGGCCCCGCCGGCCCCAAAGCGCGGGTTCGCGCCGGATTTTGTCCATCGCCCTGGCGGGAAACCCAGGGCTATTGACAAAGTCGATTGGGGCCCGCGACCGGCTCCCCGCCATAGCGTCCGCGCGACGGCGGGCCGGGTCGCGGGGCGATCGAAGCAGGCGAATCAAGAGGCGAAGCCTGCGACTCGGCAGTCGCCGGCCCCACAT
>CAZSOV010000078.1:0-28505 GCA_964608505.1 uncultured Verrucomicrobiota bacterium
GGAGCTGGTTGTATCGGGAGGGGGACGAACGACGCCAGGGGACGGGCCCGGACGGCCGGACGGTGCGCGGGGCGGTGGGGGCAACGGCGGTGGCGGAGGTGCTGGCGGCGAAGGGGGAGTTGCCGCTGGGCGAGTATGTGCGGTGTCGGGTGCGGTATTTCTGCGACGGGGCGGCGTTGGGGAGTCGGGAGTTCGTGGAGAGCATCTTTCGTCAGCACCGGGAGAAGTTCGGGAGGAGTCGAAAGGACGGGGCGCGGCGGATGAAGGGGGTCGAGTCCGGGGAACTCTTCACGCTGCGCGATCTGCGGAAAGACGTCTTCGGTTAGGGGACCAGGCGAAGGCCACGAACGGGCAGAAATCCCATTGCTTTCTGCAACTTCGGACTCAACGTCGTTTCAACACCACCACGACGGTCCCCTGCCGACGGCCCAGCTCCAGCTCATTTCCCGCCACACGCCCGTGAGAAAACCACCCCGTCTGGTTCCGAAATACTCCCTGCCCCGGCGACTCGCCCGCATCGCGGTCTGGTCCATCCTGGTTACGGTCGCCGTGATGCGTTTCCTGATGCCGTCGGTGGACCGGATCGGTCCGCCCGGCTTCGCCCAGTTCCGTGGTCCGCAGGGCGGCGACATGTTCCGGGGCGGGCGGACGCGGCGCGCCCTGCGCATCCAACCGGCCACCTCCCCGGTCCCCGCGGACCTCTTTCGGATCGAGATCGAGCTGGGCCGGCGGGAGGAAAACGCGCTCCGCGGCTATCATTGGAATGGCTGGGGCGGTGGCGGACGGAGATCCGAACGCCCTGAAGTCAGCGTGACGGTCCGCGAGGGCGGGGTCACTTACACGAACGTGTCGCTGCACCTCAAGGGATCGGCCGGCAGCTTCCAGCCCTATGACAGCAAGCCCGGACTGACGCTGAACTTCTCGAAGCACGTCAAGGGCCGCACCTTCCACGGCTTCACCAAAATCTCCCTCAACAATTCCGTTCAGGATCCTTCCCTCGTCTCCGACCAACTTTGTCGTGAACTCTTCGTCCAGGCGGGCGTCCCCGCCCCCGGCGCCGACCATGCCACGGTCCTCCTCAACGGCCGCGACCTCGGTGTCTACGTCCTCTCCGAAGGCTGGGCCAAAACCTTTCTCAAGCGCCACTTCAAGGACCCGGATGGCACCCTCTACGAAAGCGGGTTCGTGCAGGACATCAACGGGGAGATCGAGATCAAATCCGGCGCGGACGAGAACACCGATCCCGTGCGTCGCCTCGCCCGCGCCGCGTCCGCCAACAATCCGACCAATCGCTGGCAACTTCTCTCCGCCACCCTCGATGTCGACCGCTTCGTCCGGTTCATGGCCATGGAGGTGCTCGTCGTCCACTGGGACGGGTACTGCCTCAACCGGAACAACTACCGCATCTACCACGATCCCTCCTCGGACCGGCTGGTGTTTCTCCCGCACGGCATGGATCAGATGTTCGGAGCCGGGCGGGGGAGCCCGGATCATCCCATCGATTCCCCGATGCAGGCCCTGGTCGCCCGCGCCGTCATGTCCACCCGCGAGGGGCGCAAGCTCTACTACGAGCGGATCTCCGAGTTCCGGACCAACCTCCTTCAGGAAGCCCTCCTGACCAACCGCGTCGCCGAAATCTCCCGTCGCATCCGCCCGACACTTGCCGCCTATGGTCCCGAATTCGTGCGGGACCACGACATGCACGTCCGCGACCTCACCGAGCGCATCCTCGACCGGTGTCGCAGCCTCAGCCAGCAACTCGTCTCGCCTCCCGCCGAGATTGAGTTCGACGCCCAAGGCATTGCCCGCATGTCCGGCTGGCGGCCCCGGACCGTCAATCAGGGCGGGGAGATACGCTACGACCGCCTCGATGCCGATGGCGATCCGCGCCTTCGGATCAGCGCACGACGCGGAGGAGGGACAGGGTCGTGGCGAGCGTCGACCACCCTGCAACCCGGGCGTTATCGCTTCGAAGGCCGCGCCATGACCAAAGGCACGACGCAAGGCGGCGGGGTCGGACTGCGCATTTCCGGCGCCCGAGTTCCCATGCGCCGGGTCGAGGAGGGCGAGTGGGTCCCGCTCGGCTTCGAATTCGAGGTCGATGGTCCGGCGTCCGGCGTCGAACTGGTCGCCGAATTTTCGGCCGGCCAGGGCGAGGTCGTCTTCGACCAAGCCTCGCTGCAGCTCAAGCGGCTGGAGTGATCCAAGTCGCCGACCGGCGATGCGGGGCCGACGGGTGGCTCCCCGGCAAAACGCCCGCCCTCAGGCTGGCCTGGTTGCCAGCTTCAAACTGCTTGTCCCCTCGCTCGCGCGTCCGCGCGTGGGAGGCGTCGTGGGCCGCCATCGGCTTCGTTCGTGTCCCTATGCGTCCGAATGCCGGGGCCGGCTTCCTGCTTTCCCCCGGCGAAACAGCCGTGAGAATCCCCGCACCGCATGCATGCCTCGGCACTTCTTCGGATGCCCCTCCTCGTTCTTCTTGCCGGCCTCGCCTTCGGACCCTCGGTCACGCCCCAATCCCCCACGACGCCTCCGCCGGTCCCGTCGCCCCTGCCGGGCATCCTGCGCGTCCTCTTCGAGAACACGTCGCCGCTGACCACGCCCCGCTCCGGACGGCTCCCCCTCTTCGTCCTGCCCATCAGCCATGCGCTGGCGGGAATCGACGACCTGCGCACGGAAACCCTCCTGCGCGAACTGGAGCGTCGCGGCATCGGCTACACGGTCGCGTGGAATCCCGCCGACCTCACGAATTCGGTCCGTGAAGCCCTTCGCATCGCCCGGTACCAGCAGGCCCTGGGCATGCCGGTCGCCGCCGACGCCACGAGCTGCCTCATGTCCTTCCACGACGGCACGGACGCCACGCTCCACGTGGACGACGCGGGCGTTCCGTTCGCGGAAACGTCGTTCGG
Source organism: uncultured Verrucomicrobiota bacterium (assembly GCA_964608505.1). Classification (GTDB taxonomy): domain Bacteria; phylum Verrucomicrobiota; class Verrucomicrobiia; order Limisphaerales; family CAIMTB01; genus CAIMTB01. Next base: position 2,907 of record CAZSOV010000078.1, read on the forward strand.
CGGTCGGCTGGGCTGCCCCTTCGCGCTCGACCATCGCCTGCCCGTCATCGCGAAACGGGTCGAAAACTTCGTCCAAGCCTACCGCCGCGCCGGGCTTCCTCTCGACTTCGTGTGCGCCGACTGGGAGGTCGACGGCCCGCTGGAGTGGAACGGCGCGTGGGCGTCGTCCCGGCGCTGCCGTCGTTGTCGCGATGCGATTCCGGGCATCGACGACTTCCGAACGTTCCAACGCCGCGTCCGCGAGGTGCGCTCCAGCCTGCAGCGGGAGGCCTTCGCGCAGCCCATCCGGCGCGCCTTCCCCGGGGCGCTCGTCGGCAACTACGGGATCCATCCGCACGATGGTTTCCGGCGTTGGTACGATTACTTCGAGAAGGAAGTCGCTCCGGATTCGGGCATTCCCCTGAAGGCCGACGGGCGGGCGCGCTACCGTGAATGGGCCCACGAGTTCGCGGGCACGGGATTTACTTTCGCGAATCCCGTCCTGTACACGTGGTACCGGCTCTTCGCGTGGTACGAGTTCGCCGATCCCGACTACCGCTGGTTCTATAACCTGCTTCTGGAGGGTTCGTCCGCCGGGCGCCACACGCCGCCTTCCACCCCGCTCGTCCCGTTCGTCCACTGGACCACCACCGACCCGCCGCCGAAGCCCGACCCCGCCGTGCGCCAATTGGATGCCGACCGATACCGGGAGCTCCTCTGGCATCTCCTGCTCCGCGGCCATGACTCGTTCTTCCTCTGGTGCCTCCCCGAGGAACTGGCCACCGAGCTTCGTCTTCTCCACCCGGTCTACGCCGAATCCCTCGCGCACCGGGAATTCCTCGACCAGGGCGAACCGGTGAACTTCGAGGTCCCCGCCGCGCCCGGCGCAGTGATTTCGGGACTCCGCCTCGGGAACCGCGTGCTCGCCCGCCGGACCGACTTCGGCAACGACTCCTCGACTCACACGCTCCCCCTTTCCTCCGGCGGCGTGGTTGCCGTCCCGCCAGCCCACGGTCTCCAGCTCCTCCCGGTTCTCGCCGCGTCCGGGGCCATCGAACACGGGGGACGAAGGCGGTTCCCCATCGGCTCCTACGAGCTACCCGCCTCCGACGCCGATCTCCAGGCCATGGCCCGGGCCGGCGTCAACCTGGTGCTCTGCCAAAACCGTGCCGACCTGGACCGAGCCCACGCCGTGGGAATCCTCGGCTGGATGCCCCTGCCCGTGCAGGCCGGCGCCACCGACGACCTCCGCGCCCGGGTCCAATCCGTCGTCGATCATCCCGCCCTCGCCGTGTGGGAGGGACCCGACGAGATCGTGTGGAACTTCACCGCCTACAGCGGGCTCGCGCAAACCGCCGGATTCACCCGGGACGACTGGCAGCGCCAGACCCCGACCGCCACCGCGCACGCCGCCCGCGAGGCGGCGCGGACGCTGCCCCGCCTGCGCGAGGGCATCTGGCTGGTCCGCGAACTCGACCCCCGCCACCGTCCGTTCTGGATCAACGAGGCCGCCGATTCGGATGCCGCCTACGTCCGCGCCTACCTCGACGTCATCGACGTCACCGGCTGCGACTACTACGCCGTCCGGAGCACCGGCACCGACCTCCTGGCCGTGGGCCGTCTCGTGGACCGCTGGACCGCCATCGGCCGCGGCAAGCCGGTCTGGATGGTCCTTCAGGCCTTCTCCTGGCACGCCCTCAAACCCGGGCGCGCCCGACTCTATCCCACGTTCGAAGAATCCCGATTCATGGCGTACGATGCGCTGGTCCGCGGCGCCCGCGGCCTGTTCTTTTGGGGCTCCTGGACCATCGACGACCCGGAATTCCGGCGGAACCTCCACCGCCTCACCTCCGAGCTGGCCGGTCTCGAGGGATTCCTGGTCGGCGAGGAACTCCGGGGTGTGAGCACCCGCTGCATCGCCGAGGTCTTCGATCCGCCCGGCGGAAACGTGAGGGTCCAGGTCCGCCGGGTCGCGAACGAGTTTCTCGTCCTGCTGGTGAACGAGGATCCACATCGGCACCTGGCCGTCGAAGTCACCGGACTCCGCGACCTGGAAGGACGCCTGCTCCACCCGCGCCAGGCCGCGCCCACGACCTCCCCACGCGTCGACCGGGGCACCTTCATCACGCGCCTCCAGCCCCACGAGGTGGCCCTCCTTTCCTCGGACCCCGCCGCGTTCTCCTCCCGCCCTACAACTGATTGATCCCGCGCAACAGAAACGCCCGCCGCGCCTGGATGAATTGCTTCAACTCCAGCATGCCGGAATGAAGATCCCCGGCCGGCGACCGCCACTTGCGCCGGTCCATCGTCGCGGTCGTCGCAATGCTGGATTCCAGCCGATCCAGCTGCGGGAAGAGCTTCTCCGGCGTGAACTCGGTCGCGAGCATACGTGCCAGATGCGCCTTGAACTTCGCCCGCAGCGCCGGCACGCCCAGGAACCGGTCCTGCAAACGATTCCAGCCGATGATCGACGGCTCCCGCCGCGTCCCGAGCAGCAGCGGTAAATTCGCCACGTCGAACCGTTCCTCCCAATGGTCGCCCAGCGTCCGGTCCAGATCCCACGGCAGCACGCACCACTTCCGCGTACCCTTGCCGTCGAAGACCAGGAAGTGGTTCTTGGTGTAGCCGTCCCAGTGCTGGACGAGCGCCGTGGCCACCAGGTAGCCGGTGTACCGGTCGACATCCACGTGCTGCTCCAAGAACGCCCCGACATCGTTGGCCCGGGCCAACCCGGAGCAGAACGCCTGCAAGTCCTTCACCCCCCCGTCGTCGCTCGTCTCGTTCGTGTAGTGCCGGGCGAAGTTCGCCTCGTCGCCCAGATCCCGCTCATCCGCCATGTTCTGCGGCGAGCTGGTCTTGAACAACGTCGCCCCCTTCAGCCCGTGCCGCTGCAACAGCGTCCGGTCCGGTTGCTCCACCTCCACGTACAATCCGTGGAACGACCCGTTCAGATCCACTCGTACCATCCGCGCCCGCGGGGCCGGCGCGCCGCAGACCGCAAAGACGTGATACGCCAGCACCTCCCGCACGAAGGCCGGGTCCCGCCAGCCGGAATTCAGGTTCAGGCTCCGGTGCCCGTGAAACCGCTGCTCGGCATCGAAAAACACCTTGAGCGGCTTCTTCGGCCATCCGCGTGCCCACTGTCCCCGATGCCGCAGGCGCGCCCCCTCGAACACCGTGCCGCCCGCCATGAACCGGATCGGTCGCGTCCCATCCGTGTAGGCTGACTCCGCCAACCCCCGCAGATCCGAAGGCGCGATCTCCACGTGGTAAGTCGGCAGCGGCCCGCCCAACCGCCAGAGGTCGTTCGTGCCGGCCGCGTCCGCCGCCGGTGCCCTCGGCTCCAACGCCGGTGTCGCAGCCCATCCCGTCGCCATCCCCACTGCCCACCAGGCCAAGACGAGCCCGCCTGCCACCCGCCCTCCCCGACGCCACGGCCACAACCACCGGCTTCGCGCTTGTAATGGATCCATCATCGTTGGTCCTCCGGGAGTGGTTCGGGGCCGAGTACGGCGCATGTAATCGCCCGCCCGGGGCCGGCGCAACTCCCCTCTGCACCGAAAACCCACCCCGCCGTTCCAAACGCGATTCCTTGATCCCGCGGTTTATAAGGTTGCAGGTTGGGGTGCGGTACTTCTGTGATGGGGCGGCGATGGGGAGTCGGGAGTTCGTGGAGGGGATTTTCCGGCAGCACCGGGAGAAGTTCGGGAAGCGGCGGAAGGACGGGGCACGGCGGATGAAGGGGGTGGAGGCGGAAGCTCTGTTTACGCTGCGGGATCTGCGGAAAGGTTTGTTCGGATAGCATGGGATCGGAAGGCGGGCGGACCGGCATAGCATCCAAGGCAAAGCAACGCGCACCCACCTCCTTCCATTGACGCATGGAGGGGCGGGCTCGCAGACTGCTTCCGACTCACCCAATCCATTGGATTCCGTCGTGAAGCACACCCCATCGAACAGCGCCCATTGGGTCGCCTTGTTGCTCCTTGGTGGAGTACTGGCGGCTCATTCGGCTCATGCCGCTTCGGCCCCGGCGGCCATCACCAACACCGTCGACGTTCCGGCGCCGAGCAACCTCCCGGGTGCGGAGTACCCCCGCATTGCCCCGGACCTTCGCGTCACCCTCCGAATCAAGGCGCCGAACGCCCGTTCGGTCCAATTGCAGGGAGGCACCGGTCTGGTGACGAACGCACTGAGCCTCGTCCGGGTCGAGGACGGCCAATGGATCGCGACCACGGCCCCGGCCACCCCGGGATTCCACTATTACTGGTTCGTCGTCGACGGCGTGCACGTGAACGATCCCGGCAGCCCCACTTACTTCGGGTACGGGCGCGAGACCAGCGGCCTCGAGGTTCCCGATCCGGAGGGGGGATTCTACCAACCGTCGGCGGACATTCCCCATGGGGAGACCCGCATTCGTTGGTATCGTTCGGCGGTGACCGGGCGCTGGCGTCGCGTGCACGTGTACACGCCGCCGAGCTACGACGCCGAACCCGCGGCTCGTTATCCGGTCCTCTATCTGCTCCATGGGGCCGGGGAGAACGAGACGGGGTGGATCGAACAGGGGCGCGCCCCGTTCATCCTCGACCGCCTGATCGCCGCCGGAACGGCGCGTCCGATGCTCGTCGTCGTTGATTCGGGCTACGCCATCCGAGCCGACGCGGTGCAGCGCCCGGAATCGGCGGGGAACCCCTTCCTGGACGCCGCACGCCGGCCCCCGCCGCCCACGAGTGCGTTTCCGGACGTGCTGCTAGGGGAGCTGATTCCGTTGATCGACGGCACCTACCGGACCCTGGCCGACCGGGAGAATCGGGCCTTGGCGGGTCTGTCGATGGGAAGCGCGCAGACGCTGCAGATCGCGCCGAAGCACCTGGATCGGTTCGCGTGGATCGGGGCCATGAGTCCCCCTCCCCGGGGCACGTTCGATCCCGTCACGGCCTTCGATGGCGCGTTCGCCAACCCGGCGGACATCCGGGAACGCGTGCGCCTGCTGTGGATCAGCGCCGGCAGCGGCGAGACGGCCTTTCATCGGTTCGCGAAGCTCATGCACGAATCACTCGCGAACGCGGGCATCCCCTCGGTTCTGCACGTCTCCCCGGGCACCCACCACGAATGGCAGACCTGGCGGCAAGGCCTGCGGGATTTCGCGCCCCGCCTGTTCCGGGCGGCGGCCCCGGCCAGCGCTTCGCCCTGACCGGTCACGTTCCTCGCCCGGCCAGCCGCATGACATCGCCGAGGTTCAGGCCCCGGCTCTGCTGCTGGATCTGGGGCAGGTACTGCTGTTGCAGTCCGCGTGCCTGCCCCACCAGGGATTGGAACGTCTGCTGCATCTGCATGCCACTCAGGGTACGTCCTCCCGCGTAGTATCGGCGGGCCAGCTGGCCCACGGCCCACGTGGTCGCGAACGCCATCGCCGTCGGCGTCAGGGTCCCCGCCAAGCCCCGCCCGATGCCGCCCGCGAACTTGCCGAGCAAGCCCTTCATGAGCTTGGTGGCGTAGCCTTCCAGCACCTGCGACGTCATCCCGATCCCGGCCGTCGCGAGAAACTCCCCGATATGCGCGCGGTCCAGCGAATGCCCGAACTTCTGTCCGATGCGATACACCAGCCGCATTTGGAGCGGCACGATGGCCATCGTGGCCAGCGAACCGGGCAGCAACTCGAGCGCCCCGGCGAGGATCGAGTGGTTGAGGATCGTGGATTCCAACTCCTTCTCGCCGTCAGGGCCGAGGGCGGAGGGCGCGGCGCCCATGGCTCCCGGCAACCCGGACGACGCGGCGGACGTGCCGAGCACGGGCGGCAACGCGTCGTCCGCGATCGCGTCGGCCTGCCGCCGCAACGGCGCCGTCGCTCCCTCCGTCAGTCCGAGGTCACGCTGGAGCTGTTTCAGGAATGTCTGTTCCGCGTCGTTCAACCGGTCGTCCGCCTCGCACACCCCGAGTGCCATCTCGTAGGCCAGCTGCCGCGCCTCGGTCGTGGCCAGTGCGCCGGAGAATTCCGCCGCCGTCACCTTCTTCAGCAGCACGTCCCGGTACAACTCCATCGCCCGCAGCCCCGGATTCTGGAATCCCTCGACCAGTTCCCGCAGGCGATCCCGTTCCAGATCGCTCTTGGTGCCATCCGCGAAGGCGGCCATCAGACACAGCCCCAGCAACGCGCGTTGTTCGGAATCGGATAACGTGGTCATGTGTGGATCCTCGACTTCCATCGTTCGTTCGGCCCGCCCCAACTCCGCCCCGGCCCGCCCCCTCCTGCAATCCCGATCTCGGGGCGGCGCTCCGGACGATCTACCACGCGCGAGCCCCCCTCCGGGTTGCAGAAGGCTTGTCCCCGCGGCCATGGTTCCGGGTGTGAACCGCCGCCACTTCCTCGCCTCCGCCTCCGCCGCGGTCGCGGCCCTCGGAACCTCCGCCTGCCAGTCCCATCCCCGCCGCCCGTCCGAGCTCCCCACCGTCATCGATACCCACACCCATTTCTACGACCCTCGCCGGCCCGAGGGCGTTCCGTGGCCCCCGAAGGAGGACGCGTTCCTGCATCGCCCCGTGCTTCCGCCCGAGTACGAGCGCATGGCCCGCCCCCTGGGCATCGGCGGCACCGTCGTCGTCGAGGCCAGCCCGCGAGTCGCCGACAACGACTGGGTGCTGGAACTCGCCGAACGCGATCCCTTCCTGATCGGGCTCGTCGGCCATCTCAAGCCGGGACGCGCGGGCTTCGCCGGGGATCTCGCCCGCCTCTCGCGAAACCGGCGCTTCCGAGGCATCCGCACCGGCGGTTGGGACGTCGCCCTGGCACCCGAGAACCGGGACATCCTCGCGGACCTCCGCCAACTCAGTGAAGCCGGGCTCGCCCTCGACGTCCTCGGCAGTCCCGAACAACTGCCGCAAATGGCGCGCCTCGCCGCCGCCCTGCCCGATCTCCGCATCGTCATCGACCATTGTGCCAACGTCCGGATTGACGGCCAGGCGCCGCCCGAGGCATGGCGGGCCGGCCTCGCCGCGTGCGCCCGTCATCCCAACGTCTTCATGAAGGTTTCCGGTCTCGTCGAGGGAACGGGCAAAACCGACGGCACCACCCCCCTCGACACCGCGTTCTACCGGCCCGTCCTCGACGCGATCTGGGAGGCCTTCGGACAGGACCGCCTCATCTTCGGCAGCAACTGGCCGGTCAGCGCCCGCTTTGCCGCGCTCCCCATGGTGCACCGGATCGTGGCCGACTACTTCGCCGCCCGGGGACCGGTCGCCACCGCCCGGTACTTCGGCCAGAACGCCGTCCGCGCCTACGCCCTCGCGTCGCGGCCTTCGTAAGACGGCAGGGGCCCGGCAACGTCCGCCCGCCCGTCGGATTCGCCTCCTCGAGCCGGTGGCGAGCACCGACCTTGCCTCACGGCCCGGCCAGGACCGCCCGCACCTGGTCCGGCGTCACCCGCGTCCGGGGACGGAACCGATCGCCGGCGGCATACTCCAACAGGGCGCGACGCAACTGCCGCGCCGCGGGGCGGCCTTCGAGACCGTTTTTCAAATCCACGGAACACACCAGCAACCGCCCTTCCCCAACCCGGGCTTCGAACACCAAACCCAGTTTCCGGCACGTGTTCCAGTCGTCGATCACCTGCACCACCGGACGCAATCCCGCGGGAAGGGCGTCGAGGATCATCGGTTTCGAACGGTTGTGAAGATCCTGCCATTGCCAGTCGGAATGCCCGTCCGTGGGAAAAGCCGCCAGCGCCGGATGGCCGGGGTCCATGAACAAGCCCAGCGTGTGCTGCGGCTGCGACGGGAACCACATCCGGTTCCAGAAGATCGGATCGAACCGGCCCGTGGTGCGGCCCGGGATCGACGCGGGATCGGCCAGGAGCACCACGCGTTCCCCGCGTTGCAGCGCGGCAAGGACCGTCGCGTCGAGCGACGCGGCGACCCGCACGCCGTCGGGTGTCGGCGACGCCGCGCCCGCCGGGTACACCCATAGGTTCCAGGAGTTCCAGTCGCGCCCCACCCGCACCCGCAGTTCCAACGCCACGGCCCGTTCGAATCGCGCCAGCGACCATCGGACATCCCCCAGTCCCGTCGTGCGCCCCGTTGGGATCCTGGCCACCGGCAACGCGCTCTCCGCCACGACCCGGCGTCCGGCCTCCCGCAGCTCCCAGCGCACCTCCGGAGAGTCGAGATCCGCCGGTCCGAAATGCGCCACCTCGAGCGTCGCGCGGAACTCCTCGTCGTTCGACCACACGCGCCGGGCGAGACGCGCCAGGGGCACGGTGGCGCCGTTGAAGCGCCGGAACTCCTCGGGCGACACGTAGCCCTTCTCCCCCCAGAACGGGTCCAGCACGCCCACCAGTGCCGTGCCCTGCCCGGGAAAATCGTGGAGGTCCAGCAGTTCGTAACCTGCCCAGCCGGGCGTCCTCAGGCAGGCCTCGATCTCGTCCTTGTAGAAGAGGGTCTGCAGCCGGCCCGACGCCCACAGGAACCTGTCGGCCTGTCCGCGCAGCCCATGCCCGGAGAGGAACCGTTCCACGATGTCGAAGTTTCGCGCCTGCAACCAGCCGCTGTACTTGCGGCGCTCGTCGAGGTTTGGAAACACGCAGTATTGTCCGATCTCGTGACTCACGACGGGGCGATTCTCCTTGGCCAGGAACGCCGAGTAATCGCCCGCGTTCTCCCCGTCCTTCGCGCGGACCGGATACGCCCGGGCATCGGGAGTGACGTGGACGTCGTTCTCGGGAATCTTGGGCCACCCCGCGCCGCTCGTGTAGAGGCGACGCGCGTCCCGGGCCTTCCATTCGTTCACCAGATCCCCCAGCCAGCGCTGCTGGTTCCTTCCCGCCGGCTCGTTGCCGTAGCTCATCAACACGAACGACGGGTGATTCCCGTAGGCGCGCAGGATCCGGTCGCCCTCGGCCCGGATCCAGGCATCGACCGGCCTCCCGTCGCCGACCGTCGTGCCCTGGTTCGCCCAGGTCGGACACTCCACGTACAGGTACATGCCCAACTCGTCCGCCGCGTCGAACGCCGCGCGGGGCGGGGTCCAGGAGTGGAAGCGCAGGTGGTTCAACCCGTGGTCCCGCGCGATCTGCATCAACCGCCGCCAGGCCGCCCGATCCGTCGGCGGATAGCCCGTCCTCGGGAAGATGCAGCACTCGAGTGTGCCACGGAGAAACACGGCACGCCCGTTGACGAGGATCCGCGTTCCCTGCACGGCGACCTCGCGCAACCCGAACGTCCGCGCGATCCCCTCCGCCCGTTCCCCGCCCTCCGCCGGCCACGACACCGTCGCCGTCAGCCGATGCAACGCCGGCTGGAACTCGTCCCAGCGCGCCATGCCGGGCGGCAGCGGGATCGTTTCCTCGACCGTGGCGCCTTCCGTCGTCCAGTCGACCTCCTTCCGCACGGGCAGCGGCACGGGCCCCGCGCCGCCGAGACGCTCGCAGGCCAGCCGCAGCGTCCCGCGCCCCGGACGGGAGGTGGCATTGCCGATCCGGACCCGCACCGTGAGCAGGGACCGTCCGAGGTCGGCGAACATCTGAAGGTCCTCCACCCAGACCGGCTCGGTCGCCACGAGCTTCAGTTCACCCACGAGCCCGTTCCAATTCCCCTGGGTATGGTCGCTGACGCTGTGGGAATTCACGCCCACGGGGACCACCATGCGATTGTCGACCCGGAGCGTGAGCCGATGTCGTCCGGGGGAGAGCGCGGCGGTCAGGTCATGCTCGTGGGGTACCGCGAGGCTGTTCCCCGAGCCCATCCTCCGTTCGTCCACCCAGACCGTCGTCTCCCAATGCGGACGTTCCAGGTGCAGCACCACCCGCTTGCCGGCCCAGCGATCCGGAATCACCACCTCCCGCTGGTACCACGCCGCGCCCACGTAATGCCGCGTGGGCGTCAGCCAGAACGGCGCCCGGAAATGCCGCGGATCCCGATCCTCCGCGTAGCGCGGATCGGTGAAGAACGAGCGGTCAACGATGTCCCCCGTCCATGCGGTCTCCACCGTCGGCAGGTCCCCGTGGCCCTGTTCCTGGAGGGAACCCGGCAGCCGCAGGAACCCCGACAACGGGCGCGCCGGCCAATCGCGCTGGATTCCCTCGTCCGCCCGGTCGAGTTCGAACCCCCAGCGCCCGGCGAGGGACAGGGATTCGCCACCCATTGTCTTCGTGCCCGGGCCCAGCCAGCAGGCCAGCCACAGGCTCAGCCCCACCATGGTTCTCGTCGTCATGTCTCGGTTCTCCGGTTGGAACGGCCACGGCCACGGCCACGGGTACGGCGATCCGCCGCCGCCCGGACCGGTTCGAAACCCTCCGCCCGCCACTCGTCGCGCGCCCGGGCATGGCCCGGCTCCCGGCGCAGGACCTCCCCGAGCAGCTGCCGCGCTTTCGCGCGACGTCCGAGCCCCAGTTGTGCCAGGGCTTGCAGGAACAGCGCCGTCGTGGTCTGCCGCCGTTCGAGGTCATCCTCGAACAACAGCATCGTTGGCAGGCTCGTGGCGAAGTAATCGATGCCCGCCGGCGCGCGCTCCAGGCGACGCGCGTACGCCAGCAAATCCCGGAGCAGGACCCCAGCGCGCTGCTCGTCGCCCAGCCGCCGCCGGGCGAGGGCCGAATAATACGTTCCCTCGCCGTGGGTGCGGGTGCTCATTTCCCGAAAATCCCCATGGAACAGCGCCGCCCGCCGCCAGCAGGCACGCGCCTCCCGCGCCGCACCCGCCGCCTCGTGCGCCCGGCCCAGCCAATACAGAACGTCGCACGGGCTGGCCAGGGGATGCCGCGCCTCGCCGAGGTTCTCGGGCACGTCCAGCGCCGCCTGGAACCGGGCCACGGCCGCATCGGACTCGCCGCGCGAGAGATGGGCCCGGCCCAGCGCCAGACACGTCCGGACATGTTCCGCCAGGGCGACCCCCTCTCCGCCCTCCCACGGCTGGAACCGGCGCTCGGCGAGCAGCACCGCGGCCGCTTCGTGTTGTCCGGCCTGGTTGCGGAGCCCCGCCAGTTCCAGCGTCAAATCATCCCGCTGGGCCACCAGATCCGCGTGGCGCTCGAGTTCGCGCCGGCGACGCTCCGGAGGCACGCCCGTCCGCTTCCACAGCTGATCGCGCTCGAGGAGAATGCGGGCATCGGCTGGGGCGCACCGGAGCGCCTGCTCGTAGGCCCGGCGCGCAAGGACGGGCTGGTGCTTCACGTTGAAGCAACCGATGCCCAGGTTGCGCCAGACCACGGCGGACCCCGGGTCCAGCCGTGCCGCGGCTTCCCACGCCGCGATGGCTTCCTCGTGCCGCCTCCGGTCGTACAGAAGGTTGCCGAGGTAGTACGGCGCCCGCGCGTCCCGGGGACACGCCCGACGCGCCGCCTCGAGGACCGCGATCTCCTCGAGCCGCGCCGGAAAGCAGTAGTCCGGCGACATCGCCGCGGCCCTCGTCCAGGCCCGACGCGCCGCCGCCTCGTCGCCCAGCCGCGACAGAAACCAACCTTCCGTGTAGGCCAGCAGCGGCAGCGCTCCCCAGCTCTGCGTGGGCAGATCGCCCGGCGCCCAGCGCGTCTCGCGGACCACCGCGACGGCCTCCTCGAGAAAGCCCGCCCGCGCGTAGTCATGCGCGATGTCCAGCCGGGTCTGGCGATCCTCCGGGAGCGTCTGATCCTGGATGTGTCGCGCCCAGGCATCGAGCGGGTCCAGAGCCAGCACCTCCGCATGGAGTTCCCGCCATCGACTCCCACCCGCCCGTTCCCGCTCGATGAGGCTGCGCAGGTTCAGCGCGAGTAGGTTTTCCGAATCCAGCCGGAGCGCCCTCGCGACGTGTTCCCGGGCCGCGTCCCAATCCCGCCGGGCCGCGTCCATGCGGGCCAGCTCGTGGTACGCCGCACCCGCCCAAGCCTGGTTCCAGGTGGCCTTGTAGAACACCGCGTACGCCTCCCGCTCCCACTCCCTCGCCCGCGCCTCCCGCTCCCGCTCCCGCCCCGCCGGCAGCGCGTCCGTCCGGTAACGCAGGCAGATGCCGAGCTGATACCACGCCTCCCCGTCCGCGGGGTTCGGATTCCGCGTCGTCCACCGCGCCATGGCCCGCCGGAAATGCTCCTCCGCCGTCGCGAACTCGCCCCGCCGCAGATGCCACCGACCCAGCGCCGTGTGACACCGCGCCTCCTCCGGGTCCCGTCCCAGCGCCTCGCGCCAATAGCCCGTCGGACACCGGGTCGCGTGCCGGTACTGCTCGAGGTGCAACCCGATCAGGTACAGTTCCTCCACCGACGGCACCGCGGCGGGAAGGGCCGGTTCCATTGCCGGCAGCGGCACCGCCCGCACCTCCGGGGCCGCGGGGGCATGCGAGATCAGGAGGTGTCCCCCGGCATCGTGCACCCGCAGCACCACCTCGCCCGCCGGCCAGCGGCGGCCACCCGGACGCACCTCGCGCACCAGGGGCCGGCCCGGGGCGAGGTCGGCCTTCCATGACCTCACGCCGCCCGGACCCTCGAGGCGCACGCTCGCGCGGGACACCGGCCTCGTTACCGCCACGCCGATCCGTACCCGCTCCCGTCCCAGGTCCAGGTGCACGGCCGCGTCGCGGTTGGCTTCGTGCGCCGGACCGATCTCGTGGATTGGGTACCACGACTGAATCCAGCTCCGCGTCTCGCCCGGCTGCAGGAAGCTGAAGTCGGGTTGGTTGTCCGTGTACACCCCGGCCATCAGTTCGATGTAGGGCGGGTGTTCCCTGCCCGGCGTCGGGTCCGTGAGGTTTCGATCCCACGCGTAGCCGAACTCGTGGTTGCCCCACGTCCACTGCTTCTTCCCCGGCGAGACATGATGATTCGCCACGTGGACCAACCCGGCCCCGGCGCGATGATCGTAGCCGCCGAAGAAATCCCGCTCGCTGCCCATCGCCATGTACGAGCATGGCGTCGGAATGTTGGCATAGAACGTCAGGTCATCGGCGTCGTAGGCCGGACCGTTCTCCGGCGCCCCGCCCCGCCCGGGCGGACGGTACTTCCGTGGTTGCTCCGACTCCGGCACGCCGTGGCGGCCCCGCGCGCCGTAGTCGATCCCGTAATACCTCCCGGTGCACCGGGGATAGGCGCTCGTCGCCCGCTTGGCATGGTCGGCCACGTCGCGCACGTCCGGCGGAAAGAACGACTGATACGCCTCGTGCACCCGGGTCGCGACGTTGGCCCACCACAGGAAGGTCTGCGTGAACGGCGTCCGGTTGTGAACCCGGACCTTGAGGTCCAACCGCGCGCACCCCGGACGCAGGCACACGCCGTGCATTCCCTTCATCCGTGCCATCGGGTCATGGTCGCTGCACCAGACCGTCGCCGAGCCGTCGGCATCCTCCTCGATCCGCCAGTCCACCGGGAGAAACGTCGCGGGCCGATGGTGCTGGGGCCAGTTGAACTCGATGCCGCCGCTGATCCACGGCCCGGCCAGGCCCACGAGCGCGGGCTTGATCACCGGTTGCCGGTAGATCAGGTCGTAACCCCGCACCCGATCCTCCAGGGCGTGGATCCGCCCTCCCAGTTCCGGGAGAATCATCGCGCGCAGGTACTCGTTTTCGAGCCACACTACCTTCCAGCTCCGCGGCACCGCGTGGCCCTCCACCCGGTCCGTGAACGGCAGCGGGTACACCCGCCCACTGCTCCCCTGGTACACCCGCTTCTCGAGAAACATCGGGTTCCGATCCGGCCACCCGGGCAGGTACGTCGGAATCACCAACTCCCCCGCCCACGCCCGCACGTTCTTCGGTGCCGCCATGCGTGCCCACTTCAACCCCGCCCGCGCGGCCCCGCAACTTTCCTGACGCGGGGAGACGGGCCGATTCCCGACTCCACAAACCGCCGTGCGGGGGCCAACCTCGGTCCGGGCCCGCAAGCCACGCCATCCACCCCGTGCGCGCCACCCGCGTGCGATGCGTTCTTCGGCCCGTGCCGCCATGAAATTCGCCCATTCCCGCCGGGTCCTGATCTCCGCCCTCGCCCGCGCCCTCGCCGTCGCCCTCGCCTTCGCCATGAGTTCGTCCCTGCCCGCGGCCGAGACCGGTTCACCCGCGTCCCCCGCCGAACGCCTCCTCGCCTCGACCCGTCCCCTCGTCATCGGCCACCGCGGCTATGCCGCCGTCGCACCCGAGAATTCGCTCGTCTCCTTCGACCGCGCCCTCGCGGCCGGCGTCGACCTCGTCGAACTCGACTACCACCACGCCTCGGACGGCCTGCCCGTCGTCATCCACGACGGCACCCTCGACCGCACCACCGACGCCCTCGCCCGCTGGGGCGGCAAGGGCAAGGACCTGCCCGTCCACCGGCGCCCCAGCGCCGACCTCGTCACGCTCGACATCGGCAGCTGGTACCAGCCGCCGTATCCAGGTCAGAAACTGCCCACCCTCGAGGCCGCCCTCTCGTTCATCCAGGCCCGCGGCGTCACGCTCATCGAACGCAAGGGCGGCGATCCCACCACCCTCGCCCGGCTCCTCGCCGACCGCAAACTCGTCAACCAGGTCGTCGTCCAAAGCTTCGACTGGTCCTTCCTCCGCGGCCTGCACGCCCTCGAACCCCGCCAGGTCCTCGGCGCCCTCGGCCCGCCCGGCCAACGCGACGGACGCAAACTGACCGACGCCGAAAAGGCCCTGAATCCCGGGTGGCTCCGCGAAATCAAGGCGCTCGGCGCCCGGGCCGCCGTCTGGAACAAACTCGTCGACCGCGCCGCCGTCGCCGAAGCGCACCGGCTCGGCCTGCGCGTCTGGGTCTACACGATCAACGATGCCGACCTCGCCGCGTCCCTCCTCGCGCTCGGCGTCGACGGGCTGATCACCGACAATCCCGCCCTCGCCTGGCGCGCGGTCGCCCTCTCCTTCGCCGCTCCGCGACCCTAGCGGGGCCGCGCGAATACCGCCGCCCGTCTATTTCGACGCGGCGGCCCGGATCGCCTCGGACCGCGCCGCGATCTCCTCCAGCGACAGGATCGGTCGCGCCACCGCCTCCGGTTGTTCCGGACGGTTCGCCCGCGCCCCCGGGCGCGCGTACCAGAACGTCACGGCCGAGTACCCCAGCAAATTCCACGGATTCCGGATGTCGGTGCCGAACGACGATTCCAGGTCGATCCGGAACCGCTCCCGGAACGGTATCGCGTCCAGGCTCCGGGTGCGGGTGGAGATGTTGTACCCCTGGGTGTGCCCGTCCACCCCACCCACGCGCACGTTCGCCAGGAACGGCTCGTCGAACTCGTCTGCCCGCGTCGGCAACACCCCGCCCGCCCAGCCGTAGTAATCCTCCGTGCCCGTGCCGAAGTGCGTGGGGAATCCGGCATCCCACGCGTCGTCCACGTAGATCTTCTCGTCGCCCTCCCCCCACCACGTGTTCCGTTGCGGATTCAACACGGTCCACGCGTCCCCCACGTACACCCCGCGCCCCTCGATGGACACGAAGTTCCAATCCCGGAAGGGCGTGCCGGGCACCACTTCCTCCGGACGCCACCGCGCGTGGAAGTGGAGCGAGTCCGCGTCCCAGCTCCAGGATTGGACGATGGTGCGCAGCGAAGCCGCGAACGGTTCCGTTCCCCGGTTCGACACGCGCAGTTCCCCCCGTTTCTCGTACGGCATCATCCAACGGCCCGTGAACACCCCGTTCGTCGACACCGACCGCTGCCAGGTGTCGAACGGATGCAGGGCATCCGCGCTGCCGAAGAAGTCCCCGAGCGGACACCACACCGTGGGACGCCCGTCGAAGGTGAATTCGAGCACCGCCGTCCGCAGCAGCGCCGCGTTGGTCCGCGCCGCGGGCAACTCGACCACGAACTGCCGCACCGCGCCCGGGCCCTCCGGCAGCATCACCCTCAGCGAGCGTCCCGCCCGGACGACGTTGGTCGCGCCGCGCTCCACGCCGGAGGGCCGTTCGGGCGGTCGCGTCAGCGCCCGGGCCGCCGCCGCCAGGGCGTCCTTCGCGTCCCGGTGCTGCTTCCAGCTGAACGTCCGCACCGGTGTTCCCTCCGGATACGCGCGATAGTTGATGATGTTGTAGAAGGGCTTCGACGTCAGCGTCACCCGGCAGCTCCGCGCGAAGGGGATCGGCAGGTACAGGTTGCCCGCCCGCGCCGTGAACGCCGCGAACGGCGGCTTCACCGAACCCTTGCCACTCACCAGCGCGATCAGTCCCTCGTCGATCACCGGCTCCGTCGCCCCGTCCAGATAGACCCGGATGTTCGGTCCCGTCCGGTTCTCGAGATCGTAGTAGAAATACGGCGTCCAGATCTTCGTCAGGCATCCCGGCCCTTCGTGCTCCATCACCACCCACTCGCGCCGGCCTCCCGCGTTCTCCTCCCGGATGAAGCCCACCCCGTCGCTGTCCGCAAACCACCCCGGACGGTCCCGGTGCACCGACTCCCGGTTGTAACTCGACGCCTGCAACGAGCGATAGGCCGGGACCGGAAACCGGGCCACCGCCGCCGGGTCTGTCATCTCCGCCAGCAACGTCACCAGCGTGTTCGTGCGCGCCGCCGCCCCGCTCCCCGACATCACCGACCCGGCCAGGGCCAGCCATGCCAGCCCCGCGACCCGCCATCGACCCCGTACCCCTCGCGCGCCTGCATTCGTGACCGCTTTGTTCATGCGTTGGCCGGCAGCTTGTCGCCCTCCCCCTGCGCGGTAAACTCGAACGTGCAGCCCTGCCGGGCCCTCCACCTCCCCCACCTCCCCCCAGCCCCCACTGCGTCCAAAGCCGTATCGACGCCTCGTTCCGTCCTTTGGCAGGTTCGATCCCCTGTGGTTGATGCCATGGACGCCTCCGCTCCCCGTCCCGCCCCGTCCGAGACCGACCCGGGTAAAGGCCCGGGCGCGTTCGGGTCCGGGACCACACCCGCACCCACTCCCGACGCCCGGCTCGCCGCCCTGATCCGGCACGCCCCCGACGTCATCGTGGTGATCGATCCCGACGGCATCCTCACCTACGCCAGCCCGTCCCTCCAACGCATCACCGGGCACCCGCCGGAGACGTCGGTCGGCACCAGCTTTCACGAGGTCATTCACCCCGACGACCTGCCCTCCGTGCTCGAGGTCTTCCGCTCCGTCCTTGCCACCCTCCACACCACCCGGGCCTCGGGCACGTTCCGGTTGATGCGCACCGACGGCGAGGTGCGCTGGCTCGATGCCGTGGCCTCGAACCTCCTCGACGATCCGCTGATCCGCGGCGTCGTCGTCAACGCCCGGGACGTCACCGAACGCGTCCATGCCCTCGAAAAGGTCGAACGCTCCGAGGCCGTCACCCGCATCATCAACGACTTCGCGACCTCCCTCTCCACGCTCCATACGGAGGACGACATCCTCTGGGACATCACGCGGCGCTGCATCGCCACCCTGGGCTTCGAGGACTGCATCATCTACCTGCTCGACGCCACCCGCGGCGTGCTCGTCCAGAAGGCCGCCTACGGCCCCAAAAACCCCCGCGACCGCATCATCGCCTGCCCCATCGAGATCCCCATCGGACGCGGCATCGTCGGCTCGGTCGCCGCGACGGGGCATGCGGAAATCGTCCCGGACACCCGCCGGGATGCCCGGTACATCGTCGATGACGCGCCGCGGCAATCCGAGATCACCGTGCCCATCATCGCGGAGGGCCGGGTGCTGGGGGTGATTGATTCCGAGCATTCCCGGCCCGGGTTCTTCAACCTCGAACATCTCACGGTCCTGCGCGCCATCGCCTCGATCTGCGCCGCGAAACTCATCCGCGCCCGGGCCGAGCAGCAGCTCCGCGAACTCAACCAGGACCTCGAACGCCGCATCGCCGAGCGCACCACGGAACTCGTCGGAGCCAACGAGCAACTCAAGCGCGAGATCGCCGAACGCACCCGGGCCGAGAACGTCCAGCGCGCCCTGTTCGAGATCTCCGAGGCCACCCACGCCGCCGAGGATCTCCCCCGGCTCTACGCCCGGATCCACGAGATCATCGGCACCCTCATGCCGGCCGGGAACTTCTACATCGCCCTCTACGACGCCCCCACCGACCAGGTCAGCTTCCCCTACCATCGCGACGCGATGGACCCTCCGCCCCAGTCCCGCCTCGCCCGGCGCGGCATGACGGAATACGTCCTGCGCACCGGGCGCCCCGCCCTGGCCGATCTCCACGAGATCCAGCGCCTCAAGGAAGCCGGCGAATACGTCCAGTCCGGCTACCCCGCCGCCATCTGGCTCGGCGTCCCGCTCACCGTCGGCGGACGCACGTTCGGCGTCATGGCCGTCCAGGATCATCACGACCCCCGCGCCTTCGGCGAGGAGGAGAAACGCATTCTCAGTTTCGTCGCCGGCCAAACCGCCCTCACCATCGAACGAAAACGCGCCGACGCCGAACTGCGCGCGCGCACGGATCGCCTCCGCGAGTCCGAGGAGCGCTTCAGCAAGGCGTTCCGCGCCATTCCCGCCAACATCTCCCTCGTTCGCGCCTCCGACCAGCGCATCATCGAGGTCAACGAGGCCTTCCTCGAAAGCTGCGGCTGCCCCCGCCACGAGGTCATCGGACGGTCCACCGCCGAACTCGGGCTCTGGGTGGACGCGGACCAGCGCGCCGAGTTCTTCGGGCGCCTCCGCGCCGACGGCTACGTCCGCTCCTTCGAGGCCAATTTCCGCGCCCGCAACGGACGCGACGAGATCATCCTCATCTCCGCCGAGACCCTCGAGATCGACCGCGAACCCGTCATCCTCGCCCTCGCCCTCGTCATCACCGAACGCAAACGCGCCGAGGCCGAACTCCTCCGCTCCCTCGCCCGCGAACGCGAACTCAGCCGTCTCAAAAGCTCCTTCGTCTCCCTCGTCTCCCACGAGTTCCGCACCCCCCTCGGCGTCATCCATTCCTCCGCCGAAATCCTCGAACGCTATCTCGACCGACTGCCTCCCGCCGACCGCGCCGAACACGTCCGTGCCATCCAATCCAATGCCTGGCGCATGGCCACCCTCATGGAGGACGTCCTGGTCTTCGGCCGCGTCGAGGCCGGCAAGCTCGAGTTCCGTCCCGTCGCCTTCGACCTCCGCGACGCCTGCCGGCGCTGGACCGATGAACTCCTCCGCGCCACGGAGCACCGCTGCCCCATCCAACTCGACGTCGGCGAAATCCCCGATGCGGTCGCCGGCGACCCCGACCTGCTCCGCCATGTCCTCACCAACCTCCTCTCCAACGCCGTCAAGTATTCGACCGCCGGCGAGACCGTCGGCTTCTCCGCCGCCCGCGAGGGAACCCAGGCCGTCTTCCGGGTCGTCGACCACGGCCTCGGCATTCCCGCGTCCGACCACGAACGCCTCTTCACCGCCTTCCAGCGGGGCAGCAATGTCCGCCACCTCCCCGGGACCGGTCTGGGCCTCGCCGTCATCCGGCACTGCCTCGACCTTCACCGCGGCACCATCGAGATCCACAGCGAGGAACGGAAGGGAACCCAGGTCATCGTCCGCGTGCCGCTCTTCCCGCCGTGAACCGGCCCCGCCCCGCCCAGCGCCGCCCCGCGCCGCCCTGCCGTCCGGCGTCCCTTTCCATCCCGGACCCGATCCTGCCCGGCGATTGAGTTCTCCAGCCCATCCGCCCAACCTGTCCCCGCCCACGGCGCATGACGACTCGCACGACATCAACCGGTTCCCAGGCACGAATCCTGGTCATCGAGGATGAACCGCAGATGCTTCGCAACCTCCTCACCGTCCTCCGCGCCGAAGGATTCGCGGTCGACGGCGCCGATGGCGGCCTCGCCGGCATCGAGCGCATCCGCCAGTCCATTCCCGACCTGATCCTCTGCGATCTCATGATGCCCGAGATCGATGGCTTCGGCGTCCTGGCGCGGCTGCGCGCGGATCCCGCGACGGCCCGAATCCCCTTCATCTTCCTCACCGCCCGCGGCGACCGCACCGAGGTCCGTTCCGGCATGAACCTCGGAGCCGACGATTACCTCACCAAACCCGTCCGCATCGACGACCTGCTGTCCGCGATCCGGGCGCGGCTCGCACGGTTCCATCAGGCCGCCGGCCCTTCCGCTCCGATCCATCCCCAATCCGCGGCCGAACTGGTTCCGCTCGGCGTCTCGCCCCGGGAGGCCGAGGTCCTGTTCTGGCTGCTCGAGGGGAAGAGCAATGCCGACATCGGCAGCATCCTCGGAGTCGCCGAGGCCACCGTGAAGAAGCACCTCGAACGCGTGTTCGACAAACTCGGCGTCGAAAACCGCACGTCCGCCGCGCGTGCCGCGCTGGAGCGCTTCGCCGAGGCCGCCACCCGCGGCGTCGCGCCCCGCGGATAGCCGCCGCCGGCAACCCGCGAGTTCCTCCGCGACGCTAGCGATCCGCCTCGTCGTATGCCGTGCGCAGCAGCCGAAGCGCGATCGCGACCAGCCGTTCCCCGGCGCCCATCGCCACCCGGGCACTCTCCACCTCGTAGTTCCCCTCCGGCCACGCGGACTTGTTCGGAATGTACCCGATGGTGCCGTTCGCCAATTCCACGTGATAGGTGTGCGGGAACGGCGATGCCGCCTTCACGCTCAGGCCCAATTCCACGAAGATCTCCCCCGGCCACGCCACCCACGCCATCTCCCGCCCCAGGCTGATCACCTGCATCTCCACCTCGAGGGGACGACCCTCCCGCGCCGCGACGTCCAGGACCCGCTGGCCGCGCACGAGCCTCATGAATCCCTCCCGCGTCGCGTCGGTGGCCGACCGCACGTCGATCCGCGCCTGCTCCAACTCCTCCGCCGTATGCGGCGCCAGGGGCAACGCGACGGTCTCCGTCAGGACCCGGAGCGACGGCGCGTCGGTTGCCGGCTTCAGATCGGGCCAGGCCCGCAGCACCGCGCCGGCCAGAATGATCCCCAGCCGGTTCGCCTCCGCCGGACTCGTCTGCGGTCCACCCCACCGGAAGTCGAGATGGTTCAGGTTCCCGCAGGTGCCGTTCGCGAACAACGTCAAGGCCTCGGGCCCCTGATACAGCGCCAGCGCGCGGGCGAGCGCACCCGGATAATCCGCGGAGAGTCTCGTGCCCCCCGTGGTGTCGGGGTGCATGGCGAAGTTCACGAAGGTCAGTACCGGCGTCCCCCGTTCCCCCGCGGTCAGGGCGTGCAGAATGCCGATCTCGGGATCGATTGGGCCCGCGGGGCGGACGAGCTCCGGATTGAGTTTCCCCGGGTTCCACCCGACCGACCCGTCGCGCATCCACCAGCGGCGGTTGTGCGAAAGGCGGGCTTCGCTCCCCTTGGCCACGAGCAACCGGACGGGTGTCCGGCGTGCGTGCGCGTCGGCCACCGCCTTCGCGATCCGGCCCGGCAGCTTCCGTCCGTACTCCTCGGCGGACGGCGAGTCGGCCCGGTCCGCCACATCGCGACTCGAATCCCGACGGAGCACGGGTGCGGTGTGCGTATGCGTCGCCGCCAGCATCACGTGCGCGCCCGGAATGCCCGTGACGCGCTCCACCTCGGCACGCACCTCGTCGACCAGCCATTTCGGCATGGCGATCAGGTCGCACACCACCACCGCGGCCCGGCGGTTGCCGTCGTCGAGCACCATCGCCTTCGCCTGGAGTTCGTCCAGCACCCCTTCGTTGCCGCGCGGATGATAGTACCCGGAAAGCCCGATGCCCGGCGGCGCGTTGATGCTCTCCCGCGCCGCACCCAGGCGCAGGGTCGCCTCCGCTGCCGGCACCGACCGGGAGACCCCCGCGAGGAGGGCGAGACCGCACACGAGGGCGGCTGGCACCGAAACCGTGCGTCCAACCGTGTCCGACGGCGAAGGGAGGAATCCCGAGGTCGATTTCATGGGCGCTGGGGCAATTCGTCGTTCGCTGCCCTCCGCACGGGGACGGTTTCGCGCGGAGGGCTCGCCAAACCAGGACCGATTCATGGCGCGCCGGGAGTTCCCCCCGCGGACGCCGAGGGTGTCCATGCTTCCGGACGGGCATGATCGAGCTCGGGTCGGCTCAGTTGCAGCGTCGGTCCGGTCCCATCGGCGCCCGCCGGCCACGGCGCGGCATCGCCGTAGGGCACGCGCTCGACGAGCACGCCGCGCGGATCGTGGAGGCGCAGGTCGTCGCCGCCGTTGCCGAGACCGAACGGAAATTCGGCCGCCGGCTCCGCGGCCCGCGGATGAACCCAGCGGAACTTCGCCCGGTTCCGGGCGAGCACCCGATACTCGCCCGGGCCGATCCGGCCCTCGGCAAGCACGAAGCCGCGGTCGTTGTCCGCGTCGCGCAGCACCCATCCGGCGAGGTCGACCGACCCGGCACCCGGGTTGTGGATCTCGATCCAGTCCTCGGCGTCGAGGGTGTCCGGGGAGTGATAGTTGATCTCTGTGATCCACAGGCGCGCCTCCGGCACAGACACCGCCGGCGCGGGCTCGAAACGGGCCGTCAGAACGGACGGCGTGCCGCCCCGAACCCGCACGTCCAGTCGCGGATCCGCCCGGGATCCGTCCGCGGTCAGCCATTCCCGAAACACGAAGCCGGGCCGCGCCACCGGACGAAGCGTCGTGCTCAAGCCTTCGAAATACACCCCCGTCCACGGAAACGACCCGGGTTCGAGCGAATTGACGCGCACCCGCCCGGCACCCTCCGGCTCGACGCGCACCTCGAGGCTTCCGACATCACCGGGCAGCTGGAAATGCGCCAGGCAATCGGCCCGCAACCGGGCCGGGCGCTCACGGGCGAAGCGCAGGAGTACCTGCAGGTGACTCTCCCACGTCGCGACGGTGAACGACCCGAACTCCTTCTGGTAGGGCGCGGCATGGCCCCGCTTCCCGAGCTCGGCCCAGCTCCAGCGATGCAGGTGCGCGGGGATCTCCGGCCGGATCGCGGCGGCCATCGCGTGGATCGTCGATTCGACCCGCTCCTCGCGGAACGGGCCGTTGAGCAGATCGGCGCAACGCCGGATGAACCGTTCCCGGAACCCATCGTTGAGCAGCATCCGACGCAGCAGCAGCGTCCGTCCGCCCCCGTTCGGCCAGCCCGTGCTGGTCCCGGTCCCCGCCGTCGCGAAGCGGAACATGTTCCGATAATCCGCGTAGTCCCGGGCCATCGCGGGTTCGTAGATCTCCGCCGGCCACAGGCCGAACCCGTAGTCCTGATCGTAAACCATCCACCGGAACCGTCCGTTTGGCACCCGCGGACGCCAGCACTTGATGTTCCCGATGTCGAAGTTCTGGAAATAAATGACCGCCAGATTGTAGTCGATGAAGTTGTCGATCTCGAGATAGCGCTCGGCGATGGCCTGGTAGTTGGTCTCGATGGCCGGACTGCGCGTGTTCACGAAGTTCCGCATCTCCGTGTGGACCCTCGCGTCCCCGGCCCGGACGTCGCCGTACCCCTCGATGAGATCCAGCGAACCCTCCGGAATCCCGTGGTGGGCGACGAGATGGGCCTCGGCGAACTTCTCCCGCAGATTGAAGATCCCCCAATACTCCCCGTTCACGTACACCACGCACGGACGGTAGGCCTGGGTGTCCAGCCCCATGCCCTCGAGCAGGCGCTGCATCATCCCGTCGCGCATCAGCGTGAACGTCCCGTTCACGAAATAACTGCCGTAGCCGCGGGTCGGGCCGAACTCCGTGATCGGCGGACGGGGCGCCGTCTGGTGCGTGCTTTGGTTGTCGTTGCCGGAAACGCGCAGCACCAGGGACTCGAAGGCGTCGACGCCGAGCTCCGGAAACACGCGGTGCTCGAACTTGCCGGTCCCATATTTCTTCCGGGCGAACAGCGCCAGCGACTTCTGCGGATAGCCCCGCGAACCCCAGCCGCCATACACCTTCATCCCCGCGCGCTGGCGCAGCCCCGGGGTCCCGTCCGGCTCGTACATCTCCAATTGGATCTCGACCTCCCGGTCCTTCCACGCGTTCGACCCGGAGTACGGATAGTTCTGCAAAACCTGCCCCTGCGCGCCCACCACCGCGCTCGTCATGCCGAACAAATACCCGTTCCGGAACTCGAAATTCGCGGGCGCCGTCGCCAACGACACCACGGGCATCGCGTGCTTCACCCCCACAAGATACCCGCGCCCCGTCTCGTCGCTGCGCCGCCCCGACGCGTCGAACGCCGCCGCCCGCAGGAAGGTCGGCTGCTCCACCCGCACCACCGCGGGCGCCACCGGCGAACCGCTCGTGGGCGCCGACCCGTCCGTCGTGTACCGCACCACCAACCCCGCCGCCCGTGCCTCGATCCGCAGGTCCACCGGCGCCTCGGATATCCCGCCGTCCGGCTGAAATCGCGGAGCCGGAATCAGGACCGAACCCGCCGCCGCCGCCGCGTTCTCCCGTCCCGGCGTCGTCTGGGCCTTGGCGTGAAAGTGCCAGCTCTCGCCTCCCCCGGGGGCGCGCCCCAACGACTGATCGACCCCCAACACCGGGAGCTCCGCACGATCCACCTCGCGCCCGAATGCGTCCGAGAGCACCAACGTCTCCCCGCTGCTCCGAATGCCAAAATCCGCCACCAGCATCCCGTCCGGAAACGCCGCCCCCGTTCCTCCCGCGTCCGTGGCGTACACCACCGCAAATCCCCCGGGCGCCAGCAGGCGCGCCGGGAACCGCCAGCGTCCCGGACGCGCCGGGTCGTCGCTGAGACCGAACCCCAGCAGGTTCAACGCCTCGTCGTGCGGATTGTGGACCTCGATCCAGTCGAGGTATGCCCCGTTCGGCGCGACATGGGCCGAGACGTTGTCCGCCATGATCTCGTTCAGGACCGGGGCCGGGCCTTGCGGAGGCAGCGCCGTTCGCCGCACACGCAGGAACGCCTGCCCGCGGGCCGACCGCGGCACCCCGCCGAGATAGAGCCCCGGACCGATGGCCTCGATCCGACTCGCTTCGGACGGATTCCATGCCGCCGCGGACCCGAGGACGGCGGATTCCTCCAAAACCCAATCGGAGGCATCCCCCTCCGGCGCGCGGAACTGAAACCGCAACTCGCCGGCGCGCCATTCGAGCGTCGCCGCGTCCATCTCCACGACTCCCTGGGCAAACGCCGGCACCGGACCGGTCAACATCCCCAGCCCCAGCGTACCCGACGCAATTCGCCTCCATACCCCGGACCGGGCACTGGCCCGACAACACTCCATCCATGGGAACTGCGAGAGGGAATTCACGACGCACCGAGCGTCACTCCCGCGCCGCGGGCCGGTCAATGCCCGCGACAAGGGATGTCGTCCAAGTCTCGAAGACGCGACCTTGAATCCGTCGCCGTGGGGTATGGCAGTCCCGGGCGGCTGCAACCTCCGACCTCGGCTGCATCCGGGACCATTCCTAGCCGAACACGTCCTTCTGCAGATCACGCAGCGTGAACAACTCCCCGGCCTCCACTCCCTTCATCCGCCGCGCCCCGTCCTTCCGCCGCTTCCCGAACTTCTCCCGGTGCTGCCGGAAGATCCCCTCCACGAACTCCCGACTTCCCAACGCCGCCCCGTCGCAGAAGTACCTCACCCGACAACGCACGTATTCCCCCAACGGCAAGCGCCCCTTCGCCGCCAGCACCTCCGCCACCGCCTTCACCCCCACCGCGCCACGCACGGTCCGACCGTCCGGGCCAGTGCCCTGTCGCCGTTCGTCCCCCTCCCGGTACAACCAGCTCCGGTACACCTCCAAAGACCGGTTCACGCTCTCTTCCCGTCCCCGTTGCAGCGCCGTCACCAACGTTTGGATCCCCAGCCGCGACCCCCGCTTCCCCGCCATCGCCTCCC
>CAZSOV010000079.1:0-28383 GCA_964608505.1 uncultured Verrucomicrobiota bacterium
GGGCCTTCAGGCCCCGGTTGCGCCCTCCCTTTTTTGCCCCGTCGCGGAGCGACGTTCGACCCCGGTGCCCGAGCCCAGCCCCGAACGAGCAACTTCGGACGTCGCTCCGCGACTGCCTGGGAACACGTCCCGCACAGCCGACGATCCACCGGAGAAGTCGAGGTCCCCTTAATAAGAGGACGCCGCCGGCTCATGGGAGCCGGCGGCGCATCGTAAGCGGGAAACACCGAACCGTGGGCGGGTAGGCGAAGCCCGCGGGACCCCCTGCCCCGTGGGATCAGCCTAGGGCTTGCGCAGTCGGTAGAAGCGATTCTGACCGGCCACGACATCCTGGGTATGCGGGCTGCTCGGCACGGGCGCGACGGCGGTCCACGGACCGGTGATGCTGGTTGCCTGCTCCAGATTGCCCGTTCCCTCCCAAGTCAGCGTGATCCTGCCGTTCGCCACCGACTGGCCGAGGAATCGGGGCGGCGTGCCGGCGCCGGGGGTGTTGATGTGGACGTAGTCGATGCCCATCCAGTTGCCGCCGCCTTCGGCGCTGTAGTTCACGCCACGCAGCGTCAGCACGTTGTCGAAACCCGCCCCCACCTGGGCCTTCACCGTGGCCAGGGTGAACTCGGGCGTCGTGAAGTCCTTGTCGAGATCCGCCGGGCGCACGAGCACCTCGGGTTGGACGAGCACCCCGTTGAAATAGATCTCCACGCCATAACGGGGATCAGCCTGTCCGTCCGTGTGCAGATTGAACGCGTCGAAGGTGACGGCGAGCTTATCGGTCTGCTGCAGGGTCGCCGGCAGGTTGAAATGGTAACGGAGTTCGTTGTCCGTGCCGGCGAAGGCCCGTTCGGCGGCCTCCTCGTTCCGCGGAACGATGCCCACCGGCTCGTAGGGTGCGTACAGGGCCGTCACCCCGGGGATCGTCTGGTTGTAGACGCCCGCGAAGTAGTAGTCGTCATCGGCGCGTTGATCGATCTCCGGATTCCCGGCCACGCCGGGCAGCTCGTTGACCCCCGCCTCCTGCACGAAGGTGGCTTCCGCGCCGCCGCCATCGCCGCGCGGCCAGCCATTGTCGTCCTTGCCGATCAGGATCGGAAACACCGGCTTCGGCATCGGGCTGAGCTGGACGTAGTCGATGCCCATCCAACTGCCGCCGCCGTCGCCGGCGTAGCTGATGCCCTTCAGCGCAACGATGTTGTCAAAGCCGGGACCGACCTCGGCCTTCACGCTCGAGAGCGTGAACGGACGGGTCGTGTAGTCCACGCCCAGATGCTCCGGACGGATCAGGATCTCGTCGTGGATCTTGATGCCGTTGAAGTAGATCTCGACGCCGTAACGCGGGTCCGCCTGGCCGTCCGTATGCAGGCTGACCGCGTCGAACGTGACCAGCAGTTCGTCCGTCGGCTTCAGCGTGGCGGGAAGGTTGAAATGGTAGCGTTTGTCGTTGTCGGACCCGGCGAACGCCCGTTCGGCGGTCTCCTCGTTGACCAGAACGACGCCGACGGGTTCGTACTCGCCATAGGTCTCCACGACGCTCGGCAGGACCTTCGTGTACTCGCCGGCGAAATAATAGTCGTCGTCGGCCCGCGCATCGACCTCGGGACTGTTGGGGTTGCCAGGAAGGAGATTGGTGCCGGCTTCCTGAACGAAGGTGGCGTTGGCGCCGCCTCCGTTGCCCGCCGGCCAGCCGTCGTCGTCGCGACCGACATCCCACGGGAAGGGGGCGGGAAGAACCGGATTCAGCTGGATGTAATCGACGCCCATCCAGTTGCCGCCGCCGTCGGCGTTGTAGCTGATGCCGCGCAGGCTGACGATGTTGTCGAAGCCGGGCCCGACGCCGGCATTGACCTGGCCCACCGTAAACGGAGCGGTATTGATCGTCTGGTTCAGCTGTTCGGGTCGGATCACGACCTCGTTCTGGACCTTGACGTTGTTGACGTAGACCTCCACGCCAAAACGGGGGTCAGCCTGGCCGTCGACGTGCAGGTTGAGCGCGTCGAACGCCACGGAAAGCTGGTCCGTGGGCTTCAGGGAGGCGGGCAGATTGAAATGGTAACGCAGCTCGAGGTCGGCGCCCGCGAACGCGCGTTCCGCCGCCTCCTCACTCTCCGAGACCGTCCCCACCGGGGTATAGGTCCCGTTGCCCGGGATCACGGTGGTGTAGACGCCGGCGAGGTAATAGTCGTTGTCGGCCTGCTGATCGACCTCGGGACTCGCGGGGCTGCCGGGCAGCGGGCTGAGAACGCCGTTTTCCTGGACGAAGGACGCATTCACGCCGCCTCCATTGCCGACCGGCCAGCCATCATCATTCTTGCCCACCGCCCAGGGCAGCACGGGGGCCGGCGGAGCCGCCGCCACCTTGTCGAGCTTGACGTAATCGATGCCCATCCAGTTGCCGCCGCCTTCGGTGCTGTAGTTGATGCCGCGGAGGCTAACGATGTTGTCGAAACCGGACCCGACCTGGGCGTTGACACTGGCCAGGGTGAAAGCCGGAGTCGTGATGGCGGTGGCAAGTTGGGGCGGACGGACGATCACCTCCGGTTGGACGCGCACGCCGTTGAAGAAGACCTCGACGCCGTACCGGGGATCGGCCTGACCGTCCGTGTGGAGGTTCAAGGCCTCGAACGACACCGCCATCAGGTCCGTCGGCTTGAGCGTGTTGGGCAGGTTGAAGTGGTAGCGCAAGTCGTTGTCCGTTCCGGCGAACGCGCGCTCGGCGGCTTCCTCGTTCGCCACGACGACCCCCACCGGCGCGTAGTCGCCGTTCCCGGGAATGACCGTGGTGTAGGAACCGCCGAAGTAGTAATCGTTGTCTGCCTGCTGGTCCGTCTCGGGACTGGTCGCCGAACCGGGGAGCGGATTGACCGTGCCGTTCTCCTGGACGAACGAGGCATTCTCCCCACCGCCGTCGCCCACCGGCCAGCCCGCATCATCCTTGCCCACGGCCCACGGAAACGTCGGGGTCGGAATCTTCTGCGACTCCTGGTTCAGCTGGACGTAGTCGATGCCCATCCAGTTGCCGCCGCCATCGGAATTATAGTTGATGCCCTTGACGGTGACGATGTTGTCGAAGCCCGGACCCGTCCGGGCGTTCACGCTTTCCAGCGTGAACTGCGGGGTCGTGTAGTCCACCCCGAGCTGCGGCGGGCGGATGAGGATCTCGTTCTGGACCTTGACGCCGTTGAAATAGATCTCGACGCCGTATCGCGGGTCCGCCTGCCCGTCGGTGTGCAGGTTCAACGCGTCGAACGTCACCGTCAGCAGGTCCGACGGCTTGAGCGTGGCCGGGAGGTTGAAATGATACCGGAAATCGGTGTCGCCGCCCGCGAACGCCCGCTCGGCGGCCTCCTCGTCCGCGGCGACGTCGCCGACCGGGGCGTAGTCGCCGTACATCGCGACGACGCTTTCGATCACGGTCGCGTAGGAACCGGTGAAGTAATAGTCGTTGTCCCCCTGCCCGTTGGTCTCAGGATTGTCGAAGAGCCCGGGAATCGCGCTATTGGCCCCGTTCTCCTGCACGAACGTGGCGTTCGCGCCGCCCCCGTCCCCGACCGGCCAGCCGTTGTCATCCGTGCCCACCGTCCAGAGCAATTGTCCGCGGGCGGGAAGCGTGGCCGCGGCCAAAGGCAGGAGCAGGGCACCAAACCAGAGGGACCTCGATGGGAACCGGGTGGACATGGGGGCGATTTGTCCCGAAATCGAAGCCCTGCTGTCAAACGAAATGTGGCTAAAATCACCTTGTTCCGCCGCGGTGGCGCGGGTATTGCACCCTCTCGTGACTTCCTTGCTCCCTCCCCGCGCGGCCCCGTGTCCGACCCGCGCCCGACCCGGACGTTGGTGCGTCGTATTCGCGGGCTTCCTCCTCGGCGTGCACCCTCTCGCCGACGCCGCCCCGGCCGCCGGGGCAGCGGCCCCTTCCGCGTCCGGAGATGCCGCCCTGATCCGCACGCTGGTGACCGCCGAGGAAACCGACCTGCGCCTCCGCGTTCGGATGGCCGTCCTGTCCCGCGGTCTGCTTCACCTTCGACTGCCCGCCCCTGACGCGCAGGACGTCTTTGCTCCGTCGGTCCAGGTGCTCGACCTCGGCCCGGCGCCCGGGCCCGATGCCGGGCCCGCCGATGCGACCCGCGTCCGGGTCTGGCCGGTCGCCTCGGCCGGATCGGTGATGACGACGGTCGATCTCTGGCGCCCGCTCCTCGACTCGGTCGCCTGGTTCGAGCACGCCCGATTTTTCGTCATCGGCGGGGAACACCCCGGGGGCGATCTCCGGCGGTACGAGTCCACCGCCGGCTTCGAAGGCCTCGCCCGCCTCAAGACCGGGGAATGGCGGTCGCTCGAGGGCAACCTGAGGATCTCCTGGGAACGTCCGGAGACACCCGCCGGCGATCCGCCGTCCGACTGGCGGATTGCCGCGTGGACCACGGGGGAACTGGCGTGGCGGGCGAGCCCCGGGCGTCTGTTCGTCGAATCCCTCGACACCGCGCTGCGCACCCCGACCGAGGCCGCCAAGCTCCGTCGCTCCCTCCACTACGAGGCCACCGTCCAGTATTATCGGGACGGCATGAAGTCCCCGCCGCACCCGTATTTCGCCCCCATCTCGGCCAATCAAAAGGAAGGGCTCGCCGTGGCCGACATCAACGGGGACGGATTCGACGACGTCTACATCACCGTGCGCATCGGGAAGAACCAACTCCTGATCAACCGCGGCGACGGCACCTTCTCGGAGGAAGCCGCGGCCTACGGTCTCGATCTGCCCGGCCACACCACCTGCGCGCTGTTCGCGGACTTCGACAACGACGGGGACCTCGACGCGATTCTGGGACGCAGCCTGCTGCGCACCACCTACCTCGAGAACCGGAACGGGAAATTCATCCAGCCTCCGATCCCGAAATTCATGCCCATGGCCGCCATCTCGATGGCCGCCGCGGACTACAACCGCGACGGCCTGCTCGACGTCTACGTGTGCACCTACCGGCCCGCCGCGCCCGCCGGGGCGAGCCCGGCCGGCGGGGTCGCCCAGGTCAAGGACGGCGACTTCGACTGGCCGGACGAGTTCTTCGCGCCGGACCTAGCACGCGAATACCGCCGGCGCATCGCCG
Organism: uncultured Verrucomicrobiota bacterium; assembly: GCA_964608505.1. Lineage (GTDB taxonomy): Bacteria > Verrucomicrobiota > Verrucomicrobiia > Limisphaerales > CAIMTB01 > CAIMTB01. The sequence goes on from CAZSOV010000079.1 coordinate 5,094, forward strand.
AGCATCGCCAACGCCGCGGAGGCACCGTGCTGGACCAACTCGGCCCCCCCAACGTCCTCCTCCTCAACCGCGGCGGCGGCCAGTTCGAACCCGCGCCCGAAAGCGCCACCGTCGGGCTCTGGCGCAATTCCCTCCAGGCCACCTGGGGGGACTACGACCTGGACGGCGACGACGATCTGTTCGTCGCGAACGATTGGGCCCCGAGCAACCTGTTCCGCAACGACGGGACCGCCGGCTTCAAGGACGTGACCGCCGAGGCCGGGGTGACCTATTACGGCTTCTCCATGGGCGCGTCCTGGGGCGACTACGACAACGACGGCCTCGACGACGTCTACATCTCGAACATGTACAGCGCCGCCGGACGCCGTATGACCACGCGGATCCCGGGCCTCGACCCCATGTTCGTCGAATCCGCGGCCGGCAACTGGCTCTACCGGCAGACCGCCCGGGGCCGGTTCAAACAGATGGCCGGCATGGAACCGCCCGCCCTGACTGTCATGAACGCCGGCTGGTCCTGGGGCGGTTGCTTCGTCGACTTCGACAACGACGCGTTCCTCGACCTCTACGTCCTCAGCGGCTACTTCACCGCCCCGCGGGAGCTGACCTCCGACCTGGACATCGAAAGCAATCTCTGGCGCACGATGGTCCGCACCGACGAGAACATGTCGCGTCCGAGCTTCCGCTTCTCGCCGGAATGGAAACGCACCGCCGGCCCGGACAACCTCGGCCCCCAAATCGACGCCCGACTCTCCGGATTCGAGCGTCAGGGCGACCGGGTCGCGGTCCACTCGCTCAACGGCAATGAGCGCAACCATTACTTCGCCAACCTCGGCGGACGGGCCTTCGCCGACGTCTCGGCCCTGTCCGGCCTCGACAATCCCGCCGACAGCCGCGGGTTCGCCGTGCTGGACTACGACCGGGACGGCTGGCAGGACGTCGCCCTCGTCAACGCCAACCAACCGCTCTTCAACCTCTACCGGAGCGAGATGGCCGCGTCCGGACGCCGCGGCGGCGTCGTCGCCCTGAAGTTCGTCGGCGGCAGCCGGACCTCCGCACCGAACCCGGAGTTCTCCAACCGCGACGGATTCGGCGCCCGCGTCACCGTCGATCTCGGCGATCTCCGGGTCGTCCGGGAACAACGCTGCGGCGACGGCTGGTCGACCCAGAACTCCCCCACCCTGCTCGTCGGCGTCGGCGCGCGCACCAACGCCCGCTCGATCACCGTGCGCTGGCCCTCCGGCAAGATCACCACCACCGAGTCGGTACCCGAGGGGACCTTGCTCACCGCCTGGGAAAACCCGGCGGACGCCCCGGGCGGCCAGGCCTTCCAGCGCGCCCCCTACCGCCTCGCGCGCCCCGCGCGTCCCGCCCCGGCGGAGAGCCGTCCCGTGTTCGCCGTGGCCTCCGCCGACACCCGCGCCAAACCCGGCGCCCGCCTGCGCGTGTACACGACCTTCTCCACCGGCTGCGACGCCTGCCACCGGCAACTGGCGCTCCTCAAACTCCTCAAGGAACAACTCGCCCCCGAGGGGGTCGACTTCGTCGCCATCCCCGTCGACGAGACCGACGACAACGCCAAACTCGCCGCGTACAACCAGGAACGCCGGCCTCCTTCCCGCCTGCTCAACGTCGCGCCGAACCAACGCAAATCCATCGCCACCCTGTTCACCCGCGCCATCGGCGAGGAAACCGCCGCCCCCGCCACCGTCGTCACCGACGCCAGCGGTCGCGTCGTGGCCGGTCAGGCCGGGGTGCCGACGACCTCCACCCTTCGCCGCTTGCTGGCCGACCTGCCCCGCTGAGGCGCCGCCTTCCGCCACCGGCCCCAGCCGACTCGCGGCGCGCCCGCATCGGCCCGGCGGGCACGACCCCGCGGTCCCGCCACGAGTCCGGGGGTCGCGCGTTTTTCGCGCGACCCCCGGACTTGCGGCTGCCCTTCCTCCTGGGGAGTTGGGCGCCTTGGGTTGACTTGCGTGACGAGGCGGGCTTTGGAATTCGGCGTTCTCGCGAACGCCCTCGCACGCCTTCCGGAAGGGCGGGTTATCGCCCTTCGAGAAGCTGCACCGCGCCGTACTCGCCCAGCGGCAGCCAGAGGCCGGTCGCGAGGTCCCCCGCGCCCTTGGCGAGGTCGCCGCCGTAGCAACCGGGCGTTTGCAGGGTCGGGACCGGTGCCAAAACCCCCGGAGCACCGACGTGGAAGACCTCCAGTCCCGCGCCTCCGCGGCTGGCCAGGAGGTCACCGAACACCCGGAGCTCGCTCGGGGATCCGCCGAGCCCGGCGGAACCGAGCATGGTCCAACGCCCGGCCTCGCTGACCTGCCAGCGCTCGACCCGCTGGACCGATTTCGCGTCCCAACCCCCGCGGGCAAGGAAGACGGCGGGTCCGGCGGTGGCGATGGCGAAGGTCTCGCTCAGGGAGTAATCCGCGATCAGGACGGAATCCACGAGGCGGGTGACAACGCCGTCGTAGGCGGCGGCCTCGAGCCAGACCTGCTGTGTCCCCTTGCCATCCGGCACCTCCCGGGTGGCCGTCGAGTAGAGCAAGGAGCCCTCGTGGGAGACGCCGGCAAGTTGTCCACCCACCGGGAGCGCCGGTCGCCGGGTCGGGGACCCCGCACCGGCGGCGTAATCGACGACGTCCAGTTCGAACGTGGACCACCAGCGCATGACCGGATAGCTGTTGGTGACGAGGCGGTACTCGCCCGTTTCCTCCTTGGTCACCCGTTCCCCTGGAGAACCGTCGGTGGGGGTGTTGGTCACCAGCACTGTTCCCAGCGAGACCCAGATGCGGTCCACGACCACGTTGGTGGATACCACCTCGGAATGGCCGATCTGGCGGGTCGAGAAAAGGAGGGTTCCGCCCGAAACCACCGCACCCGCCGGATTGCCTTCTCCGGAAAGCGACTGGCGGTGGAGGGTTTGGGCAACGCCGGTGGCATCGAGGCCCACGGCGAACAACCTGCGCTCCCCGCCGTACCACCAGGGCATCCACGGCCCGATCACGCCGCCGCCGCGCACCATGACGGCGTCGGTCGCCGCGCCCCACCACACGCCCCAACTGGATGTCTCGGTGGCCCAGACCAGAACGTCGGGACGCGGCCAATGGGGCCGTGCCTCGGCCAGCCAGGTATCCTCGATGTCCATTCCGGCCTTGCCGATGGCCGTCAATTCAGGCAGCGCGGACAGATCCCAGGTGGTGGCCACCAGAGTTCCGGCGTTGGTTTTCGCGAGCCATTCGGTGCTGCCGACCGGCTGTTCCCAGTTCACCTGGGCCGCCTGGCCCTGAAGCAGGTGTAGCCGCGAACCCTGGATCGTCGCCCCGAGCACCGGGGAATCGCCGACCTGATGCGTCCGGGCCTCCGTCTCGCTGGCGCCGACGGGTCGCACCCGGATCGAGCCCGATTGGAATTCGAGGAGGTACCCGCCGCTGACCAGCACCCGCTCCACGGGATACGCCAGTTCCAACGTGCCGGTGATGGCAGGCCGATCTCGGTCCACCACGTTGGCCGTGATCAACTCGCGTCCCGAGATCGCCAGCACCCGATCCGTCCGGGTCGTGGCCCGGCGGGGCACCAGGGTCGTGCTCTCCAGAAACCCGCGCTGCTTCAGGCCGTTTCGGTCGAAATCGATCAACTGCACGCCCTGCGCACCGCCACCGGTCGAGCTCCAGGAACTCAGGGGAACCAACAGGAGCCCCGCCTCGGGGAACACTCCGAACGCCTTCTCATCCTGGTTGGCCTCGCTCCAGGACGAGTTCTCGCCGAGGGGCACCTTGGACAGCAACGCCGGCTTGGCCGGATTGGCCACGTCGAACAACTGCACGGCGACCCGCCAGCCGTTGGTGTTGTCGATGCCCATGGTCAACAGCCGGTCACCCATCGGTCGGATGTAGGTCGACCAGCCGGGGATTTCCAGCTCGCCCGCGACCTTGAGATCCGCCGGGTCCGAAAGATCGATCACCCACAAGGGGTCGATTCGGAGGAACGTCACGATGTACCCGCGTTCGCCGTCAAACCGGGTGGCAAACAGGCGTTCGCCCCGCGCGAGCTCCAGCCGGTCCAGTTTCGCATACGCCACGGGCCCCGCCGCCCGGGGATCGGCCAGTCGATAGGTCTCGAGCACGGTGACCCAGCGGGCCGACTGCTGCGTCTCCGTGGCCTCCACCACCACCCGCAACACGTCGCCCAGCAGGTCGATCTTGAACTTGTCCGCCACGTGCCCCGCCAACGGGATCTTCGCGAAGGGCGCCATCGTCCCGTCCGGCGAGGCGATGTCGACAACCTGCAGGTCCGAACGCCAGGGCCACGACCGGGAGTAGTCGATGATCGAAACGAAGAGGAACCGGTCCGTTGCGGTCACCACGTTGCCCGAGCCGGGAAACCACAGTGTCCCCTTGGCCTCGGGCTTGCCCGGAATCGCCAGATCGAACGAACTCACCCACGTTCCGGCCTCCCAGGCGCCGCTGCCGTCGGGTTTCGCCTGCCAGGTTTCCGTCGCCACGTACAGCGCCGTGCCCACCAGACGGCTTTCGACGATCCGCCCCTTCACCGGCATCCGCGCCACCTCCGCCAGGGGCTGCGCGCCGGTATCGATGATGACGACCGCCGATTCGCTCTGGGTGCCCCAGGCGTTGCAGGGATCGTGCGCCAACAGCACCGCGTGACGACCGTTCAGGAGGTACATCTGCTCCCCCGCCCCCGGCAGGGCGAACGTGCCCTCCAACGAGGGGCGGTCCGGGTTGGACACGTTCAACACCTGCAATCCCCGGTATTGATTGAAGAAATACATCCGATCCCCCTCGACCACCCAGATGTCGGATTCCACCACCGACCGGGCCGTGCCATCCGATTCATTGACGCGCGGAGCCGTGCCGGGAACCACCGCCCCTCCGACGGCATCCTCGATCCGGGTCAACCCTCCCCCGTTCGCGGACGTCGCCTCCGCAAAATTCGTCGTTCCCGTATAAAACGCGGCCGGCAACGGATCGGTGGCATCCGCCCGAACCCGGAACATCTCGACCTCGCCCGAGCCGGCGATCACGAAAACCACCTCGGGCTCCCCGGACTTGACGCGCTCCACGGCCCTCGGGATCCACCCCCGGAAATCGGATTGGCGGCTGCCCTCCAGGACGAGCCGCGCAATGCCACCGGGCACGGTCGCGCGAATCACCAGATCGGCCCCCCGCCTCTCGATGGATCGAATTTCGGGACCCACCGCCGCCCCCCCGAAGGCGGTCCATCCCAGCAGCCAGACCGCCAGTCCCCACAGGGTGACGCGGCCCCCGCCGCTCCAACCGCGCTTCATCGATAAAAAAAGGCCTCTCATACTTCTCCCTCCGGTTTCCAAGATGCTTGTAGGAAAGCACAGAACCCGCCCCCAGCCAAGCCGCCACTCGGGCAGCCCTGCCCTCGGCTCGGAAAGTCCCGTGCTTCCATGATCAGATACCGATCGGCCTCCCCGGACCTCCCCGGGTCCGGACGCCAACCGTGTTCGATCCTTTATCCGTCCGTAGGAAGCCCTTGGATGCAGGAAATCACGAACCGCTTCCGAGCCCCGGCGGCTGGTCTGCCCGCAGCCCGTCGTCGGACGGCGGGGCACGGCGAAGTCCGCCTCGCGGGCTCCACCTCCTCACGTCGGCGGCGACCCCGACACGGTTCGGGATTCCCGGGCATTCTTCGTGAATTACCTTCCCCCGTAATGACTTACCGCATGGATGACCGCGCCCGTGACCGCCACGACGCCGCCGATCAGGGACCGTGGCGTCGGACGTTCCCCTTCCATCCGCATCGAGAAGGGGACGATGACGAGTGGGGTCAGGGCGACGATGGGCAACACCACTCCCGTGCCGCGCTGCGACAGGGCCCACTGAAAGCAACCGACTCCGAGCGCGGGGCCCATCAGGGCGTTGAAGGCGATCCAGGGGGCGGCTTTGCGCAACCCACCCGGCAGGCGCGTCGGAGGCGGGGGGCGTTCGCCCTCCCGATCCCGCCACAGGCTCCAGGCATAGGTCAGCCCACCCAACACGATCCCGGCGAGAATGCGCTGGTAGGCCGCCGTCAGGCCATCGATGCACAATCCCTCCCGCAAATTGAGTTCGATGGCATGGCGACTGAGCACTGCGCCCAGCGCCTGCCCCGTCGCGGCCACGAGCGCCGCGGCGATGCCCAGACGAAACCCCGCTCCACGCTGAAGAACGGACGACGCCTTGCCGGGATACAGCGCCGTCGCCACCCCGCCCAGGATCAGCAGGCTGGCCAGCATTTCCCGTGGTGCCATCGGGACGCCCAGCCAGCCCCATTCCACGGCCGCCGCGAGGGGCGCAGCGACGCAATGCACCACGAGCACGACCAGGCGGGAGCCCAGTTTCGGATACGCGAGGTACAACGCGATGTCACCCACGCCGAAGCCGACCAGTCCACTGACCAGAAACCAGCCCAGAGCCGGCCCCTGCAATCCCGAGCCCCACGTGTGCGCAAATCCCGCCAGCAGGACCGTCGCCACGCACAGTCGCCAGAAATTCGCCTCCAAGCTCGGCAGGTACCGGGTCGACCGCATCGCGGTCACCCCGGACATCGAGAAGAGAATCGTCGTAAGAAACGCGGCCAGCATCGGGAATCCTTGGAGCCAGGGTGGAAAGTGGAGACGGCCCGGCGACGAGAACCCCGATCGCCACGCCGGAAAGTCCCCGAAATGGGGGCCGGGTGCCGGGAACCGGACGCGCGTCGGGCGGGGTCGCCCTCAAGCGGCGTTCACCGTCCGGCTTCAACCAAACTTCCGCTTCAGCCGCCAGGCGTCGTAAGCATGGCGTTGCTCGGAGTTCATCCGCCCGAAATCCGGACGGCCCCCCGGCAGGATGGGCCACGCCTCGGTTTCGCTCGCCGGCGCGACCGGCGCGACCGGCGCGGCAGGCTTGGAAGCCGGAGCCGGAACCGGAGCCGGAACCGGAGCGGAGGCGGACGTCGCGAGCGGATTGTTGCGCACCTCGCCGGTGGCCCGGCGCGCCGCGCTGCCGTCGTAGCTCATCGCCTGATCGGTCAGGACGAGGTCGTCCTCGAGCTTCCGCGTGGGGCGAAGGCCCTTGGATTGCAGGACGCCATGGTAGGCGCGCACCGCCTCTTCCGCGCCGATCTTCCCGTCGGTGATCAGTCGCAGCATCTCGATGAACGCGAGCTGGTGCTCGGCATTGTTGATCTTGCGACCGAACAACGCGACCCGGGCTCCGTACTTCTGGGCGTCGTGGATCAGCCGGAAGGCGTCGTACGTGGTTCCCGCGCTGCCGCCCAGGATCCCGACCACCAGGTTCGGATCGTATTGCGCGAGTTCCTCCATCGCCCGGGGGCCGTGATACACGATCTTCAGGAACACCGGACGCCCGGACTCGGGCACTCCGGCGAGGGTGCGCAGGATGTTGTCGTTGATGAACTCCCCCAGCTTGTCGGGCGCGATCCCGGACGCGACGTTGGGATCGAACACCTCGAGGAAATGGCGGAACGACTTCCGTTCCGCCTCCTCGCGGAACTCCTTGTACCAAAGCAACGCCTCCCGATCCTGGTCGAGTTCGTTGACGAAGGTGACCGAGTAGAGACCCAGGTTCGCACCGGGAAAGGCATCCGTGGTCCGGTCGCACTCGACCTGGCCGCACTGGATCTGGTCGATGCTGGCGGATCGGAAGGGCTGGGAGGGCTCGCGGGTATAGCAACCGTGGCGCACGGCCCAGACGTCGGTGGTGTCGTTGGCGCGGGCGGCCGGGGTGACATGCGACGCCTGGAACAACCCCTCCTTGATCGCCAGTTGCTCGTTCACGTAGGCCGACATCAGCATGATGTCGACCGCGCCGTGGTGGACGATCTCCCGGATGACATCGAGGAACTCGGGCAGATTGCGGTAGCCGAACTCGTCGCGGGACCAGACCTCGGGCGAGAACTGGGCCGGACGCGACCCGCGCCGGGCGAGATAGCCGCGCGGCCCCGGCGCGCGCACGCCGAACGCCATGTCGGCATCCTTCGCGTCGGCCAGGATGAAGGCCCGCGACCGCGGATTCGCCCTGATTTCCGCCAGCTTGGTTTCCAGCGATTTCATCGGGTGCACTACCGGCTCCGACCCAGGATCTGGTCCGTGACGGCCTTGACCAGGGCCTCGGCGTCCGGGTCCGGCGCGGCTTCGGGCGCGGGCGCGGGCTCGGGCCTGGCGGGAAGGGCGCACACCACGCCGGGACGCCATTCGTTGTTGTCGCAGAGTTCGCACTCCTTGAGGCCGAAGCGCGGATCGGGGATGCCCATGCTCTGCTTGATCTTGAGCAGGTCCTTCAACTGCTCCGGAGTCATGGTCTGCGACGGTTTCCCGAGCTGGGCGGCAACCAGAACCGTCCGGCAGTACGCCTCCAGGATCTCCATCTTGAAGTAGGCGTCCTCCACCGTCAGATGGCTCCAGGTCACCACGCCGTGGTTCGCCATCAGGATCGTGTTGTGCTTGTCCACCAGGTCGGCCACGAGCTTGCCCATCTCGGGCGTGCCCGGCGTCCGGTAAGCCGCCGTCGCGACCGACGAGAACACCTCGAATTCCGGGATCATGCAGGTCGGGGGTTCGATGCCCGCGACGGCGAACCCGGTGGAGTACGGCGGATGGCAATGCACCGTCGCCTTCGCGCGCGGCTGGCGCTTCATGATCTGCAGATGCATCAGGATCTCGCTGGTCCGCTTCTTGCGCCCCGCCTTCTGGTTGCCCTCGAGATCGACGAGGCACAGGTCCTCCGGCTTCATGAAGCCCTTGCTCACCAGCGTCGGGGTGCACAACACGAGGTCGTCCGCCACCCGGATGCCGATGTTGCCGCCGTTCCCGTCCACGTACTCCCGCTGCCACAGGCGCCGTCCGATATCGCAGATCTCCTCCTTGAGCTCGTGCATCTGGGCGGTGTTGAAGAACGCCTCGAGATCCGCCGCCGAACTGTTCGCCGAAACCGGCTTCGCGAACGTGTTGGCCGACGCGCTCACCGGCGACCCAGACCCGGACCCCGGCGCCGCGGGCGCGGCGTCCTTCGTCCTCGCCTGATGCTCGCGGAGCAGGTCCTTCGCGGACGGTGTGAGCAGCGCGTCGGCGGGCAGCTTGGCCGCGGGATCGCCTCCCTGGGTCAGCAGTTGTTCGATGTCCTTGGCGGTGATGACGGTGGCCATGTGAAAGGGATTGGGAATGCGCCGCCTCAGCGGCGCGGTTGATGGAACACGTAATCGATGAGCGCGGCGTTGATGGCGTCGATGGCCTGCGGCGGATCCAGGGGTTGCGCGGCCTCGCGGCCCTCGACGAACCCGATGCTGTCGCCCACGCCGCCGCCCAGATCGTCGTAAACGACCAGCGAGGGTTCGGACGTCAGTCCCGCCGGCGGTTCGGAGCCCTGCGGAAACAGCGCACGGTTGTACGGGTTGACGACCAGCCAGCGTCCCCCTTCGAGCCCGGGCACCACCCGGCTCAACGTCACCCGTCCGATGACCTTGCCCAGTCTCATGCCGGGGAGGACGCGACGTCCTCGAGTTCCGTCGTGCCGGGCGTGACCTCGTCGACGATGCCGGCGACGAGCCAGCGGACGGGGCTGAATTCGTCGCCGACGAGCTTGCGGGCGGCGGCGCCGTCGCTGGAGATGACGACGCGCTGGTGAAGGCCGGCGCCGTGCTCGTCGATGGCGATCTGGGGGACGCCCTCGGGTTGGCCGTCGCGTCCGATGGGCTGGCAGATCAGCAACCGCCAGCCTTCGAAGCTCGGATGCTTCCGGGTGGCGGTGACATTGCCTTCGACGCGGGCGAGGAACATGGGCGGGGTCTCGGGGCTCAGAAGATCCGGAGCTTGTCGACCATCACGCAGCGGCGGACGCGCGTGAACGTGCGGGGATTGCAAATGCCTTCGCCGGTGGTGGTGGCGATGCTGAAATTGGCGTAACCCTCGCCGCCCGCGCCGAGCCCGGCCAGGCAGGAGCCGTTCTTGACGAACAGCGTGGTCTCGAGCGCCTTCGCCATCGCGGTCATGTTCGCGATGTCGTGGGAGTGGATCATGGCGGAGTGCTTGTACCCCTGCTCCGACTTCTTCGAGAGGGCGATGCCTTCCTCGACCGACTTGACCCGGACGATGGGCAGGAACGGCATCATCTGTTCCTCCTCGACGAAGAGGTGGTCGCCGGAGGTCTCGCCGAACAGCAGCTGGGTGCCCGCGGGCACCGTCGCGCCGGCTGCCCTGGCCAGCACCGCCGGGTCGCGTCCGATGAGATCGCGATTCACGACCGGGTGGGGACAGCCGGCCCCCTGCCCCGCGGGGAACACGAAGGCGGCCTTGGCCAGCGCCTCGATCTGGCCGGCGGCGAGGCGGCAGGCCCCGTTCCGCTCGAGGGCGGCCATGAACTTGTCGGCAAACGCGTCCAGGACGAACACCTGTTTCTCACCGATGCAGAGCAGGTTGTTGTCGTAGGCGGCGCCGTAGACGACGCACTTGGCCGCGTTCGAGAGGCAGCTCGTGCCGTCGACCAGCACCGGGGGATTGCCGGGGCCGGCGCAGATCGCGCGCTTCCCGCTCGCCATCGCCGCCTTCACCACCCCGGGGCCGCCGGTCACGCAGAGCAGGCGGACGTGCTCGTTCCTGCCGATGGCGGCGAAGGACTCGAGCGTGGGGGGTTCGACGACGCAGGCGAGGTTCTCGATGCCGAGTTCCCGGTGGATGGCCTGGTTGAAGATCCGGGCCGCCATCACCGCGCACTTGTAGGCGCCGGGATGCGCGTTGAACACCACGGTGTTCCCCGCCGTGACCATGCTGATGATGTTGCACGCCATCGTCGGGATGGAGTGCGTGCTGGGCGTCACCGCGCCGATGACGCCGAAGGGCGCGTACTCCTCCAGGGTGATCCCGTGATCGCCGCTCAGGCCATAAGGGTGCAGGAACTCGAAGGTCGGAACGCCCCGCTGGGCCTTCAATTTCTCGATCTTGTGGTCCAGCCGCCCGATCCGGGTCTCCTCGAGTTCGATCCGGCCCCACTCGTCCGCATGGGTCTCGCAGAGGCCCTTGACGATCTCGACGACGCGGGCCCGCCCCGCCACGCCCTTCGCGGAGAGTTGCTGGTAGGCCTCGTGCGCCGCGGCGCAGGCCTCGTTGGCGTCGGAGAAGATGCCGAATTTCCCGCGCGGCCCCGCCGTCGCGGAACAGGATGTCCTGCCGCCGGTGCCGCAACTGCCCCCGCCGGAGGCCGCGCCGGCACCGCCGGAGGGCGCGAGCCGGGCCAGCACCTCGGCAACCACGTCGCGAATCAGGGCTTCGTTGATGGGTGAACTCATTTGGAGGAATAGACTGTTTTGCCGAGCACATCCACCGTGTCGACGATCCCGATGATGACGGCGTCGACCGGTGCTTCCCGCATTCCCGGGGCCAGGCGCGCGCTGCTGCCCTGGCAGAACATCACCATCTCGCCCAGGCCCGCCCCCACGCTGTCGACCGCCACGATGGTGTTCGACCCCGGCTTGAAGCGGGTCGGGTCCTTGTCATCCACCAACTGCGGGCGCAACAGGAGCAGCTTGCGGCCGCTCATGCCGGGGTCCTTCTTGGTGCAGACGACCAAGCCTTCGACGCGGGCGAGAAACATGAATTACTTTTTCTTCGGCAGGACCTGCTCGGTGTCGGCGTGCGGGCGGGCGATGACGTGGACGCTGACCAGGTCGCCCTTGATCGCCTTCACGGCCTGCGCGCCGGCGTCGGTCGCGGCCTTGACGGCGGCGACGTCGCCGACCACAACCGCGGTGACCAGGGCGTTGCCGACCTGCGTCATCGGGCCCGCCAATTCCACGTTGGCCGCCTTCAGCATGGCGTCCGTCGCTTCCACCAGCGCCACCAGGCCGCGGGTTTCGATCATTCCAATTGCTTGCTGTGCCATAATCGTTGCTCTCTGGTTCTCGTTCTCGTTCTCGTTCGGTTCGTCGGTAAATCGGTCGTTGGGGGCGTCCGTGTCCCGGAGCGCCCGGCATGTTCAGCCGCGCTCCAGCAGTCGGCGCGTCTCGCGCGCCACGACCAGTTCCTCGTTGGTCGGGATCACCAGCACCTTCACCCGCGAGTCCGCCGCGCTGATCTCCGCCTCGGTCGCCCGCGTCGCGGCGTTCTTCCCGGCATCCAGCACGATGCCCAACTGGTCCAGGTTCGCGCAGATCGCGGCCCGCAGTTCCGCGCGGTTCTCCCCGATGCCGGCGGTGAACACCAGGGCATCGGCGCCGTTGAGCTGGACGAGGTAATTCCCGATCCAGCGCCGCGCCTCGCTTGCGAACACGTCCAGGGCCAACCGGGCCCGTTCGTCCCCCTTCTGGGCGGCGTCGCCGATGTCGCGGACGTCGTTCGAGAGGCCGCTCAATCCCTTCAACCCGGATTCCTTCGTCAACTGCCGCTGCGCCTCCTCCACCGAGATCCCGAGGGTCCGGACCGCGTACGGCAGGGCTTCCGCATCGAGGTCCCCGACCCGGTTGTTGTGGGGCAGGCCGGACTGGGGACTCATGCCGAGGCTGCAGCCGATGGCCACGCCGTCGCGGATGCCCGTGATGCTCGAACTGCCACCCAGATGGCACGAGATCACCCGCAGACTCGGTCCCGTGACCGCCGTCGTGCCCCCGTCGAGGTACAGGTTCCGGGCCCGTCGCGCCACGTCCTCGCGGCCCAGAAATTCGGCGCTGCGTTCGGCGACGAACTTGTGGCTCGCACCATGGAAACCCCAGCGCCGGATCCCGATGTCATGCCACGCCTGCGGAATCGCGTAGCGCATCATCGCCTCCGGTGCCCACTGGTAGAACGCCGTCTCGAACAACCCGACCCGCGGCACGCCCGGCATCCGGCGGGCGAACTGGCGGATGCCCGCGATGTACGGCGGATTGTGCGCCGGCGCGAGGCCGTTGTACGCCTCCATCGCCGCCAGCACCCCCTCGTCCAGCCGCACGCACCCCGTCACGCCCTTCGCGATCACCGTCTTGAACCCGACGCCGGCCAGTTCGGACTCGTTCGCCAGCACCCCCGCGCCGCGCAACTGCGCGAGGCAATCCTCGATCGCCTGCCCGTGGTCCGTCACCCGCTCGAAGCCCCCCTTGTGCAGCATCGCCTCGCCGCCGTTCGAGAAATCGAACAGGCGCCACTTCAGCGACGTGCTCCCCAGGTTGGCGACCAGCAGTTTCATGGTTCCCCGTGCTCCGGGACCGGAGACGTGCCGCGGCCCCCCGGCCCCGGACCTCCGGTCGACGGCTCGCGAAGGTCTACTGCAACCACTTGCCCAATCCGCTCAGCCCTTCATGGGGCCGGGGAATGACCTGCACGCTGACGACCTGCCCGACGCTGGACGCCGCGGCGGCGCCGGCATCAACGGCGGCCTTCACGGAGGCCACGTCGCCGCGCAGGAACGCCGTGACGTAGCCGCTGCCGACCTTTTCCCAGCCGGTGAAGCTGACGTTGGCGGACTTGAGCGCGGCGTCCGTCGCTTCGAGGAGCGCGCACAGTCCCTTGGTTTCGATCATGCCGATGGCTTGAGACATAGACTTGGTGGGATGGTGTTCCGGAGTCGCGGGTTCCCCGCGCGCCCGACGCGCGGACCCGACGGCCCCATGGTTCGATGAAAGGGGATCGGTTCGGGGATTACTTCGCCGGTTTGGCCGCGGCCAGCTCGCCGATGAACCCCTTCACGAGGTCCTCGTGCGGTCGGGCGATGACGTGGGAACTCACCAGCTCGCCGACCTTCGACGCGGCCCGGCTGCCCGCGTCGACGGCGGCCTTCACGCTCGCGACGTCCCCCTTGACGATGATGGTGATCAGTCCGCCGCCGATGGGGATGGTCTTGGCGACGCTGACGTTGGCGGCCTTCACCATGGCGTCGGTTGCCTCGACGCTGCCGGTGTAGCCCTTGGTTTCGATCATGCCGATGGCTTCGCTCATAGTTGATTCAGGATGGTGGCTTCCGACCGCCGGAGCCACGAATGGTCACGCTTGGAAAACTAACGCAGGAGTTCGCAGGGCGTGTCGGGTTGGAGATTGCACGCGTTGCCCTCGTCGGTGTCGATGTGCACCTCGAGTTTGAAGCTGGGGTCCACCCGGACGAGGAGCCGGTCGAACGCCACCCCGCATCCCCCGCCCACCCGCAGCCGCATGTTCTCCCCGTTCTTCACCCCGTAAAACGCGGCGTCCGCAGGGCTCATGTGCACGTGGCGCAACGCCCGGATCACGCCCTCCTTCATCTCGAAGAACCCGGCCGGACCCATCAACATGGCGCCCGTCGTGCCCTGGATGTTTCCGGACGAACGCAGCGGAATTTCGAACCCGAGCGAGATCGAATCCGTGTATGCCAGCTCGACCTGGTTCAGGCTGCGGCACGGCCCGAGGATGCGCAGGTTCGAAATCACCCGGCTCCGCGGCCCGATCAAGGTCACCGATTCCTTCGCCGCGAATTGCCCTTCCTGGTAAAGCCACTTGTACGGCGTCAACTGATGCCCGGGGCCGAACAAGGCCTCCACGGCGGCCTGGGTGAGATGGCAATGCCGGGCACTCACATTCACCACGAGCGGGCTGGGGCCGCTGGCCGACTTGGGGAGCGGCCTTCCCAGGCGCCGGTAGACTTCCTGGCGCACGAGATGCTCGACGACGGCACGATGGGGAGATGACACGGGGGCAGCCATGAGTAGTTGGCCGAAAACAGGCATTCAGTTCGCCAGAATCCACCACGAAGTCAATCCAGTTCTTGCAAATTCTTCCAAAATCTTCCAAACAATCGCCATGGCAAGGGCTTCCTCGGTGCCAGGGAATCCACAGATGAAGGTGAATCCACCCGCCCACCGGGGCGCCCGACCCGTTCCAGTCCGAGCCTGGGCGTTTCCCTCGGCAACGGCTTCGCTCCCCGCCCCCAAGCCTCCCGCCAGGATCTGCGCTCCTCCGGGCGTCGCCGTGCACGTCGGTTCCGCGTGGCCTCAACCCGTCTGAGCCCGCCCCCGCATGCAACCCGAAGCCCGCCAACAACGCATCGAGGAGTTCCTGCATCAGGCGGAGTTCGCCTCGCTCGAGGAACTCTCGGAACTGGTGGATGCCTCCCCCTCCACGGTCCGGCGCGACCTGCAGGTTCTGGAGTCGCGGGGCAGCGTCCGCCGCACGCACGGCGGGGCGCGTCTGGTCAATCCGCGCTCGGACGAATGGACCTTCGCGGCCCGCGACACCCATCAACTCGACGAAAAGGAGGGAATCGGGCGCGCCTGCGCGGCGCTGATCGAGCCCAACCAGAGCGTGATTCTGGATGCCGGCACGACGGTCTACCACGTGGCGCGGCACCTGGAATCGCAATCGCTCCAGGTGATCACCAACTCGTTGCCGGTCGCCGGACTGGTCGCGAACAACCCCCGGACGGAAGTGCTCGTGAGCGGCGGCGTGGTCTACCCGCGGCTGGGCGTGCTCGTCGGGCCGCTCGCGGTCGAAGCCTTCACGAAGCTGCATGCCGATGTCGCGATCATGAGCAGCGGTGGCATCACGGTCGAAGGCATCACCAATTCGCACGGGCTCCTGATCGACATCCAGAAGGCCATGATTGCCGCCGCCCGCCGCGTCATCTTCTGCCTCGACCACACCAAGTGGGATCGCAAGTCCGTCTCGTACCTGTGCCCGCTGGACGACGTGGACGTCATCGTCACGGATGCCGGGGCCCCTGCCGCGCTGGTGGCCGACCTCCGGCAACGCCAGATCCAGGTGATCGTCGCGACGACCTGACAAGGTGGAGCCGGTGATGCGGACTTGGCAGCCCCGCCGTTTCGCGACGGCAGCTGCGGGTGGGGGCACGCCGCACCCAGGAGGCCCGGACCCGGGCCCCGGCGGGGTGAAGTCCGCCGGGTTACGAGGGGCAGAGGACCACCACGGCGTACCCACCAACAACGAGGTGACGAGGTGGAGCCGGTGATGCGGACTAGTCGTCGCCGCCACCGCCCTTGCCCGTCTCGCCGACGCCTTCGATCAGCTTGATGAGGGGGAGGAACAGCGCGATGACGATGCTGCCGACGATCACCGCCAGGAACACGATCATGATCGGCTCCAGGAGCGAGGTCATGGCGGACACCGCGTTATCGACCTCGTCGTCGTAGGTGTCCGCGATCTTCATCAACATTTCGGGCAGCGCGCCGGTCTGTTCACCGACGTCCACCATGCTGATGACCATGGGGGGAAAGACGTTTGCGGATTCGAGCGGGGCGGTGATGGTCTCACCCTCCTTGACGCTCTCGTGCACCTTCGTGACGGCATTGCCGACGATGACGTTGCCGGAGGTTTCCCGCACGATGGTCAGGGCCTGGAGGATCGGCACGCCGGAATGGACCAGGGTACCGAGCGTGCGGGCGAACCGCGAAATCGCGACCTTGGTCATCACGGGCCCCAGCACCGGCATCTTCAGGAGCACCTTGTCGATGCAGCGCCTCCCGAACTTCGTCTTGGAGAAGATCTTGAACCCGATGACGAGGCCGATGATGCCCCAGATGACGGGTCCCGGCATGGGGAAGCCGCTCGCCCACTCGGGGAAGACGATGGTCTGGGACTTCAGTCCCTCGGAGATCGAGAGCACGAAATTGGTGAACCCAGGCAATTCCGCGCCGTCCATCATGTCGCCGAAGATCGTCTTGAACTTGGGAACGACGAAGATCATGAGGACCGCGAGGATGATCACGGCGACGGTCATGACGGCCACGGGGTAGAACATGGCGGCGACGACCTTGCCCTTGATCTTCTGGGCCTTCTCCATGAACTCGGCAAGGCGGTTGAGCACGACCTCGAGCACGCCGCCGAGCTCGCCGGCCTTCACCATGGAAACGAACAGCCGGTTGAAGATCTTGGGATGCTGGGACAGGGCCTCGGAGAACGTGCTGCCACCCTCGATGGAGAGCGCGAGCGAACCGAGGGTGTCCTTGAGGATGGGGTTCTTCTCCTGCTTCGCGAGGACGCGGAGGCCGCGCAACAGGGGCAGACCGGCGTCCACGAGCGTCGCCAACTGACGGGTGAAGGTGGTGAGGTGCTTGGTCTTGACCCCGCCGAACCCGGGAATCCGGATGTTGATTTGCTTTTTGGCGCCCTTGCCCGGCGTCCGGACGGTCTTCTTGGACTTCTCGTCCTTCTTGGGTGCCTCGGCCTGCACCACCTTGGTGGGGAAATACCCCATCTCCTTGAGCCGGCTGATGGCCTCGTTCTGGCTGCCGACTTCGAGGATTCCCTTGGTCTCTTTGCCACGGGAATCCATGGCCACGTAATTGAACTTGGGCATGGCGGACCTCCGGTCAGGTGTACTTGAGCACTTCTTCGATGGTGGTGGACGCGTCGAAAATACCGCGCAGGCCGTCTTCCCGCAAGGACACCATCCCGAGCTCGGTGGCCTTCTGGCGCACGACCACGGTCGGCGCGCGCTCAATGATCAGCTGGCGGACGGGTTCGGTGATCGCGAGCAGCTCGAAAATGCCCTTTCGCCCCTTGTACCCGGTATCATTGCAGGTGCCGCAGCCGCGTCCGTAATAGAACAGTTTGTCGCCGACGTCGTGCGGAGAGAGGTTCAGCAGGGAAAGCTGCGTCTCGGTGGGCTCGAAGGAGGTCCGGCAGCCCTTGCAGATCTTGCGGACAAGGCGTTGCGCCAGCACGCACTGGAGGGTGGACGCCACGAGGAAGGGCTCGACGCCCATGTCGATCAGACGCGTCACCGCGCCCGGCGCGTCGTTCGTGTGCAGCGTGGTCAGCACCAGGTGACCCGTCAGCGACGCCTGGATCGAGATCTGCGAGGTTTCCAGATCGCGCATTTCCCCGATCATGATCACGTCGGGGTCCTGGCGGAGGAAGGAACGCAGCGCCTTGCCGAACGTCATGCCGACGGCCTCGTTCACCGCCACCTGCATGATGCCCTCGATGTCGTATTCGACCGGGTCCTCCGCGGTCAGCAGCTTGGAATCGATGGTGTTGATCCGCCGCAGGCACGAATAGAGCGTCGTCGTCTTCCCGGAGCCCGTCGGCCCCGTCACGATGATGATCCCGTTGGGCTGCTGGACCGCATCCTGCAGGTAATCGTAGATGTACTTGGGCAGGCCGAGCGCCTCGAGTTCGAGCTTCGTGGCCTCCCGGTCCAACACGCGCAGCACGACGGATTCGCCGAACTGGGTGGGCAGCGTGGAAATACGCAGATCGACCTGGCGCCCGGCGATGGTCAGGGAGATGCGCCCGTCCTGGGGCAGCCGGCGTTCCGAGATGTCCAGGTTCGCCATGACCTTCAGGCGCGAGGACACCGGCAGGGAGAGATGCTTCGGCGGGGGCGCCATCTCGTACAACGCGCCGTCGACGCGGTACCGGATCTTGAACTCGGTCTCGAACGGTTCGAAGTGAATGTCGCTCGCCCGGTCCTGAATCGCCTGGGTCAGGACCAGGTTCACGAATTTGACGATGGGAACGTCATTCGCGAGATCGGTGATGTCGATGGCGCCGGAGGCGGCCTCGGCGGCTTCCTTCTCAATGTCCGTGTCCGCGCCCAGCTCCTTGAGCAGCGCGGCCATTGTCTGGCCCGCGTCGCCGCCGCCCCCGTAGTGCTTCTCGATGGCCTGCTGAATGGCCTTCGGGTCCGCCACCACCGGCACCAACTCGTGCGAGACGCTGAAACCCAGCTCGTCGAGCACCGACGGGTTGAGGGGGTCCGCCAGGGCGATCTGCAGGGTGGTACCGTGCAGGGCGAAGGGCATGCACTGGAACGTCTTGGCGGTCGCCGCCGTGATCGACTTGAGCGTCTCCTCGTCGGGCGTCCACCCGCGCAGTTCGACCACCTCGGTCCCGAGATGCTCCGCGATCACCTGCAACTGCGAGTCCGCATCGAGGATGCCGAAATCCGCGAGCACCTGCGACACCGGCTTGCCACTGCGCTGGAGCTCCTGTTGCACCTCCTCGTACTGCAGATCGTCGATGAGGCTCCGGTCGCGCACCAGCGACAGGAGGGGATGGGAGACGGGATCGGACATAGGGCGCGCGCGCTATCGCATTTCGTCGGGTCGATGCCTATCGGGTTACCGCCGCCGCCGCCTGCGCGGCCTCGAGTTCCTGGAGTTTCTGGAGGATCGTCGTCGGGTCCTGGGACTTGGTGATCACTTCCTCGCGCGAAATCATGCCCTGCTGGTATTTGTCCAGGAGGAAGCCGTCCAGCGTGACCATCCCGTATTTCGCGCCGGTCTGGATGTCCGACTGGATGCGGAAGGTCTTGTTGTCGCGGATCAGCGCCGCGATGGACGGCGTGTTCACCATGATCTCGAAGATGGCCACGCGTCCCGGCTTGTCGCTCCGCGGCAGCAGCAACTGCGAGATCACCGCCTGCAACACCGTCGAGAGCTGGATCCGGATCATTTCCTGCTGGTTGACGGGGAAGGCATTGACCACGCGGTCGATGGTCTTGGCGGCGCCCGTCGTGTGCAGCGTGGCGAAGACGAGGTGACCCGTCTCGGACGCCGTGATGGCCGCCTCGATGGTTTCCAGGTCACGCATCTCGCCTACCAGAATGACATCGGGGTCCTGACGCAGGGCGCGCCGGATGGCTTCCGCGAAACTGGGGACGTCGACGTTGACCTCGCGCTGGGTGACGACGGCCTTCTTGTGCTTGTGATAGTACTCGATGGGATCCTCGATGGTGATCAGGTGCGCGTCGTCGCGCTCCTCGTTGATGATGTTGATCATCGAGGCCAGCGTCGTCGTCTTGCCCGAGCCCGTCGGGCCCGTCACCAGCACCAGTCCGCGCGGCTTGTAGAGCAGCTCGCGCACCGAGGGCGGAATCCCGATCTGCTCGATCGTCAGCAGCTTCGTGGGGATCTGCCGCAGCACCATGCCGAAATTGCCCTTCTCCTTGAAGACGCTGACGCGGAACCGCGCCAGCTCGCCGAAGGCAAACCCGAAGTCCGCCCCGCCGCGCTCGCGCACGCTGCGGATTTGTTCTTCCGAGGTGATCGAGCGCATCAGTTCCTCGGTATCCTCGGGGCGCAGCCCGGGTCCCTCCACCCGGTGCAGAACGCCGTGGACACGCAACACCGGCGACGTTCCTACGCGCAGGTGAAGGTCGGCGGCGTTTTCGGACACCACCAACTGCAGGAGGTCGGACATCGAGTAGGCCATGGCAAAAAAGGCGGACGCGGATCAGGGTTCTTTGGAAAGTCGGCTGCGGGGGGTGGTCGGCGGGAACCCGGGACCCTTCGGAAATCGCCGGGCCCCGGCCCGCGCGGGCGGCTGGCTCGGCTTCCGATCCCAGGCTGGAAACAGCGTGCTCATTCGGCGTCGCCCACCGTCGCCCGGATGACCTCCTCGGCGGTCGTCAGGCCGGCGATCACCTTGCGGCGCCCGTCCTCGCGCAGCGTGCGCATGCCGGCCTCCCGGGCCCGCACGCGCAGGACGTTCGCGCTGACCTTCTCGTAGATCAGCTTCCGGGCCTCGTCGTCGATGCAGAAGATCTCGAAGATCCCGAATCGTCCGCGACACCCCGTCTTGTTGCAGTCCGGGCAGCCCCTGCCCTTGGTGAATTTGGCGGTCGCCGCGGTCTCCGGATCGATCTGGAGCGAACGCAACTCGGATTCGGTCGGGGCATAGGGCGCCCCGCACTTCTTGCAGATCTTGCGGACAAGGCGCTGGGCCATCAGGGCGCGGGCCGAGGAGGCCACGAGGAACGGCTTGATGCCGATGTCGATCAAGCGCGTCACCGCGCTGGGCGCGTCGTTGGTGTGCAGCGTGGAGAAGACCAGGTGACCCGTGAGCGAGGCGTTGATCGCGATCGTCGCCGTCTCCATGTCGCGGATCTCACCCAGCATGATGATGTTCGGCGCCTGGCGGAGCATCGACCGCAGCGCGTACGAGAACGTGAACCCGATCGCCTCCGCCACCTGCACCTGGTTGATGCCCGCGAGCTGGTACTCGACCGGGTCCTCCACGGTGATGATCTTGCGATCCGGGCGGTTGATGTAGTGCAGGCAGGAATAGAGCGTCGTGGTCTTGCCGGAACCCGTCGGCCCCGTCACCAGCAGGATGCCGTCCGGCAGGCTGATCAACCGTTCGAACGTCTGCTGGTCGTCGGTGAAGAACCCCAACTCCGCCAGACCGAGGCGCAGTCCCTCCTTGTCGAGAATACGCATCACGATGCTTTCGCCGTGATTCGTGGGCAGACAGGAGACACGCAAATCGATGACCTTGGGCCCGACGTTGCACTGGATGCGGCCGTCCTGCGGAATCCGGCGTTCCGCGATGGACATGTTGGCCATGATCTTCAGGCGGCTGATGATCGAGGCCTGCAGGCGCTTCGCCGGCGATTTGAGCTCGTGCATCACGCCGTCGATCCGGTACCGGACCCGGAACCGCTTCTCGAGCGGCTCCAGATGGATGTCCGAGGCCCGCATCCGGTAGGCCTCGATGATCATCCCGTTCACCAGCTTGATGATCGGCGCGTCTGCCTCCACCGTGGCGCCGTCGCCCTCCGCATCCTCGAGCTTCCCGATCTGGTTGATCTCGACCTCGCCCTCGGTGATGTCCTGGATCATCTTGGACACCGAGTCGTCGGCCCGCCCGTAGTACCGGTTCAGCGCGGCCTCGATGTCATCCGGGCTCGCCACCAGCACGGTGACGTTGCGGTTCAACAAATGCTGCAGGGCGTCGATCGTCTCGAGATCCGACGGGTCCGCCAGCGCCACCGAGATGGAGTCCTCCGTGGCGTAGACCGGAATGGCATTGTACTTCTTCGCGACGTTGCGCGGCACCGTCGCCAGCACGTCGTCCGCCGTTCGCATCTCGGCAAGATTCACGAACTCGGCGTTGAAATGCGCCGCCTTCGCCTGGGCCACCTGCGTCCGGGTGATGACCTTCTCGGCCACCAGGGTGTCCACCACCCCTTCCCCGGTCTCATCTGCCTTCGGTTGAACGGCATCCACCTGGTCGCGGGTCAGAAAACCCATGTCGACCAGGAGATCGATCAAGTAGTCGTCGCTTGCTGCCACGGTTGAACAAAAAAACCCCGATCGGGACGCTGTACGAACGACCGCGATCGATGGCTTTTGTGGGGCCGATGCTAGGCAGGCCCGGGGTCAAGTCAACCTTGCGCACAGTTGTACGCCAAATCGGATCGGCCCCTTCCCCCAATCCGGGGCGGGATCGTGGTGGGGGCACGGCGACGACCGAGTCGCCGGCGTCGCCTCGCCGAGCCGCCCTCCCGTTCGCGCCAGAGACGGCTCGCCCCTGCGCGGTCGTCCCGGGCACACTCCGGCATGACCGCGTAGCGGTTTTACGATTGGCAGACCGCGGGGGGTACGGACGACCCGCCGTCCCGGCGACGCAGTTCCCCGAGCGCCAACCGCATCGACGGGAAGGCCAGTTCCTCCGGCGTGATTCCAGCCTGCGGGTCCCTCCAGCACAGCGCCTCCACGTCGTCCAGCGCGCGCGCCCGGTCGGGGTCCACAGCGTCCGCCACGAAGAAGAAGTCGAGCACGGGATACGTTACTTCGCGATAGACGTACTCGTTGGGAAACGACGCCAGGAACCCCGGGGAGGACAGCTCGAGTCCCACCTCTTCCCGCACCTCGCGACGCAGGGCGTCCTCGGCACGTTCGCCGATGTCGATGAAGCCGCCCGGCGGGGCGAGCAGTCCCTTGCCCGGCTCCCGCGCCCGGCGCACGAACAGCATCCGGCCGTCGGGCCGCCGCAGGAAGACCGCGGCGGCGATGGTGGGATTGAAGTAGTAGGTGAACCGGCAGGACGGACAGCGGAACGGCTCCGGGGCGGAGACCGCCGCCGTCCGGGGCGCAGGCGGCGGCCCGTCCGATCCGGAGGAGGCGGGGGCCCCGCACCGGGGACAAAAGCGGAACCAGGCACTGGGTCGCATGCGACGGGGCTCCCGATCAGGCCTTGCGACCCAGGATTCGATCCATGGAATCGGAGGTCTGCCAGATCAAGGCCTCGGGATAGTGCGCGTAGGGATGGAAGTACTCGAAGGTCAGAAAGCCGCGGTAACCGACGCGGTCGAGGGCCTCGGTCACGGCCGGCCAATCGGTCGTGCCATCCAGGAGGGGGCGGAACGTTTCGAGGGAGAAATCGGTGCCCTTCTTGGTGAACTCCTTCAGATGGACATTCCGGGTCCGGGTGCCCAGCACGGGGATCCAATGTTCCGGGAACTGGAACATGGAGATGTTGCCGGTGTCGAAATGCACACGGATGTGTTCGCTGCCGAAGTGGTCCACAAACGCGTTCATCTCCATCGGCGTCATGAGGTAGCCGTTGAAGAAGATGTTTTCGATGT
>CAZSOV010000080.1:0-28312 GCA_964608505.1 uncultured Verrucomicrobiota bacterium
GACGCTATGGCGGGGAGCCGGTCGCGGGCCCCAATCGACTTTGTCCATCGCCCTGCTCGCCCACGCGGTTTCCCGTTTTTCGAGGTTGAAACGTTGGGAACAGGTCGGCACTCTGCGCGTCCCGATGCGTCCGCCCGGACGTTTCGAGGAAACCTTGGTCGGGACGTAGCGTAGCTTGGTAGCGCGCTTCCTTGGGGTGGAAGAGGTCGTGAGTTCAAATCTCACCGTCCCGACCATTTTATCTTCAACGACTTCCGCGGATTTCCGAAGGCCTACAATCGTGGTGCCAATGGCCTTGGTGCCCGCAGGGTGTCCGTATCCTGCCCGGTTTGTGGTCAAAACGGAGCCCCTCTTCGGGGCGACTCCCGACGCACCTCCTTTCCTTTCAGGGGCTCATCTTCTTCAACTACCGGAATGAGACCTTCGTTTTGCTCAAGAACGGCGTTCCATTCGCCCGACTCGTACCGGAGGGGGAGAGGGTGTGCAGCGGAAAGCAGCTGGCGGCTGCGCTCACGGGAGCGGCCCTCGACTCGGCCGAGGCACGCGCCTGGAACCGAGATCTCAAGGCAGCAAGGGCGACCCTCCAAGCACCGGGGGGACAAATGGCAATAGTCCTCGACGCCGACGTCATCATCCGCGGCGACGCGCCGTTGCTGACCGACGCTTCCCCTCCCTCGACTGGTCCACGTTTCGGTATCAGGCCCCAGAAGCAACGGTGATCCAACCCGTTCCCGAGGTCTCGCTCCGAGGACGCGAAAGGTCTGGACCCACGCGATGGTCGTCCGTCCCCGAGGTGTCTCCGGTGAGGATCTTGGCAGACTGACGTCGCGGGCAGCCCGTCCGGAGGCCGAACCGTCCCGGAGATCCGCACTTCGAGTGGGTCGCGGATCACCTCCAGGTCATGGTGCGTCTGCAGGTCGAGCCACCCTTCGGGCCGAGTCCCGAAATAGCGGGAGAGCCGCTGGGCGGTGTCGGCGGTGATGGCCCGCTGGCCGCGGACGATCCGGCCCATCCGGAGCGCCGGCACCCGGCTTGTGGCCAAGGGCCTTCGTGCCCCACCTTCCGTCCATGAAACACGTCCCCACCGTCGTCGGTGCGCTGCTTGGTTTGTTGTTCGTCGCCTCCGGCGTCGTGGTCCTGTTCAAGCTCGTTCCCATGCCCCCGCCGCCGGAAGGGACGCCCGCGGGACATTTCATGGCGGCGTTCGCACCCACGGGCTACCTCACGTTCGTGAAGGCACTGGAGGTCGTCGGCGGCATGCTCGTGGCCATTCCGCGCACCCGGAATCTCGGGTTGCTCGTGCTCGGCCCCATCGTCGTCAACATCCTCGCGTTCCACGCGTTCGTCCTGCGGGGGGAGGGCCTGTTCGCCCCGCTCCTCCTCGTTCTGGTCGCGATGACGCTCTACCTGCTGTGGTGCGGACGGCGGGAGTTCGGCGGGCTCGTGGTCCGGCGCAGTCTCCCTCCCGGCCAGGCGCCCGCCGCGTAGTCCTCACAGGCGGCACCCACGGAAGGCAGGGAACGCGACGGCGTGGCGTGGGAGCCGTCGGGAATTCCGCGCCGCGGAGGCCGGGGGTTCCTCGATTCCCGGGAGGCCCCGCGCCGATTCGACGTCTACTCCACAGAGGGTTCGCGGCATTCGGGTTGCCCCAGGCGACTCAGGGGTGGACCGTTCGACGCTGGCGACGGGCGGATGCCTCGTGAGACGTCCGCCCGGCGAACGGAGCTGGAGGACCGGAAAGGAACCCGGAATCATGAAATGGATCGCAGTACTCATTTTGGGACTGGCCGCGGCCGGTTGCGGAGGACCGACGGCTCCCATCGAAACCCAGGCGCCTCCGGTGCCCCCGCTTTCGCCGGAGGTCCGGCAGGCGGCCCTGCAACGGGGCCAGGCCATCGCGGCGGAGACGTTCGGCATCCTGAGTTCGAACCTGCTCCAGGCGATTCAGTCGGGGGGCGTGAGCAACGCGCTGCCCTTCTGCTCGCTGGCGGCCTCGCCCCTGACGTCGGGCGTGGCGGCGCGCCACGGGATCGCCCTGCGCCGCGTCACCCATCGACCGCGCAACCCGTCCGGACGCGCCAACGCGGCCGAATCGGGCGTGATCCAGGCCTTCCAGGCGGCGCTCGCCGCGGGCGCCTCGACCAACCCTCCCCCGCCGTTGGTGACGAACCTGGTGCCGGGTCAGGCCACGTTCCTGGCTCCGATCGTGCTGGCCAAGGAACTCTGCCTGAAGTGCCACGGCGACCCCGCCACGGACATCGGGTTGGCGGAATTGGAAGTCATCCGGCGGCTCTACCCGGGGGATGAAGCCACCGGGTTCCGCATCGGGGAGCTTCGCGGCCTCTGGCGGATCGATTTCCCGCTGTCGTCACTTCCGTAGCCGGGGGCGGGTCTGCCTGCAGGTCCGCGGCATGGGCTCGGCGGTCGGGCCCGGGTGCAAGGGGCGGCGGGGCGGGCTACCTGGCCCCGGCGCGTTCGGGGGCGGGCGTCGTGGTGGCCGCGGGGGTCTCGCGCAGGTGCTCGGGCAGGACGGGATCGAGCCGGGCCTTGAGGCGCATCTCGAGATCGGCGCGTCCGACGACCCGAGGATCCCAGGGTTCGCCCACGAGTTGCTCGGCATCCCCGCGCACCACGAGAATGGTGAGTTCCTCGCCGGGACGGAGCCATTGCACCGGCGCATGCCCGTACGAGGAGTCGGTGCGCGGAAGACCCAGGAACGGGTTGGTGGCGATTCCCCGCGCCCCGGTGGTGACGTCGCTGGCGCGGACCCCCCACTGCCACTCGACCAGATTGGTGTCGGCCTTGCGGGTTCGGCCCTCCATCTGGAGGATGAAATCGAGGTGTCCCTTGAGCTTCCGTCCGCGGGCGGGGTCGAGGATGTCCTTGAACTCCACGTCGGGCAGGGTCGCGGGTTGACCGTTCTTCAGCCACTCCAGCCAGAAGGTCACGCGGTGGTTCGCGGGGGCCTCGAAGGCGTAGTGGCTCCACCGGACGCCACCGCCGACATGGCCGACGCTGGGGGGCGTTTCCCGGATCATGGCGGCCTGGCGCAACGGCAGCAGCGGCGCGGCGGTGAAGGCGACCGCGCCGAGGAACAGCATCCCCCAGAGGAGGTAGTGCGCGATGGTATCGGTCCAGCGGAGGGGGCGTTCGGACGCGATCAGGCGGCGCCGCGCGAAGTACGCGACCCACGCCACCCCGAGCACCAGCCAGGACCAAGCGGGAAAGGTGAGCCCGACTTGGTGGCCGCTGTTCGCGTCGAGAAATCGCGTTTCCCAATGGATCCACGGGGTGGGATAGCCGACCTGGCGTCGCAGTCCGGTGTTGGACGAAGTCGACTCGAAGCCGAAGAACCCCAGCAAGCCGAGCAGGTAGATTCCCAGGAGAGTCCATCCGAGGACCTGGACCAGTCCCTGCCGGTGCCCGGTCCACCAGGCCTTTCGATCCGCGGGCGCGGTCGGGGGACGGTCGGCACGAACACCCGCCTCCGGAGGAACGCCGGGAGGCGCGGGCCGGAGGGAGGCGACATCGGTGCCCACGTCCCGGGCCTGCTGATAGCGTCGGGCGGGCGCCTGCTCGAGCGTGCGGAGGACCACCTCGTCGAGGCGCACGTCGATGTGGACGCGTCGGGACGGGGGTTCGAACCGTCCGATGGGGAGGTTTCCGGTGAGCATCTCGTAGAACACGACGCCCAGGGAATAGATGTCGGCCCGGTGATCGACCGAGAGCGGGTTGGAAATCTGCTCCGGAGCCATGTAGTGCGGGGTGCCCATCACCTGGTGATCGGCGGTGAGCGCCCCGTCGGAGAGGGAGGGGTCCAGGAGCTTCGCGAGACCGAAATCGGCGATCTTCACGCGCCCGGAGCGGTCGATGAGGATGTTCCCGGGTTTGATGTCGCGGTGGACGATGCCCTGGTCGTGTGCGAACTGGAGGGCCTCGCAGATCTGCATGACCAGGCCGAGCGCCGCAGCGGGCTGGAGGAGTCCGGCCCGGATGGTCTGCTGGAGGTTGGCGCCGTCGACGAACTCCATGATCAGGAAGGGATAGGGTCCCGCGCTGCCGAAGTCGTAGATGGTGACGATGCCGGGATGCCCGAGTTTCGCCATGGCCCGGGCCTCGCGGCCGAAGCGCTCGGCAAAGGTGGGGTGCCGGGCCGCCTCCGCCGCCAGGATCTTGAGGGCCACCACCCGGTCGAGACGGGTCTGACGCGCCTTGTAAACGACGCCCATCCCCCCCTGGCCGATCAGCTCGAGAATCTCGAGCTGGGGAAAATGCGGCGCGATTTCGGAGGGTGCGGGCGGCGGGGTGCGGCGGTCGGGAGAACCCTGGGATTGCGTGGCCGCATCAGGGCCCAGGGCGGGATCGGTCCGGAGCAGGCAGGCCGGACAGACCCCTTGGGGCGCGTCGGGGGGGACGGGGGCGTGGCAGGTGGGGCAGTTGCGCGTGGCAGTCATGTCGTGATCCTCGTGTCGAACCGACGGGGTTCGCGGACTACTTAAGCGTCGGGCGGGAAAGGTTACACGGCCCTCAGAGGGCCAGGGCGGACAGCAGATGCCGGCGCTCCTCGTCGACCTCGCCCGGGGAATTCACGGTTCGGGCGATCTCCTCCTCGAGTAGGTCGCGATACCGGCGTCGGAACCGATGGACCGCCACCTTCACGGCGCCCTCGGAGGAGCCCAGCCGGGCCGCGAGTTCCGCATAGGGGGTCCCCCGTCCGGGCGAGACGAGGAACTCCTTCAATTGCTCGAACAGCACCGCGCGACCGCTCGCGACCTGTTCGTCGCGCAGACGCGTCAGCACGCGCTCGAGCAGCGTCGTGGCCCAACGGCGTTCGAAGAGCTGATCCGCCGTGCGCGACTCGGCGGGCTCGAGCGCGTAGCGTTGTTCGGCGGTCAACGCATCCAACGAGACGAGGACCCGGTCCCCGCCGCGTTTGCGGGCACGTTCCTTGTCCCATTCGTTCGCCAGAAACCGTTTCAGGGCCAGCAGCAGAAACGACCGGAAGCGCCCCTTTTCTCGGTCGACCTCGCGGAGGTAATGCTTCTCGAGCAGGGCGGCGAAGAAGCCCTGGACGAGGTCCTGCGCGTCGTGCGCGCTCCGACCGGTTCGGCGCACGAACACGTAGAGCGGATACCAGTAGGCGCCGCAGAGCTCCTCCAGGGCGGCGCGCGCGACCCGCGAATCCTCCCTCCCCGCCGAGACGACGACGCTCCACCGCGTGGTGGCGAACAATACCTCGCGGGACCCCCTCGGGGGCAACGGCGGCAAATCCGGCATGGCTGGGCGCGGCAGGAGTGGAGCGCCCGTTGAATCGCGTCGCATGGCAATGGAGCGGTTCCAGGGAGCGTTCCTCGCGATGGGCACCCAGCCGACCCGCGCTGCCAAGCACAAAGTTCCCGGCACGAAGTCCCCCTGGGAACGCCGCCCGGGGCCCTGCCCGGAGGCTTGCAGGGGGGGGCGGGGGTGCGCCACGTTTAGCGCCTCTTTGGCCGGTGCCCCCACGGCGGCGGCCGTCATGCCATGTCCTTACTTGCTGGAAAAATCGGAGTCGTGTTCGGCGTTGCCAACAAACGGTCCATCGCGTGGTCCATCGCCCAGGCCTGGAAGCAGGCCGGCGCCACGCTCGCCTTCACCTACCAGGGCGACCGCCTGAAGGAGAACGTCGAGGAACTGGCCGGCACCTTCGGTCCGGACACCCTGATTCTGCCGTGCGACGTGACACGGGACGAACAGATCGCCGCGGTCTTCGCCGCGTTGCGCGAGAAGTTCGGGCGCCTGGACCTGCTGCTGCACAGCGTGGCGTTCGCGCCGAAGGCGGCGCTGGAGGGCGAGTTCGTGCGCACGTCGCGCGAGGATTTCCGGATCGCGCACGACATCAGCGCCTACTCGCTGGTGGCGTTGGCGCGGGAGGCGGAGCCGCTCATGACGAACGGGGGCAGCATCGTGGCGATGAGCTATTACGGCGCGGAAAAGGTCGTGCCGCATTACAACGTCATGGGCGTCGCCAAGGCCTCGCTCGAGGCCTCCACCCGCTACCTCGCCTACGACCTGGGTCCGAAGCGCATCCGGGTGAACTGCATCTCCGCCGGACCGGTGAACACCCTGGCCGCCCGCGGCATCGCCGGGTTCACGGACATGCTGAAGCATTACCAGAACCATTCCCCCCTCCGCCGCAACGTGCTGCCCGAGGAACTCGGTGCCACGGGCACCTTCCTCGCCAGCGACGGCGCCGCGGCGATCACCGGGCAGGTCCTCTACGTCGATTGCGGCTACCAAATCATGGGGATGTAGACCCGGCACCCGCCGCGCCCCGCCCGCCCGATACCCTGACCCTGGCCACCCCGCGCCCCGCGCCCCGCGCCCACGCACGTCCGATTCCCGCCGTCATGAACGCCGAAGAACGCGCCAAACTCACCCGCATCGGTCGCCAGTTCCGGATACCGGGCGAATTCCATGACGGACACCGGATCAAGATCGGGCACATCAACGAGACGTTCGCCGCGACCTACCATCACGAGGGTGGGCCCTGCCGGGTGGTCCACCAGACGATCAACACGCACGTGTTCCGCGATCCGGTCGGCCTCATGCGCAACGTCGTCCGGGTCACCGAGCACCTCCGGCGCAAGCTGGCCGAACAGGGCGCCAGTCAACTGGAGCGCCGCGCCCTCGCGGTCGTCCCCGCCGTCGACGGTCAGGCCTTCCACGTCGATGGCGAGGGCCATTTCTGGCGCACGTTCATCTTCGTCGACGGCGTCCGCAGCTACGATGCCGTCGAGACGCCCCGGCAGGCCTACCAGGCGGGCCATGCCTTCGGCCATTTCCAGAGTCTCCTCGCCGACCTGCCCGCCCGGGAACTGGCCACCACCATCCCCGACTTCCACCACACCCCGAAACGTTACCAGCGCCTGCTCGAAGCCATCCGGTCCGACGAGTTCAACCGTGCCAAAATCGCCCGGAAGGAGATCGACTTCGCCCGCTCCATGGAGGGCGTGGTGTCAGCCCTCGTCGATGCCGAGACCCGCGGCGAGGTGCCGGTCCGGGTCACGCACAACGACACGAAGTTCAACAACGTCCTGCTCGACGAGGAGACCGGCGAGGCGATGTGCGTGGTGGACCTCGACACCGTGATGCCGGGGCTCGTGCTCTACGATTTCGGCGACATGATCCGCACCACGACCAGCCGGACGGCGGAGGACGAGCAGTTTCTGGACCGGGTGGAGCTGGAACTGCCGATGTTCGAGGCGCTGACCCGGGGCTACATCGAGGCGACCCGGGCGTTCCTCACCCCGGCGGAGCGCGCCCTGCTGGTGCTCTCCGGGAAGCTGATCACGTTCACCATCGGGATCCGGTTCCTCACCGACTACCTCCAAGGCGACCAATATTTTCGGATCCACCGCGAGCACCACAACCTCGACCGCTGCCGCAAGCAGTTCAAACTGATCCAATCGATCAACGAGAAGGAAGAGGCGATGCAGCGGTTCGTGGCCAGCCTGTGACCTGTGACGACCGCGCCCGCGGGCTCCGGCATTCGCGGTCGTCGCGTCGCGCCTTCCCCGAGCCGAGCCACCCGGCGCCGTCCAACGCCGCGCCATCCTCGCGAGCGTGGCCGAAGCGGCGGTGGGGGCGGGGTTGCCCCGGCAACCGATTCGAGCCACCTCACCCCTTGGCTCCGTCGCCAGTCGGGCCGTCGAGCTCGTCGATGTCGAGCGAGCCCCCGAACTCGGTAACCCGCGCGCGTTTGCGGTCGCGGCAGCGCTCGACCGCGGAGCGGAGCTGATCGCGCAACGGCTGGACCCCGGGCAGGCCGGTCAGGAAGAGAGTGGGCGTCGAGTTGTCGGACGTCGTGAGCACGAGGTTCCCGCACCCGAAGATTCGGAGCAGGAAGGGTTGCTCGAAGGTGATGTCGCGTACCCGGTAAAGCTCCAGCTCCTCGGTCCGCTTGGAGAAGATCCCGGTCGTGATGCGCAGGCGCTCGCTGGTGATCTCGATGACGTGGTTCCGTCGCTGGATCCAGCGGACCAGCGCCCACGGGATCGGGAGGACCAGCAGGCAGGAGAGGTTGAGCCAGAAATCGAGGGCCGCCGACGGGGTGCCCTTCCACAGCACGGTTTCCTGGGTGTCGTTCATGGTGAATCGAGATTTCGGATTTTCGGACAGTTAAGGGGACGATGACCCGCGGACGGCACGTCGCCGCGTGGGGGCACGCGGCCTGCAGCGTGCAGGCCCGGTGCCCTGCACGAGCGGCGCGACTGCGGCGGGCGGTTCATGGAGAGGGAAGTTTTCCAAAGTCCGGACACGCATTGGGACCATGAACCCGAACGATGGAGGGAGGATTAGGATTAGGATTAGGAGGATCCGGGATGGGAGTCTGGGCTCGGTTCATGGAGTGATCGGTCGGAGAAGGGGTCGGGATTGGGATTGGAGCAGGGCGGGAAGGCATGAAGGACCGGCAGGGAGATTAGACCCGGAAGGCCCGGGCCGCGCCAAGATTCGCGCCGGCGCCAAAGAGGAACAGGACGCCGAGTTCCTCGCGGGCGCCGGCGAGGCCGTTTCCGTAGGTGATCGACTGGTGCAGGGCGTCCATCGCCCAGCCCGCGGGAAAGAGGTAGGCGAGGAACCTCATGGAATCGGGAACCACCTCCAGGGGCCACCAGCACCCGCCGAGGGCCGCCATCGAGATCGTCAGCATGACGCACAGACCCACGACCCGTTCCTCTTGTCGCACCCAGGACCCGATCAGCACGCCGAGCGAGGCCGCGACCCAGGCATAGACGAGGAGCGTCAGCAGCACGGCGCCGAGGTGCTCGCCCAGATTCACGCCCAGCAGGTATCGACCCGCGAGCAGGAGGACCAGGATCTGCACCGCCGCGAGCAGCAGCAACCCGTAGACCTTCCCGGCGATCAACGCGCCGCGGCCCACCGGTCCCGTGGCCATGCGCCGCAAGACCCCGCTCCGGCGTTCCGCCGCGAGCGAGGTTCCGCCGAAGACCAGCAGGTTCATCATGAGGTACATCACGAGCACGCCCGGCAGCGAGAGGTTGAACCCCGTCGGGATGGGCTTCCTTCCCGCGAACCGCGTCACCATCCGGACCGGATCCTCGCGTGCCGCCAGCGCCGCCAGCGAGGGAGCGTCCGGCGGATGGGCACCGCGGGCGGCGGCGGCGTGTTCGACGAGGTGGGAATTCACCGCGATCAAGGCCCGCACGATCCGGGCCTGGACCAGGGCCGAGGCGGGATCGAGCGTGGCACCCTCGACGGCGAAGAACTGCACCCGGCCCTGCCGACCGGCGAGAACATCGGCGGTGAACCGGGCTGGGATCACGATGCCGCGCGTGGCCGCGGCGGGATTCGTCGGAGCCACGACGGTCAGCCCCTGGGTGCCGAGTTCCTCCCGGAACACCCCGCCGAGGAAGCCCTCGTCGCGGTCGTCCACCAGTACCGCCGGACGCGGTTGGCGGGGATCGCCGGGGCCGCGGTTGGCGAACGCCATGAAATAGACGAAGGCCATCGGGATCACGAACAGCCAGACGTACGACGCCCGGTTGCGGAGGAACAGACGCAGATCGTTGTGGCCGATGAGCAGGGCGGCCCTCGCGTGGGATCCCGTGGCCCGGGGATGCGAACGTCCGTGTTGTGGTGCCGCGGGATTCCTCACGCCCGACCTCCCCGGCCCAGGCCGCGACGGAGCAGCACGGCGGCGAGGACCGCCAACGCCAGGCCAACCCCGGAGGTCCAGGCCGCCGCTCCCAGCCAGGAACCGGCGCCGGACTGGGTGGAGCGCACCGCCTCGAGGAACCAGTTGGGTGGCAGGTGCGGCGTGACGTGGTCGCGCAGGAACGGGGGCAGGGCCTGCGCGGGGAAGGCGCAGCCCCCGGCCAGTCCCAGTCCCATGGCGAGCAGGGCGTTGAGCAGATCGGCCCGGCGCTCGCCCGGAAACACGCCCGCAGCCGAGGCCATCAATCCGCTCGAAAACAAGGCCATCGAGGCCGCGAGCACGCCCACCGCCACGGGGTGGACCCAGCGGAAGCCGAACAGGAACGAACCGCCACCCAGCAGGATCGCGGCGCCGAGCAGGGTGACCAGGAAGGTGAAGAGGACCTTCGACAACACGAAGGCCAGCGGGGACACCGGCAGGGTGCAGCAGCGGTCGAAGGTCCGGAACCGCAATTCCCGGTGCAGGTCGCGCATCGCGACGTCGGCAAGGAACATCAGGAACATCGCCGCCAGCCCCGGCAGCAGGTACGCGAACATGTTCCACCCCGGAGCCGCTCCCTTCCCTGCCCCTGCCCCGGTGCCGGTGCTGGTGCCGGTGCCGGTGCCGTCGTCCGCGCGGGAACGTTGCTCCTCCTCGTACCAGACCGGCACCGGATCGAGCCGCAACCGGACCTGGTTCCAGCGCTCGCCGGTCTCGATCAGCAGTTCGCCGATCCGGCGGAGGGAAACGTCGCTTCGGTTGGTGAGGACCTGCCGCCAGGCGTCGAGGTCGGGGCGAAAGTTCCGCGCCAGGGCCGACAGGGCGGTGGTCACCACGCCGGTCAATTCCTCGACGATGGCAGGGTGGAACTGCTGGGCCGGGTTCTTGACCACCTCGAGCTGCACCCCCGTCCCGCCCGCCAGGTAGTCGGCGGTGAACCGCGGGGGAATGAGAACGGCGGCGGACGCCTGATTCTCCGTGAGCCGGGCCAGGGCGTTGGACCGGTCGAGAAACGAGACGTCCAGATGCTCCCCCGCCGAGCCCTGGTTCAGAGCGCCACGCAGCAGGCGGGTCAGGGGCGAGTCGTCCTCGTCCACGAGGATCAGGCGGATCCGACCGAGGCCCGTGGCGCCGCCGCCCTCGCGCTGGTTCACCCCGGAGAACACCATCCCGAGCAGGCCCGTGATCAGCAGGGGGAGGCCCAGCTGGATCAGGTAGGGCACCGGGTTGCGCCGGGCGCGACGCAGATCCTTGGCGACCAGGATGCCAAGCACCTTCCCGAACGCCACGGCGTTCATTCCCGCAGGTCCCTTCCCGTGAGCTGCAGGAACACGTCGTTCAGGGTGGGCTTCTTCAGCGTCACGTTCTCCACGCGCACCGGCAGGGCCAGCAGCTCCTGGAGGCAGGCCGCCGGGTCGCGCTCCCCGACCGAGGCCACCACGATCCCGCGCTCCGTGGCCTGGAGCATCCGGAACCGGTCCAGGAATCCCGGCCAGGTCTCGGGACGGGCGCCATCGAGCGCGCCCTCGAGCACGTAGACCCGGTCCCCGCCCAAACGCGCCTGCAACTCCGCCAGCGTGCCTTCGGCGAGCAGGCGGCCCTGATCCACGATCCCCACGCGGCGGCAGAACGCCTCCGCCTCCTCGAGGTAATGCGTGGTGTACACGATGGCGGTGCCTTCCGCCCCGAGGCGCCGCACGAACTCGAGAATGTTCGCCCGCGCCTGCGGATCGATGCCGACCGTCGGCTCGTCGAGCAGCAGGAGTCGGGGCCGATGCATCAGGGCGGCGCCGAGATTGATCCGGCGCTTCATGCCACCACTGTAGGTCCGCACCGGATGCCCGCCGCGGTCCGTCAGCAACAGGGCTTCCAGCATCTCCCGGGCCCGGGCCCGCGCCTCGGCCGCGCCGAGACCCGCCAGACGCCCCCAGAACTCGAGGTTCTCGCGCCCGGTCAATTCCTCGTACAGCGCGAGCTCCTGGGGCACCACTCCCATGATGCGCCGCGCCCGCCCTCCGTCCGCGTCCAGACCCACGCCCTCGATCCGGATCCCGCCGCCGTCGGGCTTCAGCAGGCCGCAGATCATGGAGATCGTGGTGGTCTTCCCGGCGCCGTTCGGGCCGAGCAATCCGTAGATCTCGCCGGCTTCCACGGTGAACCCGATCCCATCCACGGCCCGCACCGAACCAAAGGCCTTGGTCAATCCGTCGATGGCCAGGATGGGCGGCATGGGAAAACGGGGGATCGGGACGCCGGGCCCGTTCTCCCCCGGCGGACGATGGAGTGCAAGTCCCGGACCGGCCGGGCCGTGTTCGTTTCGACGCACGGTGAATCCGGTGCCTTGCGCGGTCCGGGCCCATCGGGCACTGTGCGACGTGAATCGCAAGCCCATGAGCGCTCCCGTCCGCTCCTGCGGAACGCGGGTTCTGGCCCTCCTCGCCGTCTCCCTCGCCAGCTCCGTGTCCGCGTCCGCCCAGATCACCATCTCGGGCTCCGACCTGTTCACCAGGATCGGCCAGTTCTACGAGGCCTACGTGTCGAAGGACGTGAACGTCTCGGGGTTGCTCGGCACGCCCGGAGCGACGGCCCAGGCCTGGGACTTCACCGAGGGCTCCACGAACCTCGTCTATCGTTTCGATTACCTGCCGGTCGGAGCCTCCCCGGATGGCACCGCCTTTCCGGACGCGACCTACGCCGAACGGCTCACCGACCAGTCCACCGGCACGGAGAAGTGGATGTTCCTCCATCACGCCCCCGGCGAGGGACGGCGCAACTACGGCTTCCACGACCCCGAGTTCAGCAGCAGCCAGCCCACCGCCATCTTCGAACCGCCCATCACGGACTTCCCGGACCGCATCGGATTCGGGGACACCTGGAAGGCGGCCACCGAGTTCATGTCGGAAATCTCGTTCGGGATTCCCGGCGACGACGAGGACGGCGGCGGCGATTTCGCGATCCCGACCCGCGTCACGTACAACTCCGCCGCCAAGGTGGATGCCTTCGGGCTCGTCAACCATCCCCGGCTCGGTTTCGGCGAGTGCCTCCGGGTCAATGAACTGTCGGAGTACGACATCGCCGTCGATTTCGGCCTCGGCGACGGTTTCATGAGCGTGGCCACCCAGTACGTCCGAACCTACTACTGGCTCCGCCGCGGCCACGGCATCGTCGTCCAGGTCACCTCCCGCCAGTTGGACACCCCTCCGCCCGACGATTTCGCCGTCGCCGCCGCCGTCGTGCGCATGTACGCCACCAACCACGAGGAACCCGTCGTCGACGTTCCGGCGATTCACGGATTCAAAATCACGCTCGGCAAGGAAGGCGCCCTGCTGCAATGGACGAAGGCCGCCGGTCTGGCCCGGTACCGGATCGAACAGGCGCCCGCCGCCGCGGGGCCCTGGACGCTGCTGGGCGAGACCGCCTCCAACTTCCACCTCGACGCCGCCGCCAACAAACCGGGAGTCCCCACCCGGTTCTATCGCCTGTCCGGATTCAATTGACGATGCACCTCGACGGGCAGCCCAGCGAACGCGGCGGAACCGGCCCCGACGGCACCGGCCCGGGGTGGCGTCCGCGCCCGGCGCTCCCTTGGGCGTGGCCATCCCTTCCGCGGCGAGGGCGCGCGGGCCCGCGGGCCCGCGCGGCGGGGTTCACGCTCATCGAACTGCTGGTCGTGATCGCGATCATCGCGATCCTGGCCTCGCTGCTGTTGCCCTCGCTCGGCAACGCCAAGCAGCAGGCCATGAGCATCAAATGCCTGAGCAACAACCGCCAGTTGGGCATCGGTCTCGCCATGTACGTCGGCGAGCACGAGCGCTATCCGGTGTTCAACTTCGATCCGGACGCGGGGGAGGTGGTGGAATTCTGGAACGAGAAACTCGAGCCCTACGTGCAGTCGAAGTGGACCAACGCGCTGTTCAAGTGCCCGGCCTACAAGGGCGTCACCGTCGACGGCAATGACGATGCCTGCCCGCTCGGCAGCTACGGATACAACGCCAATGGCACCCAGTTCGGCGGCAGCGAACTCGGCCTCGGCGGTCGGTACACCAAGGTCGTCATCGAAGGCGCCACCGGGGGCGACACCGGCGGCGTCGTGCCCATCTCCGCGTCCGCCGTGGTCGCGCCGGCCGACATGATCGCGCTCGGCGACGCCAGTCTGATCCTCGTGGCGGGATTCACCGCCGAGGCGCTCTACGGCATCGAGAACAAGTCGTCGTTCAGCGGCATGGGCCTGCTCGACATCAACGTGCGGAACAACGCCAAGTCCTTCACCTGGCTCTCCACCTACCGCCGCCATCGCAACCGGTACAACGTCGTCTTCGGGGATGGACACGCCGAGAACCACCTCGATTCCCGCCTGTTCGAGGACAAGAACGCCTCGCTCCAGCGCTGGAACAACGACCACGAACCGCACGCAGACAAGCTGACCTACCTCAAGCGCTGAACCCTCGCGCCTCCTCCCACAGGAACAGGAGACGCCGGCTGGGGTTCGGATGAGTGCTGGCCCGGTCGTCGACCTCCTCCGCCAGGCGGAAAAGCACCCGGGTCGGGTCCGCCCGGATCGCCTCCACCAGCCGGGCTGCATCCTCCGGGGTCCAGAACGCGCTGCCGCGCAGGTATCGGGCACGCTCGATCCCCAGCACCGGCAGGGAGGCGATCAAGCGCAGCCGGTCGCACTCCTCCTTGAGGGCCGCCTCCGATTCCACGGTCTCGCCGCCGGACAACGAGTCGAGAAAGCCGCCGAGGGAGATGCCTGCCGACTGACGGCGCCGGGTCGCCAGAGCCCGCCCGAACTCGCGTTCGAAGCTCGCGGGATCGGCGCGCCCGAACGGCACCGCCGCCTCGTAGGCTTCGAACAAATCCTTCGCGGAAAGTTCGTCACCGCGCTGGCGGGCCTCGAGCACGCGGAGCATGAGCCGTTGCCGGGTCTCGTTCTCGGCGGCGAGCTTCACTTCCCCGCTCGCCGCCGGCAGCCAGCCTCCGGCCCGCGCGCCGTAGGCGTCGCACAGCAACTCCATGCCCCGCGACATCCGCAGATGCGGAAGCGCCACGACCCAGTCGAGCACCCAGGCAAATCCCAGCGGCACCACCACCGTCAGGGCGGGCACGGGAAAGGCCGCCAGGAGGACCCAGGAACCCAGGCCGGCCAGCAGGGCGTGGGCGAGGTAGCACCGCGACAACAGCGGCGCATACGGGACGACGTGGCCCAACTCGTGGCCGATGACGCAGGCGAGCTCGCGCTCGTCGAACAGATGCAGCAGGCCGCGGTTGAGGTAGACCCCGTTGAAGAACCGCATCCCCGGCCACAACTCGCACCGAATCGCGTGCGCGTTCACGTCCTTCTCGCGGATCAGGTACACCGGCGCGGCCGCCGCGGGCAGCCCCAGCCGCCGGAAGACCTCCGCCGTCAAACGCACCAGCGAATCCCGGGTGTGCTCGCCGAAGCGCGCGTCGGGCCGGATCTCGGCGAGCCGTTTCTTGTTCAGGAACAGGCGGCGCGGAATGAACCGGAACACCGCCAGCGCACCCAGCGCGCCGGCGAGCCATGCCTCCCAGCCCACCCGCCCGGGTCCCCGCGCGAGCCCCCACGCCAGGCACCCCAGGATCACGAGCACTTCGAGTCCCAGCACCACGCGGCACAATCCCTCGAGCCGGGCATACCGGGCCTCGAGCACCGCCAGGGACGGCACCTCGAGCCGACGGGGGCCGGACAAGGCCACGCCGCCCACGCCGCCCACGCCGCTCGCGCTGCTCATGCTCGCCTCACGTCGCCAGGTTCAGCATGCCCTGCAACCACCCCCGGCCCGGCCGGGCCCGCGTCTGGAACAGCATCCGCCCCGGGCCGGTGAACCGGTTCACGAGACCTTCCCCCGAGAGCAACGAATGCCGCAGGGAGCCCGCGACGGTCACGGTCTCGAACCGCATGCCGTCCGAGAAGGCGACGATGTACCGGTTGTCCAGTACGTAGCGCTCGCCTTCCCCCAACACCTGGGTGCGCAGGGCGCCGTGGCTGGACACGAAGACCGTGCCCTCGCCTTCGGTGCGCATCAGGAACAGTCCGCGGGTGGCGAGCCAGCCGCGCACGCCAGCGTACTCGACGCTCAGTTTGACGGGGCCGAAGCAGGCCAGGAACGAACCCGGGGCGATGTAATGATGGGCGCCGGGGCGCACCTCGAGCGCGTGGATCTCCCCCTGCTCTGCCGGCGCGAGCAGCAGGCGTTCGTCGTCCCGTTTCGCCGTGTAAATCGCCGCCAGAAAGCTCTCGCCGGCCAGGGAGCTGCGCAGCGCCCGTCCCCAACCCCGGCGCCCCTTGACGTGAGTCCCCACCCCGGCTTTCAGGTCGAAGCCGGTCGTCATCCCGACCATGCACCCGGGCTGGACCGTCACTTCCTCCCCCGACCCCATCTCGAACTCGAGGGTCGTGAACGACGGAGCATGCTCGATCCGGTGGTGCATCCCGGTCAGTCGTCCGCCCCGGGCGCCATCTTCTGCCGGACGACGTACCCGATGAAGCTGATCGTCAAAAGAATGCCCAGGAAGATCAGGGCCGCGACGAGGCGCGACACGCCCAGGACGCTCGCGATCCCGCCGATGCAGATGTCGTAGATCGCGACCATGATGAACCAGCGGATCATCTCGCCGATGAATCCACCGCGACGCCCGTTTAACCTCGGAATTCTCGTCGTCATGCCTCTTCTCCCAGCCTTTCTTCTTCGTTGGTCACCGAGTCTCCGGGTCCCCTCGACCCGCCGGCGCCGCACGATGACCGGCGCGCCCTGTCTCCTCGGAGATGGCCGGCAGCCTAGAAGTCGGCCTCCCCGTGTCAAGTGGCCCCTCGCCCCGTGCCACTCAGTTCTCAGGGCCGTTGACAAAGTCCTGCGTGGAACTGCGATGTGGGGCCGGCGACGGCCGAGTCGCAGGCTTCGCCTCTCGATTCGCCTGCTTCGATCGCCCCGCGACCCGGCCCGCCGTCGCGCGGACGCTATGGCGGGGAGCCGGTCGCGGGCCCCAATCGACTTTGTCAATCGCCCTGGCTCAGTTCTCCCGCCGCGTCGCCCGCTCCTGCATCCACGCGACATCGACGTTGTTGGCCGACGGGTTGTCGTAGGGAATGACGACGCCCGGACGGAGGCGCGGGGTCGTGCGCGGATCCCGCCAGCGGCGCAGCTCGGAGTGCCCATCCGCGAACGAGAGTCCGCCCGCCCCGCCGTGATAACTCGCCGGCAGATCGATCATCCGGTATTTCGTGCCCTCGCCCGGATAGCCCGTCATGTCGACCACGAACATGCCGTCGTTGATGCTGTCCTCCCGTTCGTCGAGGAACACGAAGGTCCCGGAGGGCCCGGGATCGGTCAGGCTGCCGAGGGTCCGGTAGGTCCTCCAACCCGGTCCGGACCAACCCATTTCCCGGCCCTCGCCGCGTCCGCCGACCCAGTTGAGCATGGACATGGAACGGACCCGGGGGCGGAGCTGGCCGGCGACGCGGACGGCGCTGCGGTCGCCCGGGCATTTCCAGATGCCGACACTGTTGCCGCAGTAGGGGAAGAGGAGACTGGTGCGGATCTGCCGGGAGGCGTCCCAGTTGTCGGCATTGTTGGGATCGAAATCGAGCCAGTCATTGATCCACGCCTGGGGACCGTGCTTCACGAAGGGCAGCTGATCGCCGTGATCCTCCGCGTACATGCGCCAGGAGAGCAGGAGCTGCCGGTGGTTGTTCATGCAGCCGATGGCGTGGGCCTTGAGCTTCGCCTTGGCCAGCGACGGCAGCAGCATGCTTGCCAGAATGGCCACGATCGCGATGACTACCAGCAATTCGATGAGGGTGAATCCGGTTCGCCATGTCTGCCGCGGGGTCTTCATGAAGGGATGATTCGCGGAATCGTTGCTTCGCCGCCCAAGCTCCGTGCCGATCCCCCGGCAACGTCGCGTGACCGATGCATCCGCATCGTGTGACCGACTACGATGAAATCCAAATACCGTCTCCGTGACGTCACCGCAACGATTCTGATGGGCTCCGGCCTGGTTCTGGCCGCCGGTCTCCTGCCTTCCACCGGCCACGCCGCCACGGCCCCCGCCGATTCCCTGGCCGTCGGACTGCTCGCCCACTGGCCCCTGGACGACGGCCTGGCCAACCCGTCCACGACCCTGGTGAAGGATCAAGCCGGCACGTCCCCCGGCACCCTGACCGCCCCGGACCCGGCCACGGCGTGGCTGCCCGCCGCGGAGGCCCGCATCGGAGGCGCCCTCCGGGTCGCGGGCGAGACGACCTTCGTCTCGTTTCCCTCCGGGACCGCTCTGAATCCGCCGGGGAACCAGGTCAGCGTCGCGCTCTGGGTGAAACTCGACACCGCGCCCTCCGATCTGGCCGAAGGCTTCGCCGGGCTGTTCGACTCCGCCCAGGACGCCTACGCCCTGTACCTCGACCGCGCCGCTGCCGAGCTCCGTTTCAAGACCACCGACGCCGCCGGCCAGGCCGCGCGTCCCGGCATTTCCCAGGAGTTCATCGCCGCCGGCGAATGGCAGCACGTGGCGGCCGTCTACGATGGTCAGGCCACCCCGACCGCCGGCGAGGCCCGCATTTATCTCAACGGCGAACTGGTCGACACCCACGTCGGTGCCGATGGCGCTGGAGGCGCCGGTCTCACCGGCGTCGTCCGGGCCGACCAGGTGTCCGCCCTCGGCCGCGACGGCGGCGAGGCCCGCTACTTCCTGGATGCCGCGCTGGACGACGTCGCCGTGTGGCGGCGGGCCTTGAGCGCCGAGGAGATCCGGTATCTCGCCAACGGAAACGCCGTGCCGGCGCCGCGCCCGCCCGACGACGCGCTCGCCATCACCAAACCGCCCCAGGGCGTGACGGCGCTCGATGGGTCGTACGTCTCGTTCCAGGTCACCCTCTCGAACGCGGTACCCCCGGTGACCTACCAGTGGCGACGCAACGGCGCCGACCTCGCCGGGTCCACCCTGGCCACCCTCGCGGTCGTCGCCTCCGGCAGCACCTCCGGGTCCTACACGGTCCTCGTCAAGGATTCCCGTGGCTCCCTCGAAAGCGGGCCGGCTCTGCTGACCGTCACGCCGCTGGCCTCCCAACCGGCTCAGTCCCTGCGCCAGGGCCTCATTGCGCAGTGGCCCTTCGACGATGCGCTCCGCACCCCCGGAACCCCCTCCATCGTCGACGTCGTGCATGGCAACGTCGGGCAATTGACCTCGCCCGCGCCGGAGGCCGCCTGGCTCGCCGGAACCGAGGCCCGTTTCGGGGGCGCCCTCCGGTTCGACGGGGCCGAAACCTTCGTGTCGGTCGCCCCCACGGATTCCCTGAACGTCGCCACCGACCAGATCACCATCGCCACCTGGGTGAAGCTCTCCGCCCTGCCCAGCGAGTTGCCCGAGGGTTTCGGCGGCATCTATGACTCGGTGCAGGACAACTGCGTGCTCTACCTGGATCGCGGCAACAAGGAACTCCGGTTCAAGATCACCGACGCCAAGGGCCAGGTGGCCCGCCCCGGCATTCCCGAGGCCAATCTGGTCCTCGGCGAATGGCTCCACGTGGCCGGCGTCTACAACGGTCGGGCCACCCCGGGCGGCGGTGAGGCCACCCTCTACCTGAACGGCGTGCTCGCGGACACCCACGTGGGCAACGACGGCAGCGGCGGCGCCGGCCTCAACGGCCTCGTGCGCCCCGGCCAGGTCGCCGCCATCGGGCGCAACGGCGCCGAAAACCGCTACTTCCTCGACGCCGTCATCGACGATCTCGCGCTCTGGCATCGCGCCCTGTCTCCCGCCGAGATCGCCCACCTCGCCGCCGGCAACGCCGTGCCCCTGCCGGTTGCCGATGCCCCCGTCCAACTCGCCGCTCCCGTGGTCCGCGGAGGTGACCTGGTCCTTGCCTGGTCCGGCGGACAACCGCCCTACCGCGTCCAGCGACGCGCGACTCTCGTCGCCGGCACCTGGGAGAATGTCGGCGCTCTGACCGACGCCACCACCGCCACCGTGCCGCTCGCCGGGGCGAACGCGGGATTCTACCGCGTGGCCGGCACTGCCGCCGCGACTCCGTAGCCCGGCCCATCCCATCCCGGCTCCCGGCGGATCCCGCGCCCCCGCCGGCTCCGCCGTGGCCGGACCATGACCCCCGGCCACGGCCACCTCCAAGCTCCGCCCCCCGCCGCTTGCCCCCCCCCGCCCGCCGTCGACACTCGGCCATGCGCTTGCGCTTCGCCTTCCTGGCCGTCTGGTGGGTCCTCGCGATGCCCGGCCACGCCGCTTCCGCGCGCCCCTCCGAAGCCACCGCCGCCTCCGGAGCATGGCTGGAGGATACCGCCCGCCGCCTCCTCGACGGCTGCCGGATCCGCGCCGACGACGGAACCTGGCTGTTCACCCCGGACGGCAAGGGCAACTACCGCGCCCTCTGGACTCGGGATTTCGCCTACATGGTGGAGCACGCCGGAGATCTGTTGTCCCCGGAGGAAGTCGGGGCCGCGCTGCGAACCCTGATCCGTGGCGTCCGCGCCGACGGCGCGACCCCCGACCGGGTCCAACCCGACGGTGTG
This sequence comes from uncultured Verrucomicrobiota bacterium, assembly GCA_964608505.1. Lineage (GTDB taxonomy): Bacteria > Verrucomicrobiota > Verrucomicrobiia > Limisphaerales > CAIMTB01 > CAIMTB01. Next base: position 20,236 of record CAZSOV010000080.1, read on the forward strand.
TCCGTGTACACCGGCGGTCCCGCGGATCGTCCGCTGGGGGAACCGAATCTGGACAACGGCCCCTTCCTCGTCATCGCCGTGGATGCATACCTGCGACGACTTCCCAACACGATGGCCCGAGCGTTGTTCCGGGAATGGGCCCCGGCCCTCGACCGGGCGCTGGACTGGGTGCCGCGATCCGAATCAGGGCTCGTCTGGAACGACCCCGTCCGACCGCACTCGCCCTATGGCTTCACCGACACCATTGGGAAGACCGGGGAACTGCTCTTCGAATCCCTGCTTTATTGGGATGCCTGCCGGCGGCTCTCGGCCTGGCATCGCGGCCAAGGCCAGCGAACCAGGGCGCGGGAACTGCTGGCCCGGGCCCGCCTCGTCGAACGTCACCTCGGCGCGCTCTGGGACGACGCGGAGGGCATGTTCCTCGCCGCGACCGTCGATTGCCGCCAGATCGACATCTGGGGCAACGCCTACGCGATCTGGCTCGATTTCCCGTTGGGCCGGAAGCGGGCCCGCGTGACGACCTGGCTGGCCGCGAATCGGGAGCGGTTCCTGTGGCACGGCCAGGTCCGGCACCTGCCCCGCGGGGAATACTGGCAACGGCTGCTGGCTCCGGTCGCGCAGGAGCGCTACCAGAACGGCGCCTTCTGGGCCACGGCCTCGGGCTGGATGATGTACGCCCTGGCCGCGCGCGATCCCGCCCTCGCACGAACGCTTTGGAACGACCTGCTCGACGATTTCCGGTCGGGTCAGCCCTGCGAGTGCGTGAACGAAGGATACCGGCAACTGCCGAGCTACGTCGTCAGCGCAACCAACCCCCTGGCTGCCGCCCGGCGACTGGGATACGCGCCGCGGCCACCTCGCCCACGTTGAGCCCGCTCACGCCACGCCGCTCCGCTGCCGGCCCGTCCGGGCGGATGGGGCTGCCGGAGCCGCCGGGCAACGGGACTAGACCGGCGTGTTCGTTCCGAGCAGCACCGCACAGCTAAGCAACCCAAGCGCCAGCGCGACCATCGTCATCCCCGTGAACCTCTGGCATACCGGACGCACGCTGGCCGCGGACAGCGTCGCCGCGACGAGGATCATCAGAATCAACGGCATCAGGGCGAATCCCAGGTGGACAAGCGGATGTAGCTGGAGCATGGCGAACACGACTCGGAGGGGACCCATCGCCCGGACCTGAACCAGCATCCGTCGAACGGGACGATCCCATGCTCTTATCGGCGGCCCTTCGCCGCGCTTGAGGGCTCCGTCCCCTCCCCTCCCCGCGATCCGATCCACACGTCCGTTCGCTGCCGCGACGTCGCGGAGCGACGCCCCAAGGTTGCCGGGGCCTTCAGGCCCGGTTTCGTGCGCTGTTACCTTCCCGTCGCGGAGTGACGTTCGACCGGGGCGCCCAGGAGGGGGTTGGATGGCGGATTCCTCGGACGTCGCGCCGCGACGAACATCTTCGTGTGCCGGGCCTTTCCGGGGGTTGAAACCCCCGGCTACCTTGGGAAGGTCGCTCCGCGACCAGGAAGCCACGGACACGCACCTCGTTGCGGCTCCAGGAGCCGTCCACCCCAACCGCACCCGCCCGATGAGGGGACCGGGCCTGCACGCTGTAGGCCGCGTGCCCCCACGCGGCGACGCGCGGTCCGTGGTTCAGGTTCCCAACGCGCGACGTGCGAACGGCGGTTGCGCCGCAGCGGCCTAGCGCTGAACCCGGGCGTTGCCCTTCCAGATGCTCCAGACTTGGTCCTCGTCGGCGGGTTGGGCGTAATCGGTCAGCATCGTCGTCGCCAGGGCACCGCAGGCCCAGCCGAACTGGATCCACTTCTCCGGCTCCCAGCCGCGCAGGATCGCGTACAGCAACCCGCCCACGAAGCCGTCGCCGCCACCGATCCGGTCCAGCACCGTGATCTCGCGGGGCTCGACGACGTACCATTCCCGGCCTACGGAGACGATGGCGCCCCAGAGGTGGCGGTTGGCGTCGACCACTTCCCGGAGGGTCGTCGCGAAGGTCGAGGCGTTGGGGTAGGCCTTCTTCACGCGCTGAATCATCTTCTTGAAGCCGTCGATCTCCCCCTTCAGCCCCTTGCCACCGCTTTCCGGGCCCCGGATTCCCAGGCAGAGCTGGAAGTCCTCCTCGTTCCCGACCAGGACGTCGGCGACGCTCGCGATCTCGGCAAACGACTCCGCCAGTTCCTTCTCCCGGCCTTTCCAGAACGACGCCCGGTAATTCAGATCGAACGAGATCCGCGTCCCGTGCTTCTTCGCGGCCCGCGCCAGTTCGAGACAGAACCGGCTGGCCTCCGGCGACAGCGCGCCGACCAATCCCGAGAGGTGCACCATCTGGACCCCGTCCTTCCCGAAGATCCGGTCCAGATCGAAATCCTTGGTGTTGAGCGTCCGGCCCACCTCGCCCGCCCGATCGTTCCACACCCGGGGGCCGCGGGCGCCCACCCCGCTGTCGGCGATGTTGAACTGGTGGCGGTAACCCCACGGCCCGCCCTGCGGAACCTCGGGTCCCTCGAAGTCCAGATGCCGGCTGCGGAGGTTGTCCTTGATCAACTGCGCGATGGGACTGCCCTTGACGAACGTCGTGAGCACCTTGACCGGAAGACCGAGGTAGGACGAGACGGTGGCGACGTTGGACTCGGCGCTGGTGACCTGCATGGCGAAGGTCCCGCCGCATTGCACCGGCTGGCCGTTCAGGGGCGTGATGCGAATGCCCATGCTCGTGGGCACGATCAAGGCGTGTTTGCAGTCCTGCTTCAGGGTGATCTTCATGTATCGCGCGGCCCCGGCGGCACCCGCCGAAAAGCCGCCGTCAGACTGCCGGATCCCACGCCCGGGAACGACCCCATTTTTCGACGTCCCCCGTCCCTGCCGTCGTAAACCGGCGGGGCACTCCGCGGTCGGACGCACGGGCTCCACCCTTTCGCGCACCCGCACCTCGTAGCCGACGAGCTCACGAGGCGGACCTCTTGCATTCACCCCACACGCTCCGCCTCCTTATGTCGGCGGCTACGACCCGGCACTTCGCGCACCCGCACCTCGGAGCCGACGAGGTGACGAGGCGGACCTCTTTCGTTCACCCCGCGCGCTCCGCCTCCTTATGTCGGCGGCTACCACCCGGCACTTCGCGCACCCGCATCTCGTGGCCGACGAGGTGACGAGGCGGACCCTTTTTCGTTCACCCCACACGCTCCGCCTCCTTATGTCGGCGGCTACGACTCGGCACTTCGCGCACCCGCATCTCGTGGCCGCCGAGGTGACGAGGCGGACCTCTTTCGTTCACCCCGCGCGCTCCGCCTCCTTATGTCGGCGGCTACCACCCGGCACTCCGGGCACCCGCACCGCGTCGCCGACGAGGTCACGAGGCGGACCCTTTTCGTTCACCCCGCGCGCTCCGCCTCCTTATGTCGGCGGCTACGACCCGGCACTTCGCGCACCCGCATCTCGTGGCCGACGAGGTGACGAGGCGGACCTCTTTCGTTCACCCCACACGCTCCACCTCCTCACGTTTCCCGTTGCTTTGAATCCGGGGCCGCGGGGACCGCGGGCGCGACCCCGGAACGAGCCTCCACGCCGGCAGGACCCAGGCGACGACGAAGATCGAGGTACGCCCAGGCGAGCAGAAACGGCAACAGCAGCCAACCCGCGGCGCAGGCGGCGGCGAACAGCGCCAGGCCCAGCGCCAACAACGAGAGGGCGGTGCTGCCCGTCGCCTCGTTGGCCAGGTCCAGCAGCGTGATCCATTGCCCCTGGTACCGCCAGGCCAGCGCCAGGATACCGATCACGACGACGCCGGCCACGACGAGGCCCACGGGCCACCGGCGGTTCCCCGCTCGCGACAGGAGTTCGTCCGGCAGCGGATGCTCGGTCTGGCAGCGGGGGCAGCGAACGCGATGGACCTTGGCACTCATCTTCGACCTCTTCACTTGAGGGTTGCCTCGCCGTTCCCCTGTTCGAAGTAGGTGACCCCACCGACGCGGCTGACGACGAGATCCTGGCGCCAGCGTCGGTACCCCAGATCGCGCGAAGCCTTGAACGTCTCGGTTTCCACCTTCGGCGGGTCCACGCCGACGGAGGCACCCGCAAGCGCCTCCGCCAGCACGCGCCCATCCATGGACGCCGGACGTTCCACGCCGAGGAGCGCCAGCACGGTGGGGGCAAGATCGATGTTGCCGCTCGGGACCTCGCTGACGTGGCCCGACCGGAAGTCGGGGCCGGACGCGATCAGCGTGTTGTTCATGTCGAACCGGCTGAGCGACCCGTGCGCGCCGCTGCCGATGCGGCCTCCCACCGACGCGATGGTGCCCGCGACGTTCCAGGCGTTCCGATCCTCCTTCCACCGCATCGCCACGACCACGTCCGGCGCGCCGGGTCCGGCATCCAACCGACCCAGGGCCAGGGGAAAGGTGCCGGGCAGATCGAGCGCCGAAAAGATGACGCCCGCAAAGTCGGTGCCCTGGAGGAACTCGACCAAACGCTCGACCGTGGGCCGGTGGTGTTCGAAGACGTAGAAGAAGGTGGAGCCTCCGAGGTTGACCGTCAGCACGTCCCCCGGTTCCGGATTGGAGAAGGAAGTGCCAGCGACGAACCGGGCATCGCGCAACGCCGCTCCGAGGTCCGGTCCATGGTCCACGGTCGAAAACCCATGATCGGACACTACGAGGATGTCGGTCTGTTCCAACACCCCGCGGTCCTTCAACGCCTGGATTAGTTCCGCGAGCCGCTGGTCCGCGGATCGCAGCGCGGCCAGGGCGTGGGGCGAGCCCGGGGCCGTCTCGTGCTGCGACGCGTCCGGTTCGGCCAGCCAGAGGACCGAGTACCGCGGAATCGACGGCTGCCACAGGCCGTGAACGAGGGCACGGGTGGTCCAGGAATCCCAGCGACGGGAATCGGGCGTGACCACGGGGTTCCCGCCAAGCTGCGTCAGGGCTTTGTCGCGGGCGGTGCGGATCCAGCCCATCAATCGCGCCTTGTTGGACGTCGGGTTGACCACGGGCGTCGGCGACGGGCCGACCTCGGGAATCGCCGCGAGGCGTTCCATGGCCGCCCGGGGCAGCGTCACGCCACGGAAGAGATTGATGGACTCGCGCTGGGCCGCGTTGGTGCCCCGCGGGGCTCGATCATGGAGCAGGGCGACTCCCTTGGATCCCGCGACGACCGTGGGCATGCCCGCAGCCTGGAGGATCTCCGGCACCGTCGGGACCGCCAGATAGCGCCCTCCGCTCAGAAGATCGCCGCGCCGAATCGGATCCAGGTACTCCGTTCCGAAGGGCGAGAGCCAACCAAGTTCGGCCCGGTACTGGACATTCGCCAGGATGCCGCTGTGCGCGGGATGCGCGCCGGTCGCGAGGGCGGTGCCATTGACTTCCGTCGAGGAAACGTAGCTGCAGTGGTGCTTCCGGAAGAAGGTCCCGCGACGGGCCAGTTCGTGGAGGGTCGGCGTGTACTGGGGGCCCACGAAATCCGGGCGCATGCCGTCCCAGACCACGAGCACCACGTGCCGGGCTGCGGCGGCATCGGCAGGGGCCCGGGCCAGGAGCAGGCAGCCGAGGGCCAGCAGGAGGCAACTGGCGCGACTCATGTGGCCTTCAGTCTGGCAGGGCGGGCAACGTTCGCCAACCCGCAACCCCGGTTCGGATCGCCGCCGCACCGGGTCGGGGGCGCCAATCCCGTCCTCCGCGGGTGCGGGTTCCGGTGGCGGAACCTCGCGCGTCCGCCGGCCTTCGCTTCCCTCATCGGGCCAGCGACGCACACACCAACTCCCGGTCGTTCCGGGCGTAGATGCTCCGATTGGCAAACGCGGGATGCGACCACACGACCGGTCGGCCCGGGTCGGGATTGGTCGCCTCCAGCAGCCGGGTACGCCCCAGTTCCTCATACCGGGCGGGGCTCAGCTTCGCGAGGATCAGGTCGCCCGTCTCGCTGAACAGAAAGCAACGATCCCCATGCTTCACCACGAACGCGTGGCCCCAGCGCGCCGATTTCCCGCTCGTCGGCGCGAAGGTCTCCCACAACCGTTCCCCCGTGTCCGCCTTCAGGCACCGGAACTGCCCGTAGCTGCACGGACTGTAGATGTGACCGTCCTCCACCAGCGGCGTGGCCATGACACTGTGGAGCCCGTCGGTATCCTTCTCGCTGGCCTTGAGGCTGCGCCAAACGACCTCCGGGCGGCCCGAACCGAGATCCAGCATCAGCGAACCGTTGTAGAACGACGTGAGAAAGAGCCGTTCCCCGATCTTCAGCGGGCTCGGAATCGTCATCCCCGATCGAACCGCGGGGCTCATCACGTGCGTCCAGAGAACCCGTCCCGTCTCGGGATCGAGTCCGTTGACCGCTTCGGGGTGCCAGATCACCAACTGCCGGCGTCCCCCGAACTCGTGGATCATGGGGGGCGCATATCCCGGTTCCTTCGCCGACAACGCCCGCCAGAGTTCCCGACCCGTGGCCTTGTCGAACGCGACCGCCACGCTCCCGTCGCCCCCGGCGAGGCAGATGAGCTTCTGCCCGTCGACCAGGGGATGCCCGGCAAACCCCCAGAGCGGCGTCTTCACGCCGAAGTCCTTTCTGAAATCACGGGCCCAAACGACCGAGCCGCGCGCGGCGTCCAGGCAAAACAGGTGCCCTTCCGTGCCGAGGGTGTAGACCCGGTTCTCGTCGACGACCGGCGTCGTTCGCGGCCCTGCGGCATAACTCACCGTGTACGCGCAGTCGTATTCGTGCCGCCAAACCACCTTCCCCGTGGCGTCGTCGAGACAGAGCACCCGCTCCGTCCCCGGAATCTCCCCGCGTGCGAACGGGTCCTTGGGCTGACTGGCGCCCTGGGCCAGCTGGCGATCCGTCACGTACACCCGGCCCCGCGCCACCGCGGGACCCGCAAAGCCGCCGCCGATCGGTGTGCGCCACCGATACGCGAGTCCCGTCGACGGGAAGTTCTCCAGGATCCCGTCCTCCCGCCATCGTCCGTCCCGTTGGGGCCCGAGCCATTGCGGCCAGTCATCCGCAATCGCGCCGCCACAGAGCGCGAACGCGCAGGCGCAGGCGGCGAGAAGAACGGCGCTCCGAGGATGGACCCAACTTCCGAGCGTACGGGGCCGATGGAAGAACATGGCCTGCACTTAAGGCGATGCCGGCGCCGGGATCAAGGTCGGGGCGCCTTCCCTGCTCCTCGCAAGATCAAGACCCCGCTTGCGAAGGGCGGCGGGGTGGCGGTTTACTGGGGCCGGTTCGCGACGGGCTCCTATAGCTCAAATGGATAGAGCGGCGGTTTCCTAAACCGTTGATTCAGGTTCAATTCCTGATGGGAGCACCACTTCTAAGTTGCTGGAAATAAATCTGTTGTAAGGAATGCCCCGAAAAGTCATTTCCGCCTGCGAGACGCTTGCGTGACATTTTGCGCGACTGATGGCACCCTCCCCGGCATGCCTAGCCAGCGCCGGAAACGCACCTGGCCGAACGTCTATTACCGGTTCCACCGAAGCGGCGAGAAGGGTTATGTCGTCGACCTCGGCCTGATCGACGGAAAGCGAGCCCGGCATTCCTTCACCTCCAAGGTCGAAGCCGACGCCTTCGCGGAGGCGAAACGGATCGAACGCCAGAACGAGGGAACAGCAGCCCTCGCACTGCCACCTGGGGTCCGTCAGGACGCCGCCAAGGCCTACGCACTCCTGGCTCCGTCCGGGGTCTCGCTTCTCCAGGCCGCAGAGTACTACCGGCAGCACGTGCTCGCGTTTCGCGAAGCGCCGTTGATTGAGGAGATCGTCAAACGCCTGCTGGAGGACGCGAAGCGTAATGACCGCCGGGATCGCACCGTCGCGGAACTCAAATTCCGTCTGGAGGCCTTCCGGGACGATTTCCCCGGACGACGCCTCAGCGAGATCTCCGTGGAGGAACTGAAGGAATGGATGGATGATGAGGACTGGTCACCCCGGACCCGGATCAACTACCTCACCAAGATCTCCCAGCTCTTCAACTATGCCCTTCGCCACCGCTGGGTGGACGCCAACATCGCGGACCGTGTCGAAAGGCCGTATCCGGTCGACGAACCGGGTCTACACGGGATGGAGGCGGATGTGGTGAAGTG
>CAZSOV010000081.1:0-28262 GCA_964608505.1 uncultured Verrucomicrobiota bacterium
CGGTCGCGGGCCCCAATCGACTTTGTCAATCGCCCTGCCGTTCGAGGCGCCCGCTTTAGGTCGACCCTTGACATCCCTTCTCCAGTCGCCAGCGTCGCTCCCACAATGAGTCCTCGATTCCAGCGGAACATGGGCGAGATCCAGCGACTCCTCGCCACCGCTCTGCCCTGCTGCCTCGCCGCGCCGTTGCTCCGCGCCGAGGTCGTGCTCTTCCCGGGCTCGGTCCTCCCCGCCAGCGTCGTCTCCGACTTCGCAATCGCCTCCCTCGATCCCCAGCCGGTCATCATGGCCGGCGTTTCCTCGGGCGGAAACCCCGGCAACGATTCCCCCGCTCTCCGCGTCGATTCCAATGCCAACGTCCAACCGTTCGGCGGTGTCGTCAGTCTCTCCCTCGGCGTCGTCCCCATCTGCTCCGGCACCCTCATCGGGCCCAATCTCGTGCTGACCGCCGCCCATTGCGTCGACCTCGACGCCAACGGCATCGCCGACGTCGCCCCCGGCGCCCTCAACATCAACGTCAACTCCGGCGCCACCCCCTCCTCCGTCCTCGGCGTCGCCGAGATCACCGTTCACCCCGAATTCACCGGCTTCAACAATCCCAGCATCGGCGATGACCTCGCCGTGCTCCGGCTCTCGTCCGATGCCCCTGCCGGCGTCCCCACTTATCCCCTCGTCCCCTCCGGCGGCCTCCCCACCGACTGGGTCTACCCCATCACCGTCGTCGGATATGGCCGCACCGGCTTCGGCCCGACCGGCTACGTCGCCGGCACCACCACCTCCACCACCAAGCGCGTCGGCGGCAATCTCATCGAGATTTACGGCACCGGCGAGGTCTCCGAAGGCGACGACGCCACCGTCGAGACCTTCTCCTACGACTTCGAATCCACCGGACCCGGCGTGACGCTGGGCGACTACCTCGGCCAACCCGTCTTCAACGTCGGCGGCGGCGTGGTCTTCGACGTCGTTCCCTGGACCCTCGGAAATCTCGTCGAAACCAACGTCGGCCCCGGCGATTCCGGCGGGCCCGCGTTCTTTTACGACCCCATCTCCGGCCAGTACTTCCTCGCCGGGGTGAACACCTTTGTCGGCGACACCGACCTTGCGTCCAACGGCAGCTTCGGAACCGTCGGCGGCGGGATCTGGCTCGACTCCTACCTGCCTTGGATCGAGTCGTTCTTCCCCGTCGACGCCGCTCCCGTCCCCGAACCCTCCACGGCCGTCGCCGCCGGCTCCCTCCTCGCCCTGTCCCTGCGCACCCTCCGCCGCCATCGCCGCCACCGCGGCAACGGCCCCTCCGACGACGCCCGCGTCTGATCCGAACCACGCCACGCCTCCCCCCAGGCGAAGGCGTCCGTGCGGGCTCCGAACGTCGTCTCCACCCCATGAGCTACGAAACCGCCCGAACCTCCGAAATCCACGACGCCCACCAGCGTCTCATCGAGGCCTTCGCCAACACCTATCGCGTCGGACAACCCACCGTCCTCCTCCTGCCCGGCGGCATGGGCTCCCACCTCGAACGCTCCGCCCGCCCCTACCAGAACGATGCCTCCATTCCCTTCGACGCGTTCGATCCGGTCTGGATGGACCTCGAGATCTTCTTCGGGCGCGATGCCGCCTCCCTTCGCATCCAGGACAACGATCGCGACCACGGCGATTACGTCGTCGTCCCCAACGGCCCGCTCCGGTTTCTCGTCGATGCCTACGACGGCACCCAGCGTTACTTCCGGCAGTTGGGCTGGAACTACCTCGTCTTCGGCTACGATTGGCGCCGTCCCCTGGCCGAAGCCGCCGCCCAACTCGAGGAGTTCCTCTCCAATGTCCGCTATCGCGTGAAGGAACTCCGGGACGTCGACCCCCTCCCCACCACCACCCTCCTCGCCCATAGTCAGGGCGGCCTCGTCGCCAAGGTCTTCCTCCACCTCGTCGCCGCGCAGGACGGCGGACAGCTCGCCCGCTGGTGCGAACGCCTCGTCACCGTCGCCACGCCCTTCTACGGCACCGCCTCCCATCACGACCGCTATTACGTCGGCCAAAAACCCCTCAACCTCTTCTACGGAACCGAATTCATCGCCGACCTCGCCGGCTCCCTTCCCGGCCCCTACATCCTCATGACCGCCGACCGGGCCACGCTCTCCGGTGCGACCCTGTCCCGCCTCGGGCTCGATGCCTACCCCATCGTCGACGCCGGTTCCCAACAACCCTGCGACCCTTACGACCCCGCCCACTTCGCCCGCTTCCCCGCCTGGGTGAAGCGCCAGCACATCGCCGACGCCCGCGCCATCCGTCGCACCCTCGCCGCACCCCTGCCATCCGAGGCGCTCAAACGCGTGTTTCATGTCCGCTCCGGCCTCGACACCGGAACCGGCCACACGCTGCGCTGGCATGCCGTCGACGGCGCCACCTACGATTATCGGAACGGCTGCCCCGTCGAACGCGTCCCCGGACCCGGCGACGGCACCGTGCCCTTCTGGTCCGCACGCCTCGCACAGACGCCCGACTCCCATGTCTTCGACCTCTCCCGCGCCGCCGACCACGGACTCCTCTGCGAACACGCCGAAACCCTCGGCGTCATCGAGCATCTCGTCCGCAAAAAGCGCCTGCCCAAGCCCGCCCAGATCACCGCCGTGGACCAGTCCCTCGGAACCCCGGTCGCGTCGGAAGCACGGATGAACCAGTTCCTCCGCGACGCGCAATCCGGGGCCCTCTCCAAAAGCGATCCGCAGGCCAACGATCCCGCCGTCTGGCGCCGGGTCCTCAACGACCTCTCCCTATGCTAGTCGCCTCCCGCACCCTCGCCCTGGGCGCCCTGCTCGCGCTCTTCTCCCTCTGTTCCTGCTGCCACCATCACGTCACCCCCCATCCCAACGTCGGGATCCGCCAAACCGAGGGCCACGCCCTTCGCCTGCGCAATGCATCCCCCGCCGCGTTGACCCTCCTCTCCCCGCCCTCCGCCCCCGCACCTTCCCGCCTCGTCCTCGCCCCCGGCGAACAAACCGAGCTCCCCTTCACGCTCCTCGAAACCACCAACCGCAGCCCGGCCGGGGAATTCGAAATCCTCCCCGTCCCCGAGGCCACCTCCCCCCTCCTCGGCTGGTCCGTTCGCGACCTGACCCTCCGCGTCCAATTCGCCGGTCAGGACCCCGAGCTGATTCGCATCCGCACCGACCGCTGCCTGTTCGAATCGTCCGCCCCGCAACTCCACGACTGGCTCCTCGCCGCGCCGCCGCTGCCCGGCATCCCGGCCCTCCGGCTCTGCGAGTGACCGTCCCCGGGGACCTCCCCGCGACCCGGTCGCGTCGTGTTCCGCCGCGCCGCGCTCCCTTTCAACCGCCGTACAACTTCGCCACCTGGTCCCCGTAGCCGTTGTACTTTTTCGTCCGCACCCGGTCCCCCTTGTCGATCATCCGCTCCGTCGCCTGCGACCAACGCGGATGCGACACTCCCGGGTCCACGTTGCTCTCGAACGGGTACTCGCTCGGAATCAGCGTCTCCCAGAACGTCTTCGGCTGCGCCGCCACGAACTCGATCTTCACGATGCTCTTCGGACTCTTGTAACCGTACTTCCACGGCACCACCACCCGCAGCGGCGCCCCGAACTGCTTCGCCAGCGGCTTCCCGTACACCCCCGTCGCCACCAGCGTCAGCGGATGCCGCGCCTCGTCCATCCGCAACCCTTCGAAATACGGCCACGGATATTCCGGATTCGACGGAATCCCCGGCATCTGGTCCGGCTTCGACGCCGTCACGAACCGCACGAACTTCGCCTCCGGCTTCGCCACCACCAGATCCAGAAGCCGGCTCAACGGAAAACCCGTCCACGGCACCACCATCGCCCACGCCTCCACGCACCGGAACCGGTACACCCGCTCCTCCAACGGCATCTTCCCGATCAACTCCGCCGCATCGATCGTCAGCGGCTTCTCCACCAGTCCGCCGATCTCGATCTTCCATGGCGCCGTCTGGAACTTCCCCACGTGCCGGTGCACGTCCTTCCGCAGCGTGAACTCGTAAAAATTGTTGTACGTCGACGCCACCTTCTCGTCCGTCAACGTCCAGCCCGGGTCAAATGCCTTGCTCCGCGCGTGGGGATACCCCTTCCCGTACACGTCGCCCCCCGACCCCGCCTCGGCTCCCACCGCATCCCGACCCGACCACATCCCGACTGCTCCCAATCCCAGGCCCACGATGAATCGGCGGCGGTTCCAGAACACCTTTTCCGCAGTCGCCGCTCCCTCCGGCAACCACCATTCCGGTCGCATGATCACGTTCGGCATGAACCCAGAATGGAAGCCCTCCACCGCCTCCGCCACCGAAATTTCCAATCCCACGTCGTCCTCGACTCCCGGGCAATCCGACCTCCGCCTGCTTGGCGGGCAGACCAAACCCCGCGCCGCCGCACAATGTAAAGACAGTCTTTTTGTAGAAAAAACGAGGTTATTCTAACATACGTACAGTCTTTTTCTATACTGCATGGTCCTGACTAGGATCCGATCAACATGGTTCCAGTCCATTTAGCTGAGATCCGCGTCGGGCCGGGATTCGCCCGCGCATCGCAGGGTGCGCACCGCAGGGTTGCACCCGTCCCCAGCCCGGCGTTCACTCCCCGGGTTCCCACCCCACCGTACCCATGAACCCGCCCCCCAACGACCCTTCCCCCGAACGGGACGAACTCGTCCATCACGACGATGCCGTGATCGGCAAGGCCACTCGTTGGTCCGTCTTCGCCTTTCTCCTCATCGTCCTCGTCGCCACCGCGACTGTCCTGATTCTGCGCCGGAAGCCCCCCGCGCCCCCACCCCGGATCACCGCCCTCGCCGCCCCGGTCTCCCCCACCCGCCCCATCGCCCAGGCCCCCGACGTCCGGTTCACCGATGTCACCGCCGCGTCCGGCATCCGCTTCTCCCGCTTCAACGGTGCCGAAGGCGAGAAACTCCTGCCCGAGACCATGGGCGGCGGTGCGGCCTTCCTCGATTTCGATGACGACGGCGATCCGGATCTCCTGTTCGTCAATGGTGCCCCCTGGCCTTGGGCCACGAACCCGCCCGTGCCGGCCCCGACGCTCGCCCTCTATCGCAACGACGGTTCCGGCACGTTCTCCGACGTCACGGACGGTTCCGGCCTGGATGTCGCGGTCCAGGGCATGGCCGCCGCCTGCGGCGACTTCGACGGCGACGGGCGAACCGACATCTTCCTCACGTCCGTTGGCCCCAACCGCCTGTTTCGCAACCTCGGCCAGGGCAGGTTCCAGGACGTCACCGAGTCCGCCGGCGTCGCCGGTGACCCCGGGGAGTGGAGTACCGGCGCCGCCTTTCTCGACATCGACCGCGACGGCGACCTGGACCTCTTCGTCGCGAACTACGTCCGCTGGTCGCGCGAAATCGATTTCAAGGTCGGCTACAGCCTCGACGGCCAGCACCGGGCCTACGGTCCCCCCATGAACTTCCGCGGCACGTTCCCCTATCTCTACCGCAATGATGGCCAGGGAAGATTCACCGACGTCTCCGCGTCCGCCGGCGTCCAGGTCAGGAACTCGGCCACCGGCGTGCCCACCGGCAAGTCCCTGGGGGTTGCCCCGGCCGACCTCAATCACGACGGATGGATCGATCTCGTGGTCGCGAACGACACCGTCCAGAACTTCGTCTTTACCAATCGTCACGATGGCACCTTCGCCGAGGTCGGCATTCCCCTCGGTGTCGGCTTCGATTCCATCGGGAATGCCCGCGGCGCCATGGGCATCGACATCGCCCGCCATCGCAACGACGACGCCATCGCCATCGCGATCGGGAATTTCGCCAACGAAATGACCGCCCTCTACGTTTCCCAGGGCAGCGCCGGCGTCTTCGCCGACGAGGCCATTCCCGAGGGCATCGGCCCCGCCAGCCGGCTTCAGCTGAAGTTCGGCATTTTCTTCCTCGACTACGACCTGGATGGCTGGCTCGACCTCCTTTCCGCCAACGGCCACCTCGAGGACGACATCGCGAAGATCCAGAAGAGCCAGGCCTACCGCCAGCCGGCCCAACTCTTCTGGAATGCCGGCGACTCCGGCCCCGCCAGCGGCGGGAGCTTCGTCGAAATCCGATCCGACAAGGCCGGCCCCGATCTTTTCAAACCCCTCGTGGGCCGGGGCAGCGCCTACGCCGACATCGATGCCGACGGCGATCTCGACGTCCTCCTGCTCCAGTCGGAAGGCCCGCCCATGCTTCTCCGCAACGATCAGCAGCTCCGCCACCACTGGCTCCGACTCAAGCTCGTCGGCACCCGCGCCAACCGGGACGCGATCGGCGCCTGGGTCAAACTCACCGCCGCCGGCAGGACCCAGTGGCGTCAGGTCAATCCCACGCGCAGCTACCTCTCGCAATCCGAACTGCCCGTCACCTTCGGCCTGGGCCGTGCCGACCGCATCGACGCCCTTGAGATCCACTGGCCCGGCGGAAAGACGCAGACCGTGGCCAATCCCAAACTGGACGCCCTGACGGTGGTCCGGGAGGAGCCTTAGGCGGGACGCCGGAGGCCACCTCGAAGGCGGCGGATTCCCGCTACCCGCCCTGCCTGGTGTCGCGTCACCGCTCGGATCCTCGGATCCTCGAGATTTGTCCTTGGAGCCGAAATCCCGGCCTCGGGATCATGCCCGCCGCCCAGCGCACCTGCCCATGCCCCACATCCTGATCCGCCGAGCCGAGCGCGACGATTGCCCGGCCATCCTCGGCATCTACAACGAGGCCGTCCTCACAACCACCGCCTCCTACGACATCCAACCGCGCACGCTCGATCATCGCCTGGCCTGGTTCGACGATCACGCGGCCCAGGACTATCCCGTCTTCGTAGCGGTCGACCCCTCCTCAGGCACCCTCGTCGGGTGGAGTTCGCTCAGCCGGTTCCATGACCGCTTCGGCTTCCGGTTCACCGCCGAGAATTCCGTCTACGTCGCCGGTTCCCATCGCGGCCAGGGCCTCGGAAAGCTGCTCCTCGCGCCCCTGCTCGACGCCGCCCGCGCCCGCGGCCTTCACGCCATCATCGCCGCCATCGATGCCACCAACGAGGCCAGCCTCCGCCTGCATGCCGCCTTCGGCTTCGCCCGGGTGGGCCACTTCCGGGAAGTGGGACACAAGTTCGGACGCTGGCTCGACGTCGTCTACCTCCAGCTGCTCCTCGAGACGCCGCACGATCCGGAGTGAGCCCCCTTCCGCCCGTCTGCCGCGGCGTTCTCCCTGCCCCATCCTTCCCCCCGACCTCCATCTCCGCCCTCGCGGCGCCCGGGACCGGCGGACTAGCATCGGCCCATGACGCACGCGCGCCCGCTGACGCTCGGCCATTCCCCGGACCCGGATGATGCCTTCATGTTCTACGCCCTCGCGAAGGACCTGATCGACGCCCGCGGCTTCCGCTTCGAACACATCCTCCAGGACATCCAAACCCTCAACGAGCGCGCGACCCGCGGGGAACTCGACATCTCCGCCATCAGCATCCACGCCTACGCCTTCGTGAGCGATCAGTATGCCCTCCTGCCGAGCGGCGCCTCCATGGGCGATGGCTATGGTCCCATGCTCGTCGCCAAACGCCCCATGTCCCGCGACGACATCGCCCGGGCCCGCATTGCCGTCCCCGGCCGCATGACCAGTGCCTTCCTCGCCCTCCAACTCTGGCTCGGCAAACCCGCGCGCGACTTCGAACACGTCGTCGTGCCTTTCGACGAGATCTTCCGCGCCGTCCGCGAGGATCGCGCCGACGTCGGACTCATCATTCACGAGGGCCAGCTCACCTATCGGAACGAGGGCCTCGAATGCTGCGCCGACCTCGGCATCTGGTGGGGCCGCGAGAACGACGGACTCCCCCTGCCCCTCGGCGGCAACGTGATCCACAAACGGTTCGATCCCGACACCCGCCGCGTCATCTCGCGCCTCCTCACCGAGAGCATTCAGTACAGCCTCGACCACCGCCCCGAGGCCGTGGAGCACGCGCTGCGCTTCGCCCGCGACATGGGTCGTGACCTGGCGGATCGCTTCGTCGGCATGTACGTCAACCACTGGACCCTCGACTACGGCGAACGGGGACGCGAAAGCATCCGCCGCTTCCTCGGGCGCGCCTACGACCAGGGCCTCCTCCCCCACCGCCAGGAACTGGAGTTCGTGGTCTAACCCCGCGAGAATCCGACGACCCGCCCTTGGTTCAAAGGGGGCCCGATGGAATCCCTGCCGGAGCGCGTCGCTCCTCGCGCCCTTCGGCCCCCGCGTTTGACCCTGCCCCCATCGACTGCTAGCCTTGCCTTGTCCGAACACGAACATGAGCGAAACCGCCACCGCCACTGCCACCGCCGCCGTATTGACCGAGGAAGCCGTCGTCAGCCTGACTGAGAGCGCCGCGCGCGAAGTCAAATCGATGATCGAGCGCGACCCCGCAAACGCCGGCAAGCACCTCCGCGTCTATGTCGAGGCCGGTGGCTGCTCGGGTCTTCAGTACGGCATGGTCTTCGACGAAACCCGTCCGGGCGATCGCGGCCATGATTTCCATGGAGCGCGGGTGCTCGTGGACGAGTTCAGCGCGACCTACCTCAAGGGCGCCGTGGTCGATTTCTCGGACGCCCTCACCGGCGGCGGCTTCAAGATCACCAACCCCAACGCCCGCCAAGGCTGCGGCTGCGGCAAGTCCTTCGAGGCCTGAGAACGGCCCCGGCACGTTCGGGTCGGAACTACCGCCGGCCCAGCCTGCCCAATACCCCGCCCGTCCGCGCCGCCCACCCGTGCTCCTGCGCGAGCGCCAGGGCGATCAGGGGCTCGAAATCGGCACGGGCCGACACGATCACCAGATCGTTGCCGTCCAACACGAAGACGCATGCCCGCACGCGGCTTCCGGTGTCCTGCTCCCGGGGCATGAACACGCCCACGATCTCCTTCCTTTCCAGGACCTGCACCACGACCTCCCACCCGCGGCCCTCCATCTCCTCCCGGATCCGATTCCACGCCTCGGACGTGAGCCCGTCCGCATCGCGCCGCACTTCCGTCGTCCGTGATTCCCGGCGCCTCTGAAACACCACCACGTCGCCGCTGTGAATGGCGCCCAATGCCGCCCGCGCCTCCGGTTCGAGATCCACGAAGAACAATCCCTGCCGCGCGAGCCAGACCGGCAGTCGACCGATCCCGAACTCCACCTGGCGTTCCCAGGTACCCGGGACTGCTTCCAGCACGATCTGCCGCATGGCCCGCACCTCGCCGCCCGGCCAGAACGAGGCGACCAGAACCGCCCCCATCGCCAGGAGGAACAGGAACCCGGCGCCGAACGCCCAGAGGAACAGGCGCCCCCACCTCACCCCAACCCTTCGGGGTGCCACCCCCGGCATCGGTATCACCGTCGCGTTCATCATCGACCTCCGTTGGTGCTATCCCTGCTTCTTCACGACCTCGCCCGCCTTCCTCAACGGCTCGATCCCCAGACGCTCCCCGATCAGGGCCAGCTTCTCAGGCCTGAGGTCACCGACGATGTTCACGAACACAACCTCCTTGTTGCCGCTGACCACCATGACCACCAAACCCTCGATGGCTTCCTCCCCGCGGTGCTTCAGGTAGACGCCCACGCTCTCCTTCTTCTCCTCCACCCGCACCACCTGCTCCCAGCCCTTCGAGTCCAGCTCCGCACGGGCCTTCGCGATCCGGTCCCCCAGCTCCGCGCGATTCTTGTCGTCCATCCCCACGACGTTCACCCGCACCGACTTCAGGCTCCGCAGCAGGTCGGAGACCTCGGGTTCGGCCTTCTCGGTCAGCCGGGCGGCCAGTCCGATCAACGTCGATCGGAGGTTCACCTCGACCAACTGCGCGCCCTCCGCCGCGCTGAATTTGCCGAAATCGAAATGACCCGGCGACGCGTCCTCGGCCCGCAGCGACAAGGGCAGGGCCAGGCTCGACGCGAGCAACGTGGTGCAAACCAGGGAACGAATGGGATTCTTCATGGGACCTTCGACGATCAGGGGTTCAGGATTCCGCGCATCCCCGCCGTTCATGGAATGCGATCCACGGCGAGGACAGGCGCATCCACCCGTTCTCCCCCGTGCGGGTTGCAGCCTTCTTCGTTCCCCGGCCCGCCCCTGCCCCCGCGAGCAAGCCCCCCGGACGCGCGACGCTCAGGGCGCCCGCGTGCTCAGCACCCGCTTGAGGTGCCGGTCGTTCTCCCGCTGCTTCAGGTCCTCCCGCTTGTCGTACTGCTGCTTGCCCCGGCCCACGGCCACCGACACCTTCACGCGGCCTTCCTTCCAGTACATCGACAGCGGGACCAACGCGTGCGCCTTGATGGCGGCCTGTTCCCCGAGCTTCCGGATCTCGCGCTTGTGCAGGAGCAGTTTGCGCGCCGCCCGGGGCTGGTGATTCATCCGGTTACCCCACGAATACTCGTCGATCTGCGCGTTGTGGAGCCACGCCTGCTCGTTCTCGATCTTCACGAACGCGTCCGCAATCTGCGCCTTGCCCGCCCGCAGGGCTTTCACCTCCGTGCCCCGCAGCACGATGCCGGCCTCGTAGGTCTCGAGAATCTCGTAGTCCCGTCGCGCCTTCGAATTGGTGACGATGTTCGACATCCGCTCAAGCAAAGGCCCCGGCTGGTTTATACCGGGGCCTCCGGATCCAAGGTCCGACCCGCGCCGCACCCTCCGTCCGCGGCAAAGGGGCGCCGCAGCGCTGGTCTACTCCGACGACGAGGCTCCCGGAGGAAGGGCCGCCACGCTCGGCGCACGCCGACGCCGCTTCCGCACCGTCTCCGCCTCGATCTCGTCGAGCGCCTGTTCCCAGGTGATCTTGTCCTCGCAAATCTCCTCCAGCGCGATGTCGGCCACGCCCATACCGATGGTGTCGGTAAGCAGGGGTCGACCCATGCCGCCGCCGCCGCCATTGAGCTGGCGTACGCGCCGGGACAACAGGTTCACGAGGATGTTCGGGTTCCCCACTTTTTCGAGGGCCCGACGGGTCAATTCGGAATTCACGGTCTTGCGGTATGGTTTCCTTGGACGACCAAGGGCCGAACACCCTACGAGCGATTCGACTCCCCGCAATCCCAAACTTCGAACCACTTGTCCCTTGCCCGACTCCGCGCCCGCTCCCTAGAAAAGGCGGACCGCATGGCCACTTCATCCAAGCGCCGCCCGTCCTCCGGGACCTCCCAAGCCCAAGCCCCGTCCCCTTTCCCACTCGCCGAGTTCCTCGCCTCCCGCACCGCCGCGGTGAACGCGGCACTGGACCGGTTCCTTCCCCGGGCCAATGCGCGCCCCGCGACCATCCACAAGGCCATGCGCTACAGCCTCTTTGCCGGAGGCAAACGCATCCGTCCCGCCCTCGTCATCGCCGCCGCCGAGGCCTGCGGCGGCCCCCTCGATGCCGCCCTCCCCGCCGCCGCCGCCGTCGAATGCATTCATACCTACTCCCTCATCCATGACGACCTCCCCGCCATGGACAACGACGACTTCCGGCGCGGCAAACCCACCAATCACAAGGTTTTCGGCGAGGGGATCGCCATCCTCGCCGGCGACGGGCTGCTGACCGCTGCCTTCGACATCATCGCCGATGCCCCGGAACGCAGGCGGTACCCCGTCGCCCAGCAGGTGCGCGAACTCGCCCATGCCGCCGGTTCCCTCCAACTCATCGCCGGGCAGGTCGCCGATCTCGAAGGGGAAGGCCGGAAGCTCTCCGTCCCCCAGCTCCGCTACATCCACGAACGAAAAACCTCCGCCCTGCTCTGCGGCTCCGTCCGCCTCGGCGGCATGAGCGCCAACTGCACCCCCGCCCAACTCGAGGCCCTCACGGACTTCGGCTACCATGTCGGCCTCGCCTTCCAGGTCATCGACGACATCCTGGACGTCACCCAAACCTCCGCGACGCTCGGTAAAACCGCCGGCAAGGATTTGGCCGCGGAAAAGGCCACCTACCCGTCCATCGTCGGCCTTGAAAAGTCCCGGCGCATCGCGAAACAACTCACCGACAAAGCCTTTGCCGCCCTGGCCCCGTTCAAGGGCAAGGCCCCGGCGCTGCAAGCCCTGGCCGAGTACCTGCTCCAGCGAGATCGCTAGAGCCCGGACGCCATTCCATCCGGGCGCCGCTCCCGGAAGCCAAGTCGGGTCACGGCGCACAACGCCGCACCCGCCAGGGGAATCAGGAGCAGGCCCCGATCCCCGATGCGGTAGAGGATGGCCACGGTCAGGAACATGCCCGCAACGAATCCGGTGTTCTCCGTGAAGAACAGGCGCTGGCTCCCCTCCCCCCCGGTCGCCCGGAAGCGGAAGAACCTCCCCGCGTATCCGCCCATGCCCGCCACGGCAACCAGCAGGACCGGCAGCCACTGCAACTCGTAGGGGTGCGCCCGCGCCCATTGGAACAGGAAGAGATACGCCGAGACCGAGACGGCCAGCCACCAGCCTTCCCGGGCCCGGCCCGGGGCCGCGAGACCCGCCAGGCTCCCACCGAGCCATGCGAGAGTCGCAAGCAGGTACACCGTCGCCGTCGACGCCAGGTACGACTGGAGGAGGAAGAACGCGCTCCATTGCAGCGCGCCGAAGTACGCGCCCGTCACCGCCACGTGGGTCCAATACCAACCGCGCGACAGCCGACGCCGGGGGCCATGCCCCTGCGCCTTCGCTTCCCGCTCCCTCGGGCCCTGAACAACGGACGAAACCGGCTCGCCGCCCGAGCCGGCGTCCGCGGAAAGCGTGGCAGCGTGCAGCGGATTCATGGGTTCACTCCGGGGCATAAAAGCGGGTCCGCAGCTTCGCCAGGCTCAATCGAATCACGATCTGGAAGTCCGCCTCCCCGATGGGTTGCGCGCCGGCGGTTCGCCGGATCACCTCCTCGTCGGCCATCAACTCCACCCGCCGCTGGCCTCTGCCCGCCCCCGCGCCCCCCTCGCCGTCCACCCCCCCCGCTCCGCCCAACCCTCCACCCCCGCCGTGGCTTGCTCCTCCCCCACCGCCGTGCCCCGCACCGCCGTGGCCGCCACCCGGTCGTCCGCCCTGCAACACCCGATCTTGATCATGGTTGCGACCCCGACCGCGCCTCCCCTCGATTTCCTCGTGGAACCGTTTCAGACGCCGCTGCACTTCGTGTGCATCCGCCGACAACGGACGGTCGCTCGCCCAAGCATAATCCCGCGCCCCGAGCCGGGCCACGGTTACGTGCCCGAACGTCGACCGGAGTCCGGCCAGGATCCGGGCCGCCAACCGTTCGGACGGCGGGGCATTCTCGGGACGGGGATCGAGCTGACCCGCGAGCGAGATGGCGAAGATCCCGCCCGGCTTCATCCGTCTTCGTGCGAGGGCGAAGAACCGTTCCGAGTGCAGCATCGCCGTCTGGAGATGGGTCGGCACCGGCACGTCGACGCAGATTGTGTCGAAGCGTTCGCCGCTCCAGTTTCCGAGGAAGTGCTTCCCGTCGTCGATGACCAGCGTCCAGTTGGTCGGAAAACCACCCCGCGGCTCCTGGAGATGGCGCCGGGTGAGGCGGACCACCGCCTCGTCGATCTCGACCACGTGCAGCGAACGGACCCGCGGCGCGAGGAACCGGGCGTTGTCCAGGGAACCGCCGGCAATCACGAGGGCATTCGGCCCCTGCGCCGTTGGAACCAGGAGATTCGGAACGACCGACACCATGAGGTTGTGGTCGTTCAGCGTGCGTGATCCATAGAGGAGATTGCCGTCGAGGTAGAGATTGGTCGTCAGCACGTCGGAGGACCGCAATCGCGCGGCCACGAGATCGACGCGTTGATACGGCGAGAACTCGGACGCCAGGAGCCGCACGGACCGCAGTCGGTGGGTCTTCCGCAGGTGGTACTCCAGGCTGATCCGGTGCAGGGTCGGGTGCACCCAGACGTAGAGCGCGGGGATCACCCAGGGCAACCCGGCGGTGATCCAGGAACGCCGCGGGGCAAGCAGCGAGAGGACCGCCACCAGGCCCGCCAGATGCAGCGCCGCGATCCAGCCCATCCGGGCCGGGGTCAACAGGAAGACGGCCAGCAGCCCGGCAAGTCCGCCCGCGAGTTCCACCGCGTAGCAGCGCACCATCGCGAGGTGCGGCGGTTCGCCGGCCGCCTTCTCGTCCTCGCGCGCCTCGCCCAGCAATCGGGGCAGGAAGATCGCGTAGAACGGCGCCAGCCCGAACACCGCCAGTCCCACCAGGAACGGCGGCGTGTTTCCGGCCAGCTGGATCGAGGCCATCGTCCCCGAAAACCAACGGGCGGAGAAAGGCAGCGACGCGTGCAACGCCAGGGTCAGGAATCCATACCCCAGCAGCACCCGCCGACTCAGGCGCCGTGACACCAGGTAACCGAGGGACAACCCGACAAAGAACCCACCCACCACCAGCAGCACGACCAGTTCGTTCGAGCCGATCAACGCCGCGAACTCCCGGATCGCCACGAACTGGACGAGCGTCAGGTTCGCCCCCGCCAGAAAGAGCACCCAACCCCGGCGGGCGGCGGACCAGCTCGGCGCAGCGGTTGGCGCGGTCATGGTCATGGGGGTCTCCGGGCCCATCGGATTCGATAGTCAGGCACGGAGCCGACCCGGCACCGTCAGGGCGACGACCGGGAGGGCGCCCAGCACCGGCGCCCATTCGAGAAGGAAACGTCCCGCGAAAACCGAACCCAGGAGCGCCGTCAGGATTCCGACGACGAACCCATTGTTCTCCTGGAACAGCAGCCATTTCACGTTCGAGAACCGCGCTGCGGCATGGGGAAAGAACGCCCCGGCCAGGGCGCCGCCGGTCGCGATGCACGCCCCGACGACGGGCAGCAGCCCGTTCCGGTACGGCAGGGCACCCAGGAGCAGATACGCGCCGTAGTAGGCCGCCGGGGCCAGCCCGAGCAGGATCGGAAACGCGCGCGGCGACCGCAGGTTCAACCCGGCGAGAAAGCCGACGAGCCAGAAGAAGAGCGCGACGAAGAACGACGTCGCCCGGCTCGAAAGCCGCACCTCGAGCAGAAAGAAGTAGGCGAATTGCAGGAGCGCCAGCCACAAGCCGACCGCCAGCGCCAGCAGGTTCGCCCGCGCGTTGCCCGTCACCGGTGCCCGCTCATTCATAGATCAGGTCTCCGACGTTCGAGAGCGTGATGATGCGCGCCCCGTGGGCCTCGTCGCGCAGTTGTCGTCCGGAATAAACCGTCACCTCCTTCCGGTATTCCGCCGGCAACCGTTGCAACAGCCCGTCCGCCGACGGCTCCTCCAGGCGCGGTCCGCCCCCGTAGAAATACAGGCTCCCCCGCCGCTCCAGGGCAAAGCCGTTCTCGAACACCGAAGTCAGCGTCGCCAGCATCCGCCGCCGGTACTCCCGCCGCGGGTCGTGCGCCCCCAGCGACGAAATCGAAAACAGACCGCGCGCGCTCAACCTCGCCTTCACCAGCCGAAAGAAATCGTCCGTGTACGTCAACGCCACCTGGCGCGACTTGGCCGGCGGAATGTCGTGCAATATCAGGTCATACACCTCCCCCGAGTTCGCGATCCAATGCTTCGCGTCGTCGGCGCTGAACCGCCAGTTCCCCAATTGATCCAGGCGGTTGTCCCTTCGGAAATGCTCCCGCGCCGCCCCGAACACGTGCTCGTCGATGTCGACGATTCGGATCGACGGCACGAACCCCCCGATGCGCCCCACCGTGGCCATCGAGCCGCACCCGAGCAACGCCACGCGCGGCGAACCGAGCAGTCGTGCCGGATATTCCGCCACGAAATAGGAATAGGTTCGCCGCGGATCCCCGCCGAACTGCCGCAGTCCGTCGAGCAGGAGCCGGTTCTCGCCCCCCGCCCGCACCACCTCGACCTTCTGGTACGGCGTGAACCGCGAGAAGGGCACCTCCTCCACCTTCCATCCGTAGGACCTCCGGTACGTGTACGCCGCCGCCGCCCGATCCAGCGACGGAAAGGCCGCCAGAAAGCACAACGACAATCCGGCCAGCACGCCTGCCACCCGCCACCCCGTGCCGACCGTCACCATCAGGGCCAGAAACGCCGCGAAGTAACCGCCCAGCACCGCCACATGCGACACCCCCGCGAGCAATGGCATGAGCACCAGACCCAGGATCGAACCCGCCACCTCCACCGAATACGGCCGCCGCAGGTCCCCCTGGCTCTCCACGATCACCCGCGGCAGGAAGATGGCGTAAACCGATGTCCCGAACGCCGCCAGCAGCGCGAACAATACCAAGCCCGCCCCCACGTCGTCTCCGATCCCCCGCAGCCCGATGCGGCGGCACCACTCGCCCAGGATCCCGTGCGCGGGCTGCATGCCCGCGATCAGAGCCATCTGAGCAACCAGGAACGCCGGCAACGACCGCCGGACGAACTCCGGACGAAGGCGGTCAGAGACGAAGTACCCAACCGAGACCCCGACAAAATAGGCGAGCGAGAAGGCGATCACCGCGATTTCCGCCCGGCGGAACGCCACGATCGCGTGCTGCACCATGATGAAGTTCACCAGCATCAGGTTGATGCCGGTCAGGAACAGCGCCCGCTCGCCGACCCCGGACGGTCGAAAGGCGCCCACCAACGCGCGCGCCAGCGCCAGCGCCGCCGCGCCTCCGCGCGCCTTGGCACCTCCGGCGACCCCGGCCTCCGGATTCACCCACTCCCCAGCCGCCCCGCGGCGGCTCGGGGCGGTCAATGGCTCCATGGTTGTCGCATGGTTCTGGCGCATGACATCGAGCGCGTCACCCTGCTATCGGTAGAACTAGGGCCCTCCCTTAATCCCGATTCTCGATTGGATCCCGCGGTTCCGCGCCGGCCTCCGCCGGAGGAGCGATCCTGCGCCGAGCGGATCCTGGAGAGGCTGGGCAAGCTGTCGCAGGCGAGCGTCCGGCTGCGGATCGCCGGCCAGCCCCGGATTCGGGATTGCCACGCCGCTCCGGTTCCGACTTCATCACGCCGGCGACGGCACGTCGCCCAGCAACCGATCCCAGACTCTCGTGGCCCTACGATTTCCGAAAACCACCACGACGACCTAGCGTCCCGGCCCGCTCCCGCGGTCTCGGACGCCTTACGCCTCGTACCCGGCCACGGTCCGAGGCGTTTTGTTTCCCAGCGCGCGGGCCCCGACCCATCCTGAATTCCGCCATGTCCAACGAGATCCCGTCACCCGTCCCGGCCTCCGCACCGCAGCCCGCCCAGCCGTTCGAGGCCGCCAAGACCGACGTGCAGCGCAAGTCGCTCGATCAGCGCGAGCAGATGAACGAGCTGATGCGGCTCCGCCATTCCGCGGCCCACATGATGGCCGCCGCGGTGCTCCGGCTGTGGCCCGACGCCCGGCTCGACATCGGCCCGCCCACCGAGGAGGGGTTCTACTACGATTTCGACCTCCCCCACCGGTTCTCGCCGGAGGACTTCCCGCGGATCGAGGAGGAGATGCGCAAGATCGCCAAGGAGAACCAGGTCTTCGAGAAATCCATCCAGAGCCGTGACGAAGCCCGGGCGTGGTTCGCCGCCAAGGGACAGAACTACAAGCTCGAGCGCCTCGGCGACATCCCCGAGGGCGAGGCCATCAGCTTCTTCAGGAACGGCGAGTTCGTCGACCTCTGCGCGGGCCCCCACGTCATGCGCACCGGCAACGTGAAGGCGTTCAAGCTGCTCTCCGTGGCCAGCGCCTATTTTCGCGGCAACGAGAAAAACCCCCAGCTCCAGCGCCTCTACGGCACCGCCTTCAAGAACAAGGAGGAGCTCGAGAACTGGACCCGGATGCAGGAGGAGGCGAAGCGCCGCGACCACCGCAAGATTGGACAGGAAATGGGCCTGTTCGCCTTCGACCCCGAATACGTCGGCCCCGGGCTCGCGCTGTTTCTCCCCAAGGGCGGCGTGCTCGTGGAGGAACTCGAACGGCTCGCCAAGGAAACCGAGTTTCAGGCGGGGTACGTCCGGGTCCGCACCCCCCACCTCGCGAAGGAGAAGATGTACCGAACCTCCGGCCATCTTCCCTACTACGCGGAATCCATGTTTCCCCCCATGGAGATGCTGGAGGACGACGAGCGCAAACGCCGCGATCAACTGGTCGAGAAGCGCGCCGACCTGATCCAACTGCTCGAATCCCTCGAACGGGCGGTCTCCCCGAACCCGTCGGGCCTGACCGCGGACCAGGTCCGGCAGGACGTCGCGCGGCTCGAGACCGAGATTACCCTCATCGGGGGGCGGTATTACCTGAAGGCGATGAACTGCCCGCATCACCACCGCATCTTCGCGGCGGAACCGCGCAGCTACCGGGATCTCCCCCTCCGCCTCGCCGAGTACGGCACCTGCTACCGTTACGAGCAGTCCGGCGAGCTCTTCGGCCTGATGCGCGTCCGGGCGCTTCAGATGAACGACGCGCACATCTACTGCACCGCCGAACAATTTGCCGACGAGTTCCGCGCGGTGAACGAGATGTACCTCAAGTACTTCAAGATCTTCGGACTCGAGAAGTACGTCATGCGCTTCTCCACCCACGACCCGGCCCGCCTGGGCCAGAAGTTCGTCAACGAACCCGAACTCTGGAAGAAGACCGAGGACATGGTCCGCCAGGTCCTGGTCGACTCCGGCATCAACTTCATCGAGGTCCCCAACGAAGCCGCGTTCTACGGGCCGAAGATCGACGTCCAAGTCTGGTCCGCCATCGGTCGCGAATTCACCATCGCCACCAACCAAGTCGATTTCGCCGTGCCCGCCCGCTTCGGCCTCTCCTACCGAGATCGCGACAACACGAACAAGACGCCCCTGTGCATTCACCGTGCCCCCCTGGGCACCCACGAGCGCTTCATCGGGTTCCTCGTCGAGCATTACGCCGGCAACTTCCCGCTCTGGCTCGCCCCCGAACAGGTCCGCGTCCTCACGCTCGGCAGCCAGGACGACCCCGCCGCCGCGCCCCTCATCGAGTATGCCCGCGGCATCGTCCGCGAGCTCCGCGATCAGTTCGTCCGCGTCGAAGGCGACTACGGCGCCGACCCGATCAAGGCCAAGATCGCGGAGGCCGAGAAGGCCCGCGTCCACACCATGCTCGTCATCGGCGCCCGCGACCTCGAGTCCGGCCACGTCAGCCTCCGCCTGCATGGCAAGGGCAACCTCGGGGCCAAACCCCGGGCCGAGGTCGTCGCCGATCTCCTCGCCGCGATCCGCGAACGCCGGGCCTGAACAGCTCCACGAGATCAGGTTCGGGCATGGAGAAAGTCCGGTGCGAAACCGCGACGTGGGTCCGGTGACTCGCGTCGCCGGTTTCTCCCCTTCATCGGCCTGCTTCGTTCTCCCCCCGCTCGACTCGGCAGTTCAGATTCCGCGGGCCCCACGGATCATTCCCAATCCCTTCCGACAGGCGTCGTAGGGGTCCGGGATCTCCCAGGCATCGATCATCGCCCAGCCCCGGAACCCGCCATCCCGCAGGACCGCGAGCGAGTCCGCGATCCGGGCGTGCCCGTCGCCGCAGGCCAGGTGTTTCGAGGTGCCCCCGTCGCGCAGCGTTCCGTCGGTATCCGTCAGGTGCAGGTATCCGACGTTCGACACCCCGATCCGGCGGAGCATTTCGTGGGGTTTTCCCGTGGACCCGTTCATGAGATCGAAGTGGCTGGGGTCATAGATGACCTTGAGGTTCGGGTGCCCGGTCTCGGCCAGGATCCGGCGCACGTGCTCCTCGGTATTGAACACGAACGGCGGCTCGATTTCGAAGGCCGTCAGGATGCCCAGGTCGCCCGCAATCTTCGCCACCTCGCGGAACGACGCCGCCAGTCGACCCAGGGCCTCGTCCAGCGTCTGCCCCCGCAGCCCGCCCCCCGGCCAGATCCCGATGCACGAACAGCCCAGTTGTTCCGCCAGCTGCAGCCGGTCCCGCACCGACTCCACCCACGCCTGCCGCGCGGCCGCGTCGGGCGCGAACGCACCGTCGGCGCCCAGTTGGATCGAGAAGATCCGCAGCCCGAACCCGTCGTACAACCGGCGCAGCGACCGGATCCGGTCCCGCTCCTGGCCGCCGGGATACGGACCCTGTGGCCAGTCGCCCACCAACTCGATCCCGTCGAAGCCCTCGCGCGCCGCGAAATCGAGCACTTCCCAGATCGGATAGCTCTTCTTGTACTTGTGACCGGCAGACTGGAACCCGTTCAGTCCGACCGCGGTCTTCCAACCCGCCGGGGCTCGGTCGCCGGCGGCCCGCGCCGCCCGCGGCCACAACGCCGCCGCTGCTGCCAATCCGGAGAGCACCTGTCGTCGATTGGGAAGGGAGTTCACGCCCCAGCCTTGCCCGAACCGTCCGGATCCCTCAAGGTCCCGGGGAGGAAACCGTGACCGTGACCGTGACCGTGACCTCGACCGGGCGCCCGGCGCCCACCCCGATCCACAGGCCTCCGCTCAATTCCCGACCCGTGCGCACCTTCGGCGGTTCGGACCCGACGACCACCCGGTACTCCCGCGCCGCATCCACGGTGTACCACTCGGGAAACTCGTTCAGCCGCGCGTAGTTCACCGGCAGGCGGAGGTGCTCGCGGTGTCGGGGCACGTCGAAGCGCAGCGTGCCCTCCCACGCGTGGTCCGCCGCCAGGACCAACCGAAGTGTCGCGCCCTCCCGGATGGCCCCCACTCGGAGGTCCGGACGCCACGGCTGACACGTCACTCCCTGCGTGTAATACAGGCCCGTCATCAGCGCCGTCCGCGCGTAATTCCCGTCCCCGTACCAGCCCTCGATGATTCCGTCCTCGCGCTGTTTGGACAGGAACAGCGGCAGCATCGATTCGAGCCACGCGAACCCCGCCGGTTCCGGCATCCGGTTCAGCAGCAGCAGCGCGCCCTCGATGGCGTCCGCGTAAGCGTCCGCGTCGGACCAAAGCAGGTATCGTGGCCGGTGAACGCCGCGCAGCGCCTGCCGGGCCGCCTCCGTCAACGCGGAGTCGCCCACCGCGGTTCCGAAGGTGTGCGCCGCGGCCATGGCATAACCCCAGGTGTCCGGCGTGTCCCGGTTCTGCACCTCGCCCGTGGTCGCGGTCACGAGGTTGAACCACAGTCCATCCTCGTTCCGCGCCCGGTCCAGCAACCGCCGGAACAGGGTCCGCAAGGACGGCTCGTAAAGCGCGGCCCGCTCGGGATGGAAATGCCTCGTCGCGACGTACAACTCCGCGAGCCCGCCGATCAGCTCGTTGCCGTGGTCGTTCAGGTTCAGGACGTCGCGCGTCGCCCGATGGGCCGCGAAATCCCACCGGTGCGGCGGCAGTCCCCCCGTGCGGGGCAGCACCTCGAGGCAGTAGGCGTCCCCGATCCGCTCGGCCCAGCGCAGGTATTTCCCGTCGCCCGTCAGCGCCCGCAACCGCGCCAGCACCTGCAACAGATCCCCGTTCACCTCCGAATCGTCCGTCGGGAGCATCCCGTACTCCGTCTCCACCGGCGCCGCCGCGAAGATCGCGTCGATCAACCCGGTCATCCGTTCCACCCACGGCCCCCGTCCCATCGCCTCCGTCATCGGCAGCAGCCCGTCCTTGCAGTACTCCGCCCCGCCGAAGATCAGCCGGAACAGGTTCGTGTCCGCATAGGCCCAGGTCCGATTCGTCAACGACAGCCAGTCCGGCAACCCGGCATGGCGGGTCGTCAGGGCCTGCTCCCGCGCGATCACGTCGACGATCCCGAACAACCGGTCCGGCGCGAGGAAATGGGCGGTCAACGCCAGGAACGGCAGCATGTCCGCCGCGTTGTCCGCCGGCGCCCACACGGGCTGGTCCAAGCGGCGCGGATAGAGTCCCGTGACCGCATCCCGCGTGGCCCACCAGCCGTCGAGCACCCCGAGCGCCCGCGACAAGCAGCGCCGGGCCAGCTCGCCCCGCCGCAGCAGTTCGGATTCGTCCGGCCTCCGGGACTCCCCGGGCGTCACCCACGGCCCCGCGGCCCCGAGGGTCTGCCGCAACGGCCCCCAGAAATCGCGTCCCACGAACACATGCCCCCCGCCGTGCACCGACAGCGTCACGGCGTTCTCGGCGCCCAGCACGCGGTACGCCTTTCGGATCTCCTCGAACGCGCCCCGCCCGATCCCGACCGGAAACCCTCCGGGCGCCCGCTCCTTCTCGCCCAGTTCCAAAACCAGGGGCCGCGGCGCCACGCAGGCGAAAATGTCGGCGAAATCGAAGTGCTCCTCCAACCCCGGGAAGTCGTAGCACGTGCAGTGCCCGTTCTTCATGTTGGCCACGGTCGTGAGCCAGCCGCTGCTGTCGACGACCTTCACCCGCGGGTCCAGCGCCGCCACGTACATCGTCGTTTCGCCGCCCAACGACAGCCCCGCCACCGCCCATCGGTCCCGGTCGACCTCGGGCCGCGTCTCCAGGTAGTCCAGACAGCGCAGCGCGTCCCAGGTGCGCTCCCCCATGAGCGACCACCCCGGATGCTGCAACGCGTGCTGCCCCACGTCCGGCGCGATCACGACGTAGCCCAGTTCCGCCAGGGCCCGCCCATGCCCGTAGAGGCTCCGCCCCCGCACGATCTCCTCCCCGGTTCCCCCGTGTCCGTGGATTGCCAGCACCGCGCCCACCCGGCCCCGCGGATTGCGGGGCACCGCCATCCACGCGTGGAGTCGTCGGTCCGGCAGCGATTGCAGCGTGAGTTCCTCCAGCAGGTAGCCGCCCGCCGGCACGTCCTCCCGGCGAAGGATCTCCGGTCGCAACGGACCGGCCACCGGTTTGCCTCCGCCCATCAGGAGCGCGAACAACCGGCTCCGGCTCTCCTCCTGCCAGCGCCGCGCCGCCTCCGGGGTTTCGGCGACGAACCGAAGGGAGCGCAATTCCGCCGCGTTCACCCGCAGCCACGCGAGCAGGGTCAGGACCAGGAACGTCACACGTCGTGTCTTCATAGGCTTACTCTGGGCCCGGTCCGGGCGCATGGCTCGCGGCCGTCGGCTCCCCACCGGGGTTCGCGGTTTCCCACCGTCCGCCCGCCGCCCGCAGGACCCGGCGCGTGCTCACCTCGGGATAACCCTCCGCCAAGGCCTGCAACTCCGCCAGATCGCCGGGGCCGGCCAATCGTTCCAGCGCCCGCGCCGACGCGTGTCGAACGTCCACGGCGTTCTCGAGGTTCCGCACGGCGCCCACCAACGCCGGCCAAGCGCGCCGATCCCCGATCCGCCCCAGCGCCCACGCCGCCGCCGCCCGCCAGCACGGCGTGTAATCGAGCTGAAGGAAATGGATCTCGGGCGTCGCCGGATCGGGACGCCCGTGCCGCGCCTCGTTCAACGCATCCCCCAGCGTTGCGGCGAGGCTCTCCACCGAACCCGCGCTCCCCAACTGCCCCAGCGCCCGCCCCAGGTAGAACAACACCCAGTGCCGCACCGGCGTCCAATCCGGGTTACCCAACGCCCGGCGCACCGGCTCCTCCGGTCGCCCCAGGTACCGCGCATACGCCGCCCGCACCCGGGGTTCCAACGCGGGATCCCGGCAGACGAGCGACAGGATCTGCGCCGCGCGATTCTCGGGACCCGGATGCCCGCCCCAGGCCGCGTGGGTCCGGCCCAATGCCTCCTTCACGTCCCCCGCGACCCGCGCCGTTGGATCGCCGAGCAACGCCAGGCACGTCTCCGTCACTTCCTCCCCGCGCCCGCTGCGCCGGATCAACCGCCCCGCCAGCACCTCGTAGTCGTCGTTGTCCAGGAACAACCCCCGGTCCGGGTCGGTCGGAATCGACCGGATCACCGCCGGCACGAGGAGGCCCGCACGGGTGGATCCCAGCCACTCGAGGGCTTCCAGCAGGCGCCCGTGAATCGGCGAGGCATGACAGGCGTATAGCGCCGGGTGATCGCTGTACCACCCCACGTAGTGCCAGTAGTCCGACAACCCCGCGAAGGTCCGCAGCAGAATCTCCTCCGCCGCCGGCGTGCCCAGCCGCCCCAGAGCCTCGATGGCCGCCTCCGCCAGGAACAGGTTGCCCCTGCGCGGCTCGACGTTCCGCGCGAGCCAACCCTCCAGCAACGGCAGCGCATCCACGTCGCCGGATCGTCCCAACGCCCGGACGCCCTCCTGCACGGTCCGCGGATTCCACACCGACTCCGCGCCGAACGTGAAGGTGTCCGTGCGATTGTCGTTCTCGAAGATCGGATACGGGTTCTTCGCCGCCTCGACCTTCAGCCATTCGCGCAAGGCCCGTCGTCCCTCGACGCCACCGACATGCCCCAACGCGACCACGGCTCCCCGCACCTCCCGCCCCGATTGTAACCGGTCGATCAGGTCCCGCTCGATCCGTTCCCAAGACGTCGCGGCAAACCACGTTCGCCACGCCGCCGCCGTGCCCGTGCCCGTGCCCGTGCCCTCCTCCCGGTACCCCGTCAGGTTCTCGAGCGCGACCGCCGCGGCTCCGCGCACCACGCGGTCCGGATCCTCTGCGGCGTCGAGCAGGGCCGGGAGCGACGCGCGCGTGCCGCAGGCCGCCAGGGCCAGGGCGGCTGCCACGCGCACCTCGCGGCGGGGATCCTTCACGGCCACCGCCAGGGCGGGCGCCGCCGCCGGAACCCGGAAGATCGCCAGCCGTTGGGCCGCCGAGATCCGCCGGTCCCCGTCGCCCTCCGCGAGTTGATCGAGCAAGGCACGCACTTCGTCCCGCCCGGTCGCGCGCGGATTGCCTCGCAGGGCGTGGCGGTTGAGCGACGCGACCTCGCGAAAGCGCTCAAACTGGAGGTCCATCATGCCGGTCACGCCCGGATTGTTGCCCCGGAACCGGTGCGGATCCCCCTGCCCCGTCAGCTTCAAGGGCGGCGCCTGCAACGCCAGGGCCACCCCGGCCCCGATGGCCGGCGCGGACTCCCGAGGTTGGTGGCACCCAAGGCACGCCCGGCGCTCCCCGGGCCGCACGTACAGCCACGACATCTCGTTCAACTCCGACCGCCCTTCCGCGTCCACCGCCTGCAACGCCAGCGGCATGTCCGCGGGCACCTCCACGTGAAACGAGCCATCCGCGGCCAGTGGCACCGTCCCCAGTTCCACCGTCTCGTGCCCGACATGCACGATGTGCGAATGGGACGATCGCACGGTCAGGGGCACCGCCCCCAGCACCCGGATCGCCCGCACCCGCCCCCAGTCCGCCTTGGACTTGGTCGTGAACCGCGCGTCCTGGCACACCAGATAGCCCGTGGCTCCCGGGCGCTCCGCCGCCGCCCGATCCACGTGGTCCTGAAGCACGGGCGGCCGCCGCCGGGCCCCCAGGAACACCGGCGAGTGAATCCCGCCCAGGTCCGCCTCGAACACCCGCGTGACCGGCCCCTCCTCCGGCTCGATCACCCCGAGCAGATCCGAGTTCATGCGCTTGCCGTCCGACCGCAACACCGTGCAAAGCACCCGCCCGTCCGGCAACGCCGCGACGTCCCCGAGATTCCCCGGCAACCGAACCTGATCCGCCACGCGACTGCCCGCCGAGCCCACGTAGTTGCCCCGGTTGGACAGATACGCCACCCGCCCGTCGGGCAGCGGCGCCGGGCTTCCGTACCCATGGGCCCGCAATCGCACCCCGTAGTCCGCCCCGACGTTCGCCCCGAACCCCGTGTGACCGTCCGTCCCGTCCGGCCGAATCCCGTGCAACAGCGTCTCCACCTTGCCGCGATCGAAGAAGTTGTCCGTGCGCACGAAGATCAGCCGCCCGTCGGCCAGCACCTTCGGCTCGTTGTCGAAGATCAGCGTCGAGGTGATCGGATGGATGTCCGTGCCGTCCGCATTCATCCGGAACAACGCCCGCGACGGCGGTTGGTGGTACTCCTCGAACGTGCCGATCCGCGTCGACGCGAATGCGATTCGCCCGTCCGGCAACTCCACCGGATCCAGATCGTGAAACGGGCCCTCGGTCAGCCGCCGCGGCTCCCCGCCCGTCGCCGGCACCCGGTACACGTGGAAGAACTTCTCGCCGTCGCGCGCCATCGAGACCAGCAGCGACCGGCCATCGAACGACACGCTCGGGGACCCGAGGGCTCCCGCCCCCGCGTCGCACAGCAGTCGCAGCCGCGGTGCGGGGCCCGGCGGGTTCGTCGCGCCCCCGCCCCCGTGCCGCGCCGCCTCCGCCGCCCGGGTTTCCCACGACAACGCGTACAGCTTGCGCCCGATCTTGGCCGGACAGGGCAGATCGAATTCCGTGTAGGCCCGGGACCAGTCGCCGATCCGGAACGCCACGCCCCACGCGTCCGCCCGCAACGGCACGTAGACGCTGCAATCCTCCGCCACGAACGCCACGCCTTCCGGCCAGACGAAACCGGCGCCCGGAGGCGCGAGCTCCACCCGCCTCCATGGACTCGTCGTGCGCGACCGTTCGACGGCCTCGGACCAGGCGACCCGCCCCCAGGGTGCCATGCCGTTCGGCCCCAGCACCCGGGCCGCCCGCCATTCCGGACCCTCCACGAATTCGGGGTGCGAAACGTCCGCCCCTTCCCCCTCCGGCCCCGCCCGCCACGTGTCGTCGGTCGGGATCTCCAGGGCCGGTCGATTCGTCGACTCCACCCGCAGGGCCGCGATGACGCCGCGGACCCCGCCCAGATCCACGCCCCGGATGCCGACCACGTTGCGGCCCTTCACCAACCGCGCGGTCACGTCGTAGCGCTCGACGGACTGCCAGACCTCGGACTCGGCCCCCGCATCGCTGCCCACGCCGGCGCCGTTGAGCCGCAACTCATAGCCGTTGTCGGCCGTGATCCACAGCGTGGCGCGGGCCGGCAGGGACTCGAGGTGGAAGATGCGTCGGAGCTCGCAGCGCTCGGCGGCGGCTTCCCCCCAGATCCAGCGGGCACGATCCAGCGCCACCTCCTGCGCCGCCCCGCTCCCGCCGCCCGCCCACAACATCCAGGCGGCCACCAGGCAGAACCGGTAGGGAACGCGGTTTCGATTCCGTGTCCTTCGTGCTTTTCGTGGATCGACGGCGGGACCGTGGCAGGACATGCCGCACGCTCTAGGCTCCCGGGTTGCGGCCCGCAACAGTTCTGGGGGGGAAGCCCCTGCTCCTGGGCTGCTCTACTGCCCCTTTGCCGGGTTCAGGGCGCGGGCCAGCAGGTACCCGAGCCACACCGCCAGCAGACACCCGCCCACCGACCCGCCGAGGTTCCCCCCCGCCCGCCCCCAATGGCCGTGTTCCATCAGGGACAAGGTCTGGAGACTGAACGACGAAAAGGTCGTATACCCGCCGCAGATCCCGATCAGGAAGAACTGCCGCCATCCCGGCGACGTCAGAAACCGTCCTTCCGGTCCCGTGAGGCTGCCGAAGAACCCGATCAGGAACGACCCCGTCACGTTCACGAACAGCGTACCCCACGGGAATCCCGATCCGAGGCGATGGACGATCAGGCCGCCCAGCCACCATCGGAAGACGCCGCCCAACCCGCTGCCCACGAACACCAGCCAAGCCTGTGCCATCGGGCCTCCGTTCAATGCGTCATCGCGTAGAACACGATGTTGATCCCCATCGGATACGCCAGCTTCTCCGAGTACTCCTTGAAGAACCACTCGCTGATCCCTTCCTCCTCCCAACCGTCGCTCAGATCCGTGTTCCACCCAATCAACATCATCACCCGCCCCTGGTCGTCCAGATACGCCCGGTACTCGACCGGATGCGGTTCCTCCCAGGTGATCTCGAATTCCCAGGTCCGATACGGGTCCGGCTGGTCCTTCGTCGCGTGCGCCGAATCCTCGCTCGGCACCTGCGGCTTGTACGGCAGGTGATACGGCACGTGGAAAATCGAATGCTCGAACGGCAGCGACACCGGCTCCCGATCCGGAAACACCTTCGCCATCTCGCTCATCAGGTGGTCCCACATCCGCTTGCCCCAGAAATCGTCCACCAACAGAAATCCACCCCCCAACAGATACCGCCGCAGGATCTCCGCGTCGGATCGGGTCAGGGCCATGCTCCGCGGATCGGTCATGAACAGGAACGGGTAGTCGAACAGCCGCGGATCATCCAACTCCAGCGCCAGGGGATCCGGCGAGACCCGGAGCGACGACAACCGGTGCAGTCGGTACGACAGATTCAAATCGGCACCCGGATAGTCGACGCGCCATCCACCCCGTCCCGAGGAACGGTATTGCAGCCGGACAAAGGAAAACGCGTCGTCCCGAAACGCCTCGTCGAGCGACCATTCCGGCACCCCCGCCCGCGGATCGCCACGCTGCCGAAATCCGCCCCCTGCTCCCGGTCCGGCGGCCCCACGCGTGCGCGCTCCCCGTCCGCCTTGCGGAGCCACCTGCCCCGCCAACCCCGACATCCGCGCCATCCCCGCCGCGGAAAGGGCCCCGAAGCGAGGCCGTGCCTCGGGCGTCCGGCCCCCCAACGCCGGCCCGGGCACCGGACCGCCCCTGACGGTTCGGCG